>CAXUKA010000057.1:0-22883 GCA_964251335.1 uncultured Hymenobacter sp.
GGGGCTGGGGGGTGAGGTCCACGCAGCTGGGTTAAATCTTACCAGTCACCTTCTTCAACTCGCTGGCCTGCGCAATTTCCTTCCCATCTGCCAGCACCCGCAGGCCCTGCCCTTTGCCGTATTTTGCCCCCGTCTTATCCCACAATACCGTGAGCATACGGCCATGGTAGCGCACCTGGTCGAGGCAGAAATAATCCCACTGCCCAGCAGGCACTAAGGGTACCACCTCCACCACGTTGTCGGGGCGTGGTTTCAGACCGACGAGGCCGGTTATGACTAAATCGGCGAAGCCTGAGTGGTTGTAATAGCTGCTGCGCGGGTTGTCGCCTTTCAGCCATTCGCCGTTCTTTTCGTCTTGATATTCACCAAGGTAGGGTTGGCCGTTTTTGCGAAATGACAGCGCGTATTTATGCAGCTCGTCGTAGTACACCTGCGGCGTCATGGTGCCGTGGTTTTTGTAGTCGGTGAGCAGATTGGCGAGGCCTTTCAGGGTTTGGGTAGTGGCGTAGGGCCACACCGCGCCGTCCCACTCGCAGCCGTGGCCCGAGCCGTGGGTGCGGAAGCCGGGCGCCCGCCGCTCGGCCGTGGTGATGCCCCAGGGCGCTTTGAAGCCGCCTTCGTCGATGAGCTGCGCCCACTGCCGGGCGTACTGCGGCTTGTCGGCGGGCAGGTCAAAATACCACGGAATGTAGCCTAGCTCTTCCCGCGCCTCACACAAGCCGCCTTTGGCGTACTGCACCTTGAAGAAATCAGCTTTGGGGTCCCAGAGGGTTTTTAGCACATCGGCGCGCAGCTGCTTGGCTTTCAGCGCGTATTTGCGTTCGAGGCTGTCGTTTTTGGTGAGCTTATACATGGCCGCCAGCGCTTTGGCATTGCCATACATGTAGCTATTGATGGTGGGGCGCACGTTTTGCTCCTTGCGCCCGCCGCTGATGGATTCTTCCATCGCGTCCTTCACATCGTACTGCCAGAACAGGCCATTGGGCAGTTTGCGCTCCTTTTCCCACTGCCGGTAGTCGGCATTCAGCGCGGGCAATAGCTCCTGCACAAACGCCTTATTATCATTCACTTCATATAGGCTATACACCGCATCGGGCAGCCAGCTGCTAAAGCTGTGCAGCTTGGTAGTCACCTGCGGCTGCTTGGCTTCCAGCCAAAATTTGGTGTACTGCTCTACGTACTTGGGGTCGTGCAGCCAACGCGCCTCGTTGAGGTGGTGGCCCAGGGCGCTGCTGATGGTGTTATACGGCCCGGCGTGCTTCATCGGGGTGATGAATTCGGTGAACACGTAGCCATCAGGCGTTTGCTTGAGGTGCTTGCGGAAAGCCCACCAGCGGTAGTAATACGCCTGCTGAATGGCCGAGTCGGGGCACTCAAACAACGGCACCTCGCGGGCCAGCCAGTCGGCCGCCTCCGCATTGGGAATGAGGTTGATAACGTCTTCCTTGTCCAGCGCATTGAAGCGGGCCACGCTGGTGCGCAGCAACTCGGGGCTGAGCACTGGGCTGGCCGCCGGGGCCGCGCCGAGCAAGAGGAGAGCGAGGGCGAAACGGGTGGGATTCATGGAAGTAGTAGCGCGGACTTTTAGTCCGCGAGTTAATAGACAGTCCGAAGTTGCGGACTAAAAATCCGCGCTACCGGTTTACTCAAACAGCCAGTCTAGCTCCTGCCCGGTTTTGGCCGCGCTGCCCAGGCCGGCATTGCGGGTGGGCACGGGCTGGCTGGCGTCTACAAAGCCGAGTATCAGGCAGGCTCCCCGGCTCAGGCTGAGCGTGTGGGTGCCGGGCTTGAAGCTGAAGGTATGCACATTGACCGCAGGCAGCCCACTGATAGCCAAGGCATTGCTGAGCTTGGCATCGGCCTGGCCGTAGTCGTTGGCGCTGGCGTCGATTTCGAGGGTGGGCGGGGGCAGGTAGCGGGGGCTTTTCTTGGTGAAATAGCCCACCAGCACCTGCACCGGCTTGGTGGTGGTGAAGCGGATTTCGGTGCCCTGCGCTACCTGCTGCGCCCGGCTCAGGCGCAAGCCTTGCAGCCCCAGCAGCTCGGGCGCGAGGGCCGCGAAGGTGGCCGTAGTATCAGCAAAAACGGCTTGGCCGGCGGCCAGCGTGTAAGTAGTGGCCGGGGTAAGCAGCTTCACCTGGGCGGGGCGCAGGGCCACGGGCTGCGCGACCACTGCCGGAGCTTTAGTGGTTTTCAGCGAGTCGAGGCGGTGGCGAAAGTCGGCCAGCTCGCGCTGGTACACGGGCAGCATTTCGACCCACGTTTTATACGTGCCATCCACGCCGCGCATGGGTATTTTGCGTTGTGCGGTTTGCATGCTGTTGGCATACAGGTACGTATCCTTGGTGCGCTCGGTCAGCGTTTGCCACTGCTGCACGCTGCGTTGCAGGTAGGGCACGGCGGCTTCGAGGTCGGCCACGTTTTTCGAGTATTTGTAGCGCAATACCTGCAAGGCCGCCCGCGCCTTCTCGGCGTAGAAATTGGCCAGCGCATCGTAGCAGTACATATCGTTTTTGAGCCGCGCAAACTCGTCTTTGTTTTTCGTGATGCCCGGCGCAGCCCGCTCTATGGCAGCCACCGCTTTCTGGCCGTGGGCTACTACCTCGTCGGCTATTTGCGGCGGGGTTTCGCCGATGTGCTTCTCCCCTTTCGCTTCCTTCTCAGCATATTCGATAATCATCTCACCCTCCGGCGATTCCGAATCGTACAGCAGCGTAAACAACCCGTAGCGCTTGGGGTCGATGAGCTGGTTCATGAGCATGCCCAGCGTCAGGGTTTGGCGGTTGCCGTCGGTGATGCCGTAGCGACGCAGCAGCTTGGGCGCTATTTCGCCCGACTGCTCGTAGGCTTCCAGAATGTGCTTGCCGGCCGCGGCATCGCAGCCAAACTGCCCGGCCAAGCGCTGGCTCCAGTAGTCGATTTCGGCCGGGCGCGGGCGGTCAGCGCGCCAGGCGTAGCGCGCCCACTCGGCGTACCACAGCCAGTCGCGCTCCAGTTCCAGCTCGCGGCCTGGCACCTTGTCGGCGCTGTAGGGCCAGTCCCAGTACGACGACTCGGGGTAGAGGTGCAGGCCGTTGGCCCCGTAAATAGTATGCATGGCCTGCACCGATTTCTGAATAAAATCGGCTGAGCCGTAGCGGAATGGCTCCAGATTGGCCAGAATGTGCACGTTCTCAATCTGCACCGAATTCATGCTACTGAGCTGCCGGTGCAGCGCCGCCCACGAGCCGCGCGGGGTGTAGGTAGTCAGCGCCTCGCCGTTGAATTTGGCCTCGGTGTAGAGGTTTTTATAAAGCGGCAGCGCGGCCTTTATTACGCTGGGGGCATCGGTGTCGTGGGCGCGCAGCACAATGGGCGGCTGCTCGGTTTGGCCCAGCGCCTTCAACCCGTCTTGCACGCCGGGGATAATGGTTTTCGTAAACCAGTCGATATCATCCTGCCCCACGCCTTCCATCGCTTCGCCCAGCGCCACCATCAGGCCGGCGTGGGGGTATTTCTCCACAAAAGCCGCAATGGACTTGCGCGTGTAATCGGCAATGAGCGGCACAATGGGTCGGGCGCGGTCCTGGGTTTTAATGCCGTGGTGCTCAGCAAAGGGCTTGGAAACGATGATGTTGTAAAACATCTGAATAACCCAAATGCCGCGCTTGTCGGCCTCCTCGGTGAGGAAGCGGTACATCTCCTCGTTTTTCTTGAATGTGGCATCGTCGACCTCCACCGCGTAGGGGTAGTCTTTGAGGCGCACCAGCGAGGCGAAGGGATGGCCGTTCCAGAGGTAGAGCGAGTTGTAGCGGTTCTCCACCAGCTGGTCGAGATACTTCACCCACAGCGCTTTGTCGTAAAACCATGGGAAGGTTTCGGGCGTGTAGGGATACTCGTACACGGTGCGGCCGGGCAGGTAGTACGGCTTTTGCAGGCCCACGCAGGTGCCGCGCAGCACCATTTCGGGCTGGTCGGTGAAGTGAATATGCTCGCCCAGCTTGCCCTGTTTTTTCACCTGGTCGGCCAGTTCGAGGCAGCCGTAGAGCGCCCCCGAATTGTCGGTTCCGCTGATGATAACAGTTTCGTTCTTAGTCGATAGTATCGAAAAGCCTTCCTTGCCCGGCGCTTTGCCGGTGGCTGGTGGCACGGTGGTGGCGGCTTGGCGCACCAGCGGGTCAGTAGCCAGGCCTATTAGTATGAGGCCTTTTTTTGGCAGTAGTTTATCCTGCTGCTGCACTTGCACGCTGTAGCCCGCCGCCCGCAGCGCAGCGGCCAGGCGCTCGGCTCCGTAGCGCAGGCGCGCATGGGCATGGGTGGGTAGCACAAGGGTACGGGCCAAAGGCTGCGGAGCTACCCCCGCACCATGCGCGCCAATGGCCCGAAGCAGGAGGCAGCTCAGCACTAAACAACTAGCAGCAAATTGCTTCCACAACCTTCGGTTCATTGACGCACAGTTTATTTTCGATAGCTCCAGTGGCATTATACCGGCATCAAAAGTAGGGCGCTTGCGCAAGCCCGATTTATAGCATCTTCTCTGGCTCTTATAACATATTGCCATTGCTAGCTTCACCCCTAGCCCCTCCCCTGCGGGGGAAGGGAACTGGACGCTGAGAAGCATTCTGCACAAAGTCGGCATGCCGAATAAGGCGCTTTTTCATGCATTCTTCAATAATTCACCCCTCATTCGTCCGGCTCCCCTCCCCCACAGGAAAGAGGTTGGGGACGAGGCTAGCCCACATGCTAACATCGTACAAATGCTCGGAAAAATGGTACAGCGAGTAACCACTTACACCCGCTTATTTCGCCTTGGTAAAATCCCACCTCGTCCATGAAAAAACAATTCGCTTCGCTGGGCTCCCTGGCCGTTCTCTCTTTGTTGCCGCAACTGGCGCGGGCGCAGTACCCGTCCATTCCGCCCGACGTGCAGAAGGCCAGCGATGCCCTGATGGCTGAGGAACGCCGACAGTCGGACATTGCTTGGAATAAAGCGTATCCAATTATCAAGAAGGAGGCCCAACAGGGCAAGCCCTACATTCCGTGGGCGGCCCGGCCGATTGATTTGCCGCAGTCGCCAATGCTGGCGTTTCCGGGCGCCGAAGGCGGTGGAGCACATACATTTGGCGGGCGCGGCGGCCGGGTTATCGTGGTCACGAGCCTGGAGGACCGCGGGCCGGGCACCCTGCGCGAGGCCTGCGAGCAAGGTGGCGCACGTATTGTAGTGTTCAACGTGGCCGGCATTATTCGCATTAAAAGCCCGCTCATTATTCGGGCTCCCTACATCACCATAGAGGGCCAGAGCGCGCCCGGCGATGGCGTGTGCGTGGCCGGCGAGTCGGTGTGGCTGAATACCCACGATGTGCTGATTCGCTACATGCGTTTCCGGCGGGGTGAAACCAACGTGGGGCGGCGCGACGACGCCATCGGGGGCAACCCGGTGGGCAACATCATGATTGACCACGTGTCGGCCAGTTGGGGCCTGGACGAAAATATGTCGATGTACCGCCACATGTACAACGACAGCACCGGCATTGCGGAGCAGAAGCTGGGCACGGTGAACATCACGATTCAGAACTCTATTTTCTCGGAGTCGCTCGACACCTGGAACCACGCATTTGGCAGCACGCTGGGCGGCGAAAACTGCTCGTTTATGCGCAACCTGTGGGCCGATAATGCAGGCCGCCACCCGTCGATTGGCTGGAACTGGTTTTTAAATTTTGTGAACAACGTGATGTTCAACTGGGTGCACCGCTCGACCGACGGCGGTGACTACCGGGCCATGTACAATATCATCAACAACTACTACAAGCCCGGCCCCGAAACGCCCAAGGATGCCAACATCGGCCACCGCATTCTGAAGCCCGAGTCGGGCCGTAGCAAGCTGAAGTACCAAGTATACGGCCGTGCCTACGTGGCCGGTAACATTGTGGACGGCAACGCCAAGGTAACCAAGGATAACTGGGATGGCGGCGTGCAGGTAGAGGAGCTACCCGACGCCGGCAAGTACACCGCCGAAATGCGCGTAAACTCGCCCCTGCCGATGCCCGACCTCACTATGCTGCCCGCCGACAAGGCCTACACTTACGTGCTGGACCACGCCGGCGCCACCCTGCCCAAGCGCGACCCCGTGGATACCCGCGTCATCACGCAGGTACGTACTGGCAAAATCGATTATATCAAGGATGTGAAGCTGCCAACCACGCAGTTTCAGCACCGCCGCCTGCCGATTGATTCGTACAAAAACGGCATTATCACCGACCCCATCCAGGTGGGTGGCTACCCCACTTACGCCGGCAAGCCTTACGCCGACGCCGACAAGGACGGGATGCCTGACGACTACGAAAAGAAGAACGGCCTCAACCCCAGCAGCGCCGCCGACGCGGGGATGATTGCCAAGAACGGCTACGCCAACATCGAAAACTACCTCAACGGCCTCGTGAACGTGCAGGACGTGAAGCCAGTGGGCGGCGTGGAAATGGGCAGCGGACTGACGAAGATGTAGAAGTTCCCGCACGCGGACCTCACCCCCTAGCCCCCTCTCCAAAAGAGAGGGGGAACTGGTTTCTAGCCTTAGCTTCCAGTTTTAGTCCTGGTCAAATAATCGTCCGGCCCCCCTCTTTTTTGGAAATGCGTCAAAAGCATTTTTCGGGGGCTGGGGGTGAGGCTCCCCGGTTCGGACGACGCCACCCACTCGCGGACTCACAGAATCCGCGCTACTTTTCCCACCCGCTCGTGCGCAAATTCACCTTTTTCCTCACCCTGCTCGCCCTGCCAGCAGCCGCGCAACCCAAGCCACCCAAACCGGTGCCGCCGCCCGCGCCCATCGAGTATAAGGATGGCAAGCTGAGCTACGCGCCCGACTCGCTGGGCAATCGGGTGCCCGATTTTTCGTATTGCGGCTACCGGGCGGGCGAGGCGGCTATCCCAACGGCGACAATTAAAGTAACGGTGCCGGCGCGGGCGGGCGATGCCACGGCACGCATTCAATCGGCGCTCGACTATGTAGCCGGGCTGCCGCTGGGCAAAGACGGGCTACGGGGAGCGGTACTTTTGGAAAAAGGTACTTACGAAGTGGCTGGCCGGCTATTTATCCGCGCTTCGGGCGTGGTGCTGCGCGGCAGCGGCATGGGCGATGGCGGCACAGTGTTGGTTGGCACCGGCTTTAGCCGCGACCATTTGATTACGGTGAGCGGGCGCGACGACCGTAAGGTTGAAGCCGCCCAAGCCATCACGGCCAACTACGTACCAGTGAACGCCCGCACGCTGAAAGTCGCCAATCCGACGGCTTTTAAAGTAGGCGACCGAGTGACAATACGCCGACCCAGCACCGCCGCTTGGATTAAGAAGCTGGGCATGGAAACCTTCGGCGGCGGCGTGTCGGCGCTGGGCTGGAAGCCCGGCCAGCGCGAGGTAAGCTGGGACCGGCAAGTAGTGGCCGCAGATGCCAACGGCATCACCCTGGATGCACCGCTGACCACCGCGCTCGACAAAACCTACGGCAGCGGCACCGTGGCCCGCTACACCTGGCCGGGTTTGATAACGCAAGTCGGAGTCGAAAACCTCCGGCTGGAATCGACCACCGACGCCGAAAACCCGAAGGACGAAAACCACCGCTGGGTAGCCATCGACCTCGAAAACGCCCAGGATGCCTGGGTGCGCCAAGTAGCGTTCCGGCACTTCGCGGGCTCAGCGGTGCTGGCCCACGCCACGGTGCGCCGCCTCACGGTGGAGGACTGCAAATCGACGGAGCCGGTATCGGAAATCGGCAACGAGCGGCGCAATACCTTTTACACCCTGGGCTCGCAGACGCTGTTTCAGCGGCTATATGCCGAAAATGGCTATCACGATTTTGCCGTGGGCTACTGCGCGGCCGGCCCCAATGCCTTCGTGCAGTGCGAGGCCGAGCAGGCGCTGAGCTTCAGCGGCGGCATCGATAGTTGGGCGTCGGGCGTGCTGTTTGATATCGTGAAAGAATACGGCCAGGCGCTGCGCTTTGGCAACCGCGAACAGGACGGGCAGGGCGCCGGCTGGGCCGTGGCCAACAGTGTGCTCTGGCAATGCACCGCCGCCCGCGTCGACTGCTACCAGCCGCCCACGGCCCAAAACTGGGCTTTCGGCACCTGGGCGCAGTTTGGCGGTAATGGCTACTGGGACCAATCCAACGAAAACATCAACCCGCGCAGCCTCTACTACGCGCAGCTTACCGACCGGCTCGGCGAGAGCGCTAAAGCCCGCGCCATCCTGCTGCCAGTGCCCACTGAGGCATCGAGCAGCCCCAAAGTGGCCGTGGCGCAAGAGCTTACGCGTCTTTCCGTTACCCCCGCTCCTACCCTGGTAGCGCTCATCGACGCGGCGGCTAGCCGCCAACCTATTCCCACCCAGAATTCGGCTCCAACCATTGATAAGTTAGGCGTGAAAGCGCCTGCCGCGCCCGTCAGCGCGCCCGCCATGCGGGTGGTACGGGGCGTGGTAGTGCGCGGCGATGCTCTCGTGCTGGGCCGCCGCCAGGAAGTACCCTGGTGGAATGGCAGCGCCCGCCCCTTCTTCCTGCCGCAAGCCAAAGCGCACGTCACGCGCTTCGTGCCCGGCTTCACCGGACGCGGCCTCACCGACGATTTGGCCAGCATGACCGACTCGCTGCGGGCTGGCAACGTGGTGGCGCTGAGCCACAACTACGGTCTCTGGTACGAGCGCCGGCGCGATGACCACGAGCGCATCCGGCGCATGGATGGCGAAACGTGGGCTCCTTTTTATGAGCTGCCCTTCGCCCGCAGCGGGCAGGGCCAGGCCTGGGATGGACTAAGCAAATACGACCTCACGAAGTATAATAAGTGGTATTGGGGCCGGCTGGCCCAATACGCCGACCTGGCCGACCAAAAGAGTTTGGTATTGCTTAATGAGCATTATTTCCAACATAATATTATCGAGGCTGGAGCGCACTACGCCGACTTCCCATGGCGGCCGGTCAACAACATCAACAACACCGGCTTTCCCGAGCCCGCACCTTACGCAGGTGACAAGCGGATATTCATGGCCGAGCAGTTTTATGATGTGACCGATGCCACGCGGCGGCCGTTGCACCGGGCGTTTATTCGCCAGAATCTCAACAACTTCGTGGGTAAGTCGGGCGTTATTCACCTCATCGGGGCCGAGTTTACGGGGCCGCTGACTTTTGTGCAGTTTTGGCTCGATACCATTAAAGAGTGGGAAACCGAAACAGGCCAGCACCCGCTCATCGCCCTCAGCACCACCAAGGACGTGCAGGATGCCATCCTAGCCGACCCAGCCCGCGCTAAAGTGGTCGATGTCATTGACATAAATTACTGGCACTACCAGTTCAACGGCACGGCCTACGCCCCGGCTGGTGGCCAAAACCTGGCCCCACGCCAGCACGCCCGCCTCACGCCGCCCAAGCGCAGCTCGTTCGAGCAGGTGTACCGGGCGGTGCGTGAGTACCGGCAGCAATTTCCTGAGAAAGCCGTGCTGTACTCGGCCGATGGCTACGATGCTTTTGGCTGGGCGGTGCTGCTGGCGGGCGGCTCTATGGCAAACGTGCCCCGCGTAAATGATGTGCGCTTTGCCACCGCTGCCGCGGGCATGACCCCGCTGGAGTTGCCCGGTAAACCGGCCGGCCAGTGGGCCATAAGCGATGGTAAAACGGGCCTGTTGCTGTACCGCGAAAGCGCCGTGTCGCTCGATTTATCGAACCTGACTGGCACGTTCAGCGTGCGACATATCGACCCCAAAACCGGGACCATAACGGATAAAAAGGAAACCGTAAAAGCCGGCCCGGCCGTGACGCTGGCCAGCGCTGGCAACGGGGCGGAGGTGCTGTGGCTGGTGAAGAAATAGCTCTATGAAAAACGCGCTGTTTTGCCTGCTCTTATTTGCGCTGGGTGTGCCCGCTGAAGCCAACGTAACCCTGCCCCGCGTGCTGGGCCATAACATGGTATTGCAGCGTGAGAAGCCCGTGGCCATCTGGGGCACAGCTGCGCCCAGCGAAGCCGTAATGGTGCAGTTTGCTGGCCAAAACTCGCGGACCGTGGCCGATGCTGCCGGCCGCTGGCAGGTGATGCTAAAGCCGCTCGCAGCCTCGGCCACGCCGGCCGACCTGACTATCAGCGGCCGCAATACCATTGTGCTACACAATGTATTAGTGGGCGAAGTGTGGCTCTGCTCAGGCCAATCGAACATGGAGTACACCATGCGCAAAAACAGCAAGGTGACGCGCCCCAATGTACCCGGCCCCAACCCAGTCGATGAGCTGCAAACGGCCCACAATCCCGCCATCCGCATTTTCCTGGTCAACCGCAAGGAGCTGGCTAAGCCCGACTCCTTGCACCGGGGCTGGGCCGTGGCCGAAGACTCGGCGCTACGCTCGTTTTCGGCGGCGGCGTACTTCTTTGCCAAGGAGCTGCAAAGCCGCCTCCACGTGCCGGTGGGCATGATTTCGTCGGCCGTGCCGGGCAGCCGCATCGAGCCCTGGGTTTCGGAAACGGCTTTTCAGCAAGACCCAGCCTTTGCTGGCCAGAAAGTAGACGGCGAGCCGGGCAAATTTTGGGAGCCGATGATTCGGCCGCTAGTGCCGCTCACGATGCGCGGCTTCCTCTGGTACCAAGGCGAAAGCAACTGCTTCCTGGCCGAAACCACCACCTACACCGCCAAAATGCGCACGCTGATAAGCAGCTGGCGCGCCGCCTGGGGCGACCCGGCGCTGCCCTTCTACTACGTGTCGCTGGCTCCCTTCAAGTACTCCGACACCCACGACAAAGTGGTGCTGACGCCGGAAACGCTGCCCCGCTTCCGCGAAGCGCAGGCGGCCGTTTTGCAAGTCCCGCACACGGGCATGATTGAAACCACCGACCTGGCCAACACCGAAGGCGGCATTCACCCCGGCTTTAAGTGGGAAATCGGGCGGCGGCTGGCTTTGCTGGCCCTCGCCGACACCTACCATGCGCCCGGCGTGGTGGCCGAAGGCCCCGTGTTTCGCAGCCTGAAAGTGAAAGGCGCGGTAGCTACGGTGTCGTTTGCGAGCGCTGGCCGGCTTATCAGTAACGACGGTCAGCCGCTAACCAATTTCACCATAGCCGGGGCCGATGGCGTGTTTGTATCCGCGCAAGCCCGCCTCCAGGGCCAGCAGGTGCTGGTATCGGCGGCGCAAGTGCCGCACCCGGTAGCAGTGCGCTTTGGCTGGAGCGAAGTGGCGCAGCCCAACCTGTTTTCTGAAGCTGGGCTGCCGGCCCGGCCCTTTCGCACCGACCGCTAACCTCACCCACCCATGAACCAAACTGCACTCACCCGGCGCGATTTTCTCGGGGCCGGCTCGCTCCTCCTCGCCAGCTTACTACTGCCGCAAGCCGGCTTTGCCCGCAAGCCGAAGAAGCTGGTGTATAAAATCGCCGTCGTGGACTTGATGATACTGAAGCGCCAGAAGCTCGGCGCCCTCCAGCTCACCAAAGACATTGGGGCCGATGGCGTAGAAGTGGACATGGGCGGCTTGGGCCAGCGCGAAACCTTTGACAACCAGCTCGCCAAGCCCGAAATACGCCAGCAGTTTATTGACAAGGCCAAGGAGCTAAACCTCGAAATATGCTCGCTGGCCATGACCGGGTTTTATGCCCAGTCCTTCGCCACGCGCCCCACCTACGAGCGCATGCTGCAAGACTGCTTCGATACCATGAAGGCGCTTAATGTAAAAGTGGCCTTCCTGCCCCTCGGCACCCAGGGCGACCTGCGCAAAAACCCCGAGCTGCGCCCCGCCATCGTGGAGCGGCTAAAAGTGGTGGGCAAAATGGCTCAAAAAGCGGGCGTAATCGTGGGCATCGAAACCGCCCTGGATGCGAAGGGCGAAGTAGCCTTGCTGAATGACATCGGCTCGAAGCACATTCAGATTTATTTCAACTTCTCGAACCCGCTCAAGGAAGGCCGCGACCTCAACGAGGAGCTGCGCATCCTGGGCCGCAAGCGCATCTGCCAGATTCACGCTACCGACGAGGATGGCGTGTGGCTCCAGAACAACACCCGGCTTGATATGCAAAAGGTTAAGCAAACGCTAGCCGATATCGGCTGGCAGGGCTGGCTGGTGATAGAGCGCTCGCGCGATGCCAACGACGCACGCAACGTGAAAAAGAATTTCGGAGCCAATGCGGCTTTTTTGAAGTCGGTTTTTCAGGGGTGATGTAGCGCGGACTTTCAGTCCGCGTGTGAGTAGTCTTATCTGAATCGCCTTTTTAAATTACTGACTCGCGGATTAAAAGTCCGCTACACACATGGAGCGCATTACCGCCACGTACTACATCGAAACCCCCTTCCGCCCCGAAGATGCCGCCGCCGTGCTGGCGGGCGAGCAGTCCTCGGGTACGTTTGTGGCGGTGCCGGGTGAAACGGCCGAGCTAAAGCAGCGCTTCGCTGCCCGCGTCGAGTCGGTTGAGCACCTGGAAACGGTACGTGAGCCAGCTATTCCGGGTGCCTCGAGCCCCACTGGCACCTACCAGCGGGCACTAGTACGGGTATCGTGGTCGGTGGAGAATTTTGGGTATAACCTGCCGCTGCTGGTGTCTACGCTACAAGGTAATCTGTATGAAATCAGGCAGTTTACCGGGTTAAAGCTACTGGATATTGACGTACCGGAGTCGTACGCAGCGCATTTCGCCGGGCCGGCTTTCGGCGTGGCCGGCTGCCGGGCGCTGACAAGCGTGGCGCAGCGCCCCCTCATCGGCACCATCATCAAGCCCAGCATCGGCCTCACCCCCGAGCAAACCGCCGGGCTGGTCGGCACGCTGGCCGAAGCCGGCATCGACTTCGTGAAAGACGACGAACTACAAGCCGCTGCGGCCAACTCGCCCTTCGAGGCCCGCGTCGATGCCGTGATGAACGTCATCAACCGCCACGCCGACCGCACAGGCAAGAAAATTATGTACGCCTTCAACATCAGCGGCGAAATCGACGAGATGCTGCGGCGCTACGAGTACGTGGTGCGCAGCGGCGGCACCTGCGCCATGGTGAGCATCAACAGTGTGGGCCTGGCGGGCACACGTAAAATCTGCGACCAGCGGGCGCTGGCCATCCACGGCCACCGCAACGGCTGGGGCATGCTCACGCGGCACCCATTGTTGGGCATTGATTTTAAAGCTTACCAAAAACTCTGGCGGCTGGCTGGCGTCGACCAGCTGCACGTCAATGGTATTCAAAACAAGTTTTGGGAATCGGACGACAGCGTGGTGCAATCCATCGAAGCGTGCCTGACGCCGCTGCTGGGTGGCTACTCGGTGCTGCCGGTAGTGTCGTCGGGCCAGTGGGGCGGGCAGGCGTTTGAAACCTACCGCCGCACTCACACCACCGACCTGCTTTACATGGCGGGCGGCGGCATTCTGGCGCACCCCATGGGGCCGGCCGCAGGCGTGCTGGCCTTGCAGCAAGCCTGGGAGGGCGCAGTAGATGGCCTCAGTTTGCCCGAAGCTGCCGCGCAATACCCCGAGTTTGCGGCCTCAGTTCAAAAATTTGGCGGCCAATGAGCGCGCAGCTACTCCTCGCCTATTATGGCGACGACTTCACCGGCAGCACCGACGCGCTGGAATTTTTGAGCCGGGCCGGGGCGCGCACGGCCCTGTTCATCGAGCCGCCCACGCCGGCCCAGCTCGCCGCCTATCCCGGCCTAACGGCTATCGGTGTGGCCGGCCTCACCCGCGCCATGCCGCCCGAGGCTATGCAAGCGGCGCTGGAGCCAGCCTTTGCGCAGCTGCGGGCGCTGGGGCCGCGACATGTGCATTATAAGGTGTGCTCTACGTTCGATTCGTCGCCTATTATCGGCAGCATCGGGCGGGCTATTGAGGTGGGGCGCAGCGTATTCAACAACCCATTTGTGCCGCTGCTGGTGGCCGCGCCGCCGCTGGGGCGCTATTGCGCCTTCGGCAACTTGTTTGCACGGCTGGGCATTGGCAGCGCGGGCGGCATTTTTCGGCTCGACCGCCACCCGTCGATGAGCCGGCACCCCGTCACGCCTGCTGACGAAAGCGACTTGCGCCTGCATCTCGCCAGCCAGACTAACCTAAAAATCGGCTTGCTGGATATTCTACAAATCACTCAGCCGCTGGCCGACATACAGGCCGCGCTGGCCGCCCAAGTGCAGGCCGGGGCCGAAATCATCTTAATAGACGCGCTTTACACCGAACAATTGCTGGCCATCGGCGCGGCTATCGATGGCTGCGCGGCCGGGCCGGAGCCGCTGTTTTCGGTTGGCTCGTCGGGTATCGAAATGGCGCTGGGGCAGCTTTGGGCACAAAATGGCACCTTGCAGCCGGTGCAGCAATGGCCAAATCCCGGCCGCGCCGCGCCGCTGCTAGTGGTGTCGGGCAGCTGCTCGCCCGTCACGGCCGGGCAAGTGGCCTGGGCCAAGGCGCAGGGCTTTGCCGAAGTGGTGCTGGATGCCCAGCAGTTGGCGGCCGACGACGAGCGAGAACTTGGTGCTTATCAGCAGAAAGCCATTTCCTTTCTCCAGCAAGGCGACAGCGTTATTGTGCATACGGCTGGCGGCGCTGCCAGCCCGGCCCAAAACCTATCGGCCGAAAAGCTGGGTACTGCACTGGGGAAAATTGCCCGCGAAGCCGTGCGCCAAACGGGCGTGCGCCGCGTGGTAGTAGCCGGCGGCGATACTTCCAGCTACGCCGCCCGCGCCATGGGCATCGAAGCCGTAGAAATGCTGGCCCCGCTGTACCCCGGCGCGCCGTTGTGCCGGGCCACCGCGCTCGGCTCGCCGCTGCACGGCGTCGAGGTCAATTTTAAAGGCGGGCAGGTAGGAGCACCGGAGTATTTCGGCGTGCTGCGCGAAGGGCGAATGCTTGAGTACCAACAGTCATGCTGAGCTTGCCGAAGCATCTCTACCGCTTCGCTAGGGCTTATGCAACGAAGCGGTAGAGATGCTTCGGCAAGCTCAGCATGACAATGACAGGTCTTTCAAATTCTAATCTTAACTAACTCATGGCAATCAAAACCATTGCTCTCATCCACACCTCCGCCACGCTGGTACCCGTGTTTCAGCAGCTGTGCGCTGAGCACCTGCCGGGCATACAGACATTCAATATCGTCGATGACAGCCTGGTAAGAACTATCACCCGCGAAGGCGAGTTGACACCTGCGGTTGCTCGCCGCGTAGTTAGCTATGTAAATTCGGCCGAGGCGGGTGGGGCTGACTATGTGCTCGTTACGTGCTCATCCATCGGCGCGGCGGTCGAAATGGCGGCCGACCTTACGGGCGTGCCCGTGCTGCGCGTCGACCAGCCCATGGCCGACCAAGCCGTGCAAACTGGCCGGCGCATCGGCGTTATTGCCACGCTGCCCACCACCCTCGGCCCCACCAGCGACCTGGTGCGCCGCCGCGCCGCCTTGGCCGGCAAAGACATTGAGCTGACTTCCGTACTCTGCGAAGGCGCGTTCGACGCGCTGATGAGCGGCGACGCCGCCCGCCACGACAGCATGGTAGCCGCCGCGCTCAAAGAGCTGGTAACCAAGGTAGACGTGGTGCTGCTAGCCCAAGCCTCAATGGCGCGGGTAGTCGATACCCTCGATGCGGCCGACCGCGTGGTGCCCATTCTGGCCAGCCCCGGCATTGCCATCCAGCACCTGGCTGCCGAGCTGGCCTGAGAAATCCTGGTTAGCCAGTTACGCAATTCTATATCCCACCCAGACTATGAACCGATTTTTTCAGCTTTGTTTGGCGATAAGCGGCTTGGCGGCAATCGCGCTCCTACTGGGTATCGGCCGGCACGAGGCGGCGTTGTGGCAACCGGCCGCCGTAGTACTGGCCGTAGGCTTGGCACTAGGTATCAAGGCAGTGCCGCTGCTACGCAGCTACCAATACACAGCTTGGATTATCGTGGCCGTGGTGGCGGGCATGGTTTACCCTGAGGCCTTTAAACACTGGGGCGGCGTCGATTTGCGTAATAAATGGCTGATTCTGGTAGTGGTGCAGCTGGTGATGTTCGGCATGGGTATTCAGATGAGTATCCGCGACTTTACGGGGCTGGCTACCACCGGGCGGGGCGTGCTCATCGGGCTATTCTGCCACTTCTCGGTGATGCCGCTGATGGGTTTTCTGCTGACGCGCGTTTTCCACTTCGAGCCCGAAATCGCGGCGGGCATCATTCTCATTGGCTCGTGCTCTAGCGGCCTGGCTTCCAATGTGATGGTGTACCTAGCGCGGGCCAATATGGTGCTCTCAGTAGTGGTCACGGCGATGGCTACGCTGGCCGCGCCGTTCCTCACTCCTTTATTGCTGAAGCTGCTGGCGGGCACGCTCATCGAGGTGAAGTTTGTGAATATGATGATGGAAATCATCAAGATTGTCATTGTGCCCATTCTGGCGGCGCTGCTGCACGACTACCTCAAAACTGCGCTGCCGCAGGGCCGGCGTGTGGTATATAGTTTGGCCGGGTTGGCAGCCGGGTGGCTGGTTGCACTGCCTTTGGGTCTATGGGCATTTTTTGAGCACACATTCGCCAATGCCGAAATGCTTCAGGCGATGGAAATTTTCAGCTTCTTATTGGCGGCACTGGTAGTGGGCGTGCTCTATCACCAATTGGCAAAAGCTGTAGTACAGCTCGATAGCCTGATGCCGTACATCTCCATGTTCGGCATCATCTACTTCACGGCCGTGACTACGGCAGCGGGGCACGACAACTTGCTAAAGGTGGGCTTTTTACTTTTCTTGGTGGCGGTGCTGCACAATGCGGCGGGGTACTTCTTTGGTTACTGGCTTGGGCGGTTGTTTGGGCTTGATAAAAACTCGGCCCGCACGGTGGCCTTCGAGGTGGGGCTGCAAAACGGCGGCATGGCCTCGGGCCTCGCTGGCAGCATGGGCAAGCTGGGCACGGTAGGCTTGCCAGCAGCCGTGTTTAGCCCTTGGATGAACATCTCCGGCTCCATCCTGGCCAATTACTGGCGGCGCAAACCGGTGACTGCGGCGAGCGCGGCGTTGCCCGTTCAGACTATTGGCGATATGCTCCCAATCAGCTAGGTATAAAGCCGTCTTTTCTGGTCATTTCTGCTTAGCTTGGGCTGTAGCATCCTAGCCATTCCGTTGCCGGAGCATAGTGAGCACAGTGGCGCACATCGAAAAGCTTGTAGATAGGTAGCCTGAATGCGTGGAACGATTTAGTGGGCTGATTGCTTGTACGCTACAAAATGAGGAAGCACTTACTTTCCACCCAATTTGGCCTTTGTTTTTGATGATAATTTCCTACAATAACTTGGCAAAAACAAGTACCATCCCCCCTTCATCAAGCCTCTAAATTCGTGTCGTAATCCTGGTAGTGTCTCCAACTGCCCAAAACCTTACGCCACGCATGTTTTTCACTTTTCGCAGCCTGCTACTAACCGCTTTGCTAAGCACTGCCAGCGCTACTCTCGCAGTGGCTCAGGAGCAGCAACCTACCGAAAGCAAAGAAGCTGCTTATACCCGCACGATTACTGAGCGCGCCGCCAAAATTGTGGCTACGCTCGGCCTCACCGACGAAGCCAAAGCCACCAAAGTGCGCGATGTAATAGCCGGGCAATACCGCCAGCTCAACGACGTGCACGAGGCGCGCAAAGCTGAGCTCGCTACCCTCAAGGCGCAGCCGAAAGACGAGAAAACGGAGGCTGCGACCAAAAAAATCGAAGACCAGACCACGGCATCTCTCGACAAGCTGCACGGTAAATACCTCAAGCAGCTTGGCCGCTACCTGACACCCGCGCAGGTCGACCAAGTGAAGGATGGCATGACGTACCGCGTGCTGCCCATCACGATGACAGCCTACGAAGACATGCTGCCCAACCTCACGGCGGCGCAGAAAACCCAGATGATGGCTTGGCTCACCGAGGCCCGCGAGCACGCCATGGACGCCAGCACGTCGGAAGCCAAACACGCTTGGTTTGGCAAGTACAAAGGGCGCATCAACAATTACCTCTCGGCGGCTGGTATCGACATGAACCAGGCCGGTAAAGACTGGCAGGCCCGCATCGCAGCCCGCAAGGCTGCCGACCCGGCAGCCGCCCATTAATAGCTTCCGCTTCTCTATAATCTTCAGTTTCACCCACCAAACTGCAATATGGCCCGTTTTTTACTCCCGCATCTGCCGCTGGCCGGTGCTACCCCTACCCGCCTAGCGGCTGCGCTGCTAGTAGGCGGCACGCTGCTCGGGGTGCAGCCTGCGCTGGCAGCTTCGGCTGCCAGCCTGACCTCGCCGACCGGTGTGCTCGTTGCCTTTCAGGGCAAGGTAATGGACACGAAAGGCAACCCGCTACCGGGGGCCACCATTATCATCCGGGGTACGAAAACAGGTACCGCCAGCGATGCCAACGGGATATTTCACTTCAACCTGCCTACCGGCAATGAAGTGTTGATTATCAGCTCTATCGGATTCAAAACCCAGGAGATTGAAGTAAAAGGGCGCGGCACTGTAGAGGTGCGGATGGAAGAAGACAACGCCTCGCTCGATGAGGTGGTAGTAGTAGGCTACGGCACGCAGACCAAGGCGCACCTCACGGGCTCGGTGGCTTCGGTGGACATGAATGCCATCCAGAACCTGCCCGTGAGCACGCTTTCGGCCACCATCGCGGGCCAGCTGCCGGGCGTGGGCGTATCGGGCGGCACCGGCCGGCCCGGCGACCCGGCTTTGATTACGGTTCGTAACCCCAGCCTGCTCTCGAAAGATGGTGGCACGGTGCAGCCGCTCTACGTGATTGATAACGTAGTGCGTACGCAGGACGACTTTAACCTGCTCGACCAGTCGGAGGTGCAAGCCATCTCGGTGCTGAAAGACGCCGCTGCGGCCATCTACGGCGCGCGGGCCAACCAGGGGGTAGTGGTCATCACGACCAAGCACGGCCAGAACGGCCCACCAAAGTTCAGCTACAGCGGCTCGGCTGGTGTTGCCGACGCGGCTAAGCTGCCCGACATGATGAGCGGCTTGCAGCAGGCTACTTACCTCAACGACCTCAATATAGCGGCAGGTAAAACGGCGAAGGATGCTAATGGCAACTACACCGACCCCTCCATCTACTCGCCCGACGAGCTGGCGTACTTTGCCAACCACAACACCGACTGGCTGCGTATGGCCTGGAAACCCGCGCTGAATACGCGCCACGCCCTGAACATGAGCGGCGGCTCGGAACGGGTGACGTATTTCGCCGGCTTCTCCTACAACTACCAAAACTCCAACTTCAGCGGCACTTCGTCTAACAAGTGGACTTACCGGGCTGGCACCGACGTAAAGGTGGCCAAAGGGCTTTCGGCGTCGCTCCAATTTAGCGGCAGCCTGTTCAACAAGCACAACTACTACCTCAAGCAGGGCGGCGAAAACATTGAGAACGATGTACGGAGCTTGCTCTACGCTTCGCAGTTCAACCCGCCTTATGTCAATGGCCTGCCCATTCTGACCTCGACGGCCAATTCCAACACCATCGAGGCTACCAACTTTTTTGCGGCACAAGCCACTGGCAACTACAACGATACCAAGTACACGGGCCTGAACCTTACGGCTAATATCAGCTACGAGATTCCGGGCATCAAGGGCTTGCAAGCACGGCTGCTGTTCAGCAAAACCATCGACAACACCTTTGGCAAGCAGTTTGGCACGTACTACAATACGTACCGGTTTTCGATGCTCGGCGACCACAAGCACATTTTTGGCGGCGACGTGCTGGGCGCGACGGCCATCAAGAACGGTGACGTTGTGCGCATTAACCCGGTGAACTACAACAGCTACCAGCTCAACGGCTACCTCAACTACAACCGGGAATTTGGCAAGCACCAGATTTCGGCCCTGGCCTTCTTCGAACAGTCCGAAACCTACACCGACGGCGTGGTCGGTATGATAGAAAGTGTGATTGTGGGCGGGCTCGATAACATGAACTTCGCCACTGGCACCCAGACCACCAGCGAATCCCAGACCGAAGTTGGCTTGCTCTCCTACGCTGGCCGCGTCAACTATAGCTACGCCAACAAGTACCTGGCCGAGCTGGCTGTGCGCTACGACGCCAGCACCAACTTTGCGCCTAAGTACCGCTGGGGGCTGTTCCCCTCGCTGTCGGTGGGCTGGGTTATCTCGGAAGAACCCTTCTTCCGCAATAACATCACGGCGGTGAACTTCCTGAAACTTCGCGGTTCGATAGGAGCTCTCGGTGGCGATGCTACTCGCCCCTACAACTACCTCACCAGCTACGCTATTCAGCTGGGCAAGGGCGCAGTATTTGGCGGCAACAGCGACCGGCCGCTCGTTATCACGCCTAACAACGCGATGGCTAACCCCTACGCCCGCTGGGACGACGACACCAAGTATAACGTAGGCATAGACGCTCGCTTCCTCGATGGCCGTATCTCGTTTACGGCAGATGGGTTCTACGACCACCGCTACAACATGCTCACCTCTATCACGAGCGCGGTGCCGCTGGTGGTGGGTGCTACCCTGCCCTCCGAAAACTATGCTTCGGTCAATGGCTTCGGCTACGAAATATCGCTGGGTTATAACAATCGCATTACCAAGGACTTCAGCTTTCGCCTGAACACGTTCTTCACCTGGAGCGATAACAAGCAGATACTGATAGATGTGCCCAAGGGCCAGCTCAATACCTACCTCGACCCCACTGGCCAGTCAAGCGACCAGGGCGTGTTTGGCTACCACTACGCGGGCTTCCTGCGCACGCAGGCCGACCTCGATGCATTCAACTCGGCTCACCCCAACTACACCATCGCTGGCGTGAAGCCCGCGCTCGGTATGCTGGTCTACAACGACGTGCGTGGCCCCAAACAAGCCGATGGCACCTACGCGGCCCCAGATGGTATCATCACGGATGCCGACCAAGACTACCTGACTCCTAAGTCCAGCAACCACTACTCGGTCGGCTTCAACCCCAGCATCACCTACAAGTCGCTGACCATTTCGGCCACGATGGGCCTGTCGTACGGCGGGCAAGCTACCGTAGAGTCGGGCGCCCGGGCGGCCGCCACGGCTACTATCAACCGCCCCGAGTTTTGGGCCGACCACTGGACGCCGGATAACCCCAACGCGGCTTACCCCAGCCCTTACTACGCCACGGCCAACAGCGGCACCAACAGCTACACGTCGGAGTTCTGGTTCCGCAGCGCGTTTACGGCGAGCATGCGCAATGCCAACATCTCTTATGCCTTGCCGGCAGCCTTTACCAACCGCCTGCACATGAGCAGCATGAACGTGTTCTTCGTGGCCGTGAACCCGCTCAACTTCTACAATCCCTACAGCTACAAAACGTACTCGGGGGCTTTCGACTCCTACCCCACCATCCGCACCCTATCGCTGGGGGTAAATGTGAGCTTGTAATCCCTTTCCCCACCCCTACCCATGAAATCAATATACTTCTTGGCGCTAGCCATCGGCTCGGGCCTGGCCCTGAGCAGCTGCGATAAGGTACTGGATAAACAAAACCTGAGCGCCATCAACGGCAGCCTGATTTATTCTGACTCGACGTTGGCTAATCTCAACCTCAACTACATCTACGACCAGAACCTACCCACCTGGGGCGGACAAACCGGGGCCGGTATCGGCTCGGTCAACCCGGCTACCCTTGCCGATGAATCGTATGGCGACAACATCTATGTAGATGGCCTCGTGCAGGTAAACGATGTAGGCGACTTTGGCACGGCCCTGAGCCCGACCAACAACTACGGTAAGCTGCGCACCATCAATCAGTTTTTGCTGGATGTAAAGAGCGGCTCGATTGCCGACAAGTCGAAAGCCCGCCTGCGGGCGCAGGCTCAGTTTTTCCGGGCCTTCCGCTACTTCGACCTAGTGCGGGTGTATGGCGGCGTACCGCTGAGTTTCACCCCGCTCAACGCGGTAGGCCCTGACGCTCGCGCCAATGACTTCTTGCCCCGCAACTCGACCACCGACACGTACAAGGCCATTGTGGCTGACCTCGACTCGGCCATTGCGGTGCTGCCGGGCAAGTGGTCATCGAGTGCCGACTGGGGCCGCATCACGAAGGGCGCGGCGGCAGCCTTTAAAGCGCGCGTGCTGCTGACGGCGGCCAGCCCGCAGTTTAACCCCAACGATGACGTGACCAAGTGGCAGGCTGCCTACGCGGCTAGCCAGCAGGCTGTAACCTTACTCACCAACAGCGGCTTCGGCCTGAATACTTCCTTCGACCAGCTCTGGTTTCAGGAAGTCAACAACCCCGAATCGGTGCTCGTGACGGGCTACAACACCTCGACGGGCACCAACGTGTCGAAGAGCAATACCTACGACAACTCGGCCCGACCCGCCTACGCTGGCACGGGCGGCGGCTCGTACCAGCCCTGCTGGGAGATGGTAAAAGCCTTCCCGATGCTTGATGGCAAGAAGCCCGGTGCCTCCACCAAGTACCCCTACACCGACCAGCTTTTTTACAAAAACCGCGACCCGCGCTTCGACAAAACCATCGCCTACAACGGCTGCACTTGGCCGCTGAACGGCAATACGTCTTACAAGCTGTGGACGTATTTCGTGGGCACCAAAACTACGGAAACGACTGCCAGCAAAACGGGCTTCTATACCCGCAAGGCCGTCGACCCTAACGTAGCAATTGCCAACGTGCAGTATTCAGGCACCGACTGGATTGAGATTCGCTACGCCGAGGTGCTGCTGAACCTGGCTGAAAGTGCCTGCGGCACCAACAACCTGACCGTGGCGATGGACCAGCTAAAAGCCCTTCGGAAGCGCGCCGGCATCGAAATCGGCACCGATGGCAACTACGGCCTGCAAGCCGGCATGAGCCGCGCCCAGATGTTCGACGCCATCCTGTATGAGCGGCAGATTGAGTTGGCTTTCGAGGGCAAACGCTTCTGGGACCTGCGCCGCTGGAAAAAGGTTGGGACCGTGCTCAATAACATCCCCAATAAGCGCCGTCATAAAATC
>CAXUKA010000058.1:0-22784 GCA_964251335.1 uncultured Hymenobacter sp.
CATCGAGGGCGAAGAGCACACGGTTGAGCTGCTCGTTCACGTAGTCGGCGTCCTACGTGCCATCGGTGCTCTGCCGATTGGCACCGCGCTTGCGGGTGCTATCGATGCGAACAGGCGCTTTTAGCGTTGCTGGCACCTTCTCGGCGCCGTCGACCTCGGAAAGCTCAGGTTTTTTTTTGGCAGTAGCCATATAATAAAGGACAACAGGAAAACCGGACGCACGCAGGCCCAGTAGGTGGGGAATGGCAAAAGTATAACAATGACGCGGGTTGCCAAGCCTCGCCCAGTACGAAGGTTTTTTAAATTGGTAAGCCTGAGGCATGCATCTTTGCGCCCATTTTCAACTTTTCGGCAGGGCCTGACGTTCTTCGCAGCTGATACTCCCGCTACCCGCCTTTTTCCCACCGCCTACATGGTTAAGAATTTAGTTATCGTCGAATCGCCCGCTAAGGCTAAAACCATCGAGGGCTACCTCGGTGCGGACTTCGTCGTGCGCTCCAGCTACGGGCACGTCCGCGACCTGCCTAAGGACAATAACGCCGTAGATGTTGCCAATGGTTTCAAGCCGACTTACGTAGTCGATGCCGACAAGCGAGAGTTGATTTCGCAGCTGAAAAAACTAGCCAAAGAAGCCGAGATGGTATGGCTGGCAAGTGACGATGACCGCGAGGGCGAAGCCATTTCATGGCATCTTTCCGAAACGCTTAACCTCAAAGCAGAGAAGACGAAGCGCATTGTGTTTCGGGAGATTACCAAGCCCGCTATTCTGGCCGCTATCCAGAATCCCCGCCAGATTAACCTTGACCTGGTAAATGCCCAGCAAGCCCGCCGCGTGCTCGACCGCCTCGTGGGTTTTGAGCTGAGCCCGGTGCTGTGGCGCAAGGTAAAAGCCGGCCTTTCGGCGGGCCGCGTGCAGAGCGTGGCCGTGCGCCTGGTGGTCGACCGTGAGCGCGAAATCAACAAGCACACCAGCAGCAGCGCCTACCGCGTAGTGGCCCGCTTCGACGCCGGCCAGGGCACCACCCTCGAGGCCGAGCTGCCCACGCGCTACAAAACCCGCGAAGAGGCCGAAGCCTTTTTGACGCGCTGCATCGGGGCGGCATACAGTATTAATAGCCTCGATAAAAAACCCGGCAAACGCAGCCCCGCGCCGCCTTTCACCACCTCAACCTTGCAGCAGGAGGCCTCGCGCAAGCTCGGCTACTCGGTGGCCCAGACCATGACGGTGGCTCAGCGCCTCTACGAAGCTGGCCACATCAGCTACATGCGTACCGACTCGGTGAACCTCTCGGAAGAAGCCCGCAAGGGTGCCCGCGAAGCCATCGAGGCTGCCTATGGGGCCGAATACGCGCTGGAACGCCAGTTCAAAACCAAGTCGGCCTCGGCACAGGAGGCCCACGAAGCCATCCGGCCCACCAACTTTAAGGCCGTGAAAGCCGGGGGTGAAGCGGCCGAGCAGCGCCTCTACGACCTCATTCGCAAGCGGGCCATGGGCTCGCAGATGGCCGACGCCCTGATTGAGCGCACTACGGCCGTTATTGGCATCAGCACGCAACCGGGCACTACC
The DNA here is from genome assembly GCA_964251335.1 of uncultured Hymenobacter sp. Taxonomy (GTDB): domain Bacteria; phylum Bacteroidota; class Bacteroidia; order Cytophagales; family Hymenobacteraceae; genus Hymenobacter. The sequence continues at coordinate 1,568 of CAXUKA010000058.1, forward strand.
TTTTCGGCTACGGGCGAGGTTATTACCTTCGAGGGTTTCCTGAAAGCCTACGCTGAAAGCAAGGACGACGACGACCAGCCCGCCGATGGCGAAAGCTCGTTCTCACGAGGCCTGCCGCCCCTGAGCGTGGGCCAAAATCTGCCCCTGCAAACCCTCACAGCTACTGAGCGCTTTTCCAGCCCACCGGCCCGCTACACCGAGGCTTCGCTGGTGAAAAAGCTCGAAGAAATGGGCATCGGCCGCCCTAGCACCTACGCCCCTACCATCAGCATCGTGCAGAAGCGCGGCTACGTGGAGAAAGACTCGCGTGATGGCAAAGAGCGCAAGATTTACGCGCTGGCATTGGTAGACAATGAAGTAAAAACCGAGCAGCGCACCGAAACATACGGGGCGGATAAAGCCAAGCTTTTTCCAACCGATACTGCACTGGTAGTCAACGACTTCTTGGTCGAGCATTTCCCCAACATTGTGGACTTTCAGTTCACAGCGAAGGTAGAGGATGAATTCGACCAGATTGCCAACGGCCACGAGGATTGGGGCACTATGCTGGCTGGTTTCTACGAGCCCTTCCACGCCAGCGTGGAGCGTGGCCAGGACATCGAGCGCAGCACCCTCAGCAGCACCCGCGAAATCGGCGTGCACCCCGAAACGGGCGAGAAAATCACCGCCCGCCTCGGCAAATACGGCCCCTACGTAGCCCTCGGCGACACCGAAGGCGAAACCAAGCCCGCCTACGCCAATCTGCGCAAAGGCCAGTTTATCGAGACGATAACGCTGGAAGAAGCGCTGGAACTGTTCAAATTGCCCCGCGTGGTGGGCGAGTTTGAAGATAAAGCCATGACGGCCGCGCTCGGCCGCTTTGGCCCCTACATCCGACACGACAGCAAGTTTTACTCGCTCACCAAAGAGCAAGACCCACACACCATCACCGGCGACGAGGCCGTAGTACTCATCGAAGCCAAGCGTAAATCTGACGCCGAACGCCTTATTAAGGAGTTTCCTGAAAACCCCGATATTCAGGTGCTTAATGGCCGCTTCGGCCCCTACATTGTGGCGGGCAAGAAAAACGTGAAGATTCCGAAAGGCGAAGAGCCCACGGAACTGACGCTGGAGCGCTGCCTGGAGCTAGCCGCCGCCACCCCCGACAAGCCCGCCAAAGGTGGCCGCTTCGGCAAAAAAGCCGCTGCTGAAAAGCCGGAGAAAGAAGCCGACGCCCCCGCCAAAAAAGCAGCTAAAGCGTCTGCCACCAAAGCACCCGCCGCTAAGAAAGCTGCCGCCAAAAAGCCGGCTGCTAAAAAAGCGGCTGCTCCAAAGAAAACTGCTGCCAGCAAGTAAGTCTTCTTCGTCTTCTACAAAAAGCCTCGCCTGTCGGCGGGGCTTTTTGCGTGGGAGCTGGGCAGCACGTACCAGAATACCAAGGCCGTCGTTCCCGTTTTTTCTACCTGCATGAAGCGTATCCTATTCACTACCGGCTTTGCCGGGCTGCTGACCTGTTTATTGCTATCGGCGGCTCCAGCTACCCGGCCGCTAACTGCCTCCACTCCTACCTATCCCTGGCTGGCTACCACGCCTACCGCAAGCCAGCATCTGGCCCAGCGCTTTGCGCCACCGGCTGGCAGCCAGCGCGTAGCCGTAGCGGCCGGGTCGTGGGGCGCTTGGCTGCGTGGGCTGCCCCTGCGGCCAGCGGGCACCCCGGCACGCCTCTATAACGGACAGCTAAAAGACAATCAGGCGGTAGTAGCGGCCGTGGTAGACATCGACCCCGGCACCAAGGACTTGCAGCAGTGCGCAGATGCCGTTATCCGGCTGCGGGCTGAGTATTTATTCAGCCAGAATTTCAATAAAATTCATTTTCACCTTACTACCGGCTATGATGCGTGGTTTTCGGACTACGTAGCGGGTCGCACCTTTAAAGTGAAAGGCGAAGAAGTAACGCCCGCGCCTAAACCCGTCGAAGCGCCCACCCACGCGGCGCTGAGCCGCTACCTGCTGCCGATTTTCGGCTATGCGGGCACACTTTCGCTGAGCCGCGAGCTACGCCGCATGGCCTTGGCTGAGGTGAGCCCCGGCGACGTATTTATTCACGGTGGGCGGCCTGGCCACGCCGTGCTAGTAGCTGATGTGGCTGAGAATTCGCACACTGGCCAACGCTATTTATTGCTGGCCCAGAGCTACATGCCTGCTCAGAACATCCACATCCTACGCAACGTGGCGCACCCGGCGCTGGGTGCTTGGTTTATGGTGCCGGGGCCGACAGAAGCGCTGGTCGAAACCCCGGAATGGACATTTGCCCGCGAGGAGTTGGGGCGGTTTGAGTAATGCGGAAAGTTCGCGCTACAGCCTAAACGGCGTAATTTGCGCGCTACGGCTGTTTTTCGATGAATCTGTTTTCCTACGCTACCCTGGCCAGCTATGAGTGGCAGCACCCGAAACTGCTGCTGCTGCTCGGGCTGGTGCCATTGCTACCGCTGCTGCGCTGGCTACTGGCGCGCCGCCGCCGGCAGGTAGTGGTAGCCTTCGGGCCGGGCGGCCTGCGGGCCGACTGGCGCGCCTTGCTGCGCTTTGTGCCGGATATCGTACTAAGCATGAGCTTGGCACTACTGGTGCTGGCCGCTGCCCGCCCCCAACGCCCCAGCGAGCACCTGACCCAGACGGGCCGGGGCATTGACATCATATTAGCTATCGACGTGTCGGCCAGCATGGAGCTCGAAGACCTCAAGCCCACGCGCCTCGAAGCCGCTAAGCGCCTGGCACGCAGCTTTGTGCAGCAACGAGCCGGCGACCGGCTAGGCCTGGTAGCTTTTGCCGGTCAGGCCTATTCGCTGGTGCCCCTCACTACCGATTACGACCTGCTGCTCGATAACCTGAACAACCTAAAGCCGGGCCTGATTGAGGAAGATGGCACTGCTATTGGCACGGCACTGGGCGTGGTTATCAACCGCTTGCGCGAGTCGACGGCTCGCTCCAAAGTGTGTCTGCTGCTTTCGGATGGCGAGAATACGGCCGGCAACCTCGACCCGCTGCTGGCGGCGCAGCTGGCCCATGCCTACGGCATCCGGCTCTATACCATTGGGTTGGGCGAGGATGGCTTTGTGCCCTACGGCCGCGATTCGCTGAGCGGCAAGCCCCGCTACGTGCAAACCCGCCTCGACGAAACCACCATGCGTCAGCTAGCCCAGGCCGCCAATGGCCGCTTTTTCCGGGCCACTGCCAATGCCGCGCTCGGTCAGGTTTTTAGCGAAGTTAACAAGCTGGAGAAGTCCGACATTCGCACCCAACGGTACCGGAGCGTCGAAGACTTTTACCGCCCCTACTTGGGTTGGGGACTGGTATTCTGGCTATTATGGGTCGGGCTGAAAAGCACGTTTATGAATAATATTTTGGAAGACTGATAATTACCCCTCGTAATAACAAAAGCACGCTACTATTCTTTGGTTTTTAATTTTCCCATTACCCTACCAATGTCTATCGCTGAGAATATTGCTGCTATTGAAGAAACCCTGGCTGGCACCGCCGCCCGGCTGGTAGTCGTTACCAAAACCCACCCCGTCGAGCGCCTGCGCGAGGCTTATGCGGCTGGAGCGCGCATTTTCGGCGAAAATCGGGTGCAGGAGATGGCGGCCAAGCAGCCCGAGCTACCAGCCGACGTAGAGTGGCACCAGATTGGGCAGCTACAAACCAATAAGGTAAAATACCTGGCCGCCTTCGTGCATACGGTGCAAAGCATTGATAGCCTGCGCCTACTGCTGGAACTAGACAAGTACGCCGCCCGGCACCAGCGCGTTATCAACGGCTTGCTGCAATTTCACATTGCTCAGGAAGAAACCAAAACCGGCCTTAGCCTGGCCGAAGCCGAAGAGATTTTGCAATCGGCCGAATACCAGAGCTTACGCCATGTGCGTCTGACGGGCGTAATGGGCATTGCCACGCACTCGCCGGATGAGGCCGTGGTGCGGAGCGAGTTTCGGCAGCTGCGAGAGCACTTCGAGCAATTGAAAGCGAAGTATTTTGCGCAGGATGAAGGCTTCCGCGAAATTTCAATGGGTATGAGTGCCGATTATCCGTTGGCGGTGGCCGAGGGTAGCACACTAGTGCGGGTAGGCAGCGCCATCTTTGGCAATCGAGGCTAACAATGTAAAACGGAGTGGAACTTCGTTTTTACATCAGGGTGCAACCCTTGCGAGAAACGGAGTGCCACTCCGTTTTACATTTTCTTATGGAGCAACACTTTACGGTAGCACGCACAGCCCGCTACGAGCAATTGGGTGAGTTGTCGACTGCTACGCGCCAGCTGTGGATAGTCGCGCATGGCTACGGGCAGTTGGCTGAGTACTTCAGCCGGCATTTCAAATCTGTGCAGGAAGCCGACCCGGACGGTACGGTCATCGTCGCGCCCGAAGCGCTGTCGCGCTTTTATATCTCCGGCACCAGCGGCCGGGTTGGCGCGTCGTGGATGACTAGCGCCGACCGCCTAACCGAGATAGCCGACCAGGGCACTTACCTCGATGCATTACTCGCCCACCTATTGGTAGCCTGCCCACCCGATGTGCGCGTGACGGTACTAGGCTTCTCGCAGGGCACCGCTACCGTGAGCCGCTGGCTGGCCGGCCGCACCGACAACTGGCGCCCGCACCAGCTCGTACTATGGGCCGGCGATTTCCCGGCCGATATTGAGGCCACCACTGCCCGGCAACTGCTACAAGGTTTGCCTGTGGTACTGGTCAGTGGCGAACAGGATGGCTATGTAGGCCCCGAAAAGCTACAGGCGCAGGCCGAAGCGCTACGCCTGCACAATGCGCAAATAACCACGCGAAGCTTCGAGGGCAACCATACCCTCTACCCGCCGCTGCTGCGGTGGCTGCACGCGGCGCTAGCATAGCGCGACTTCGTTACATAAGTTAGGACGGGACGTGCAGCAAAGGCTGCACACTACGGCTACTACTGGCGGCGGGCAATAGTAGCGGCGGCTTGGGCGGTCGGGAAGATGATGACCTCGGCAATCTGCACGTGCGGCGGGCGCGTTACCATAAATTGAATGAGGTCGGCAATGTCTTCGGCGCGCAGGGGCTGCAAGCCCTCGTATACCTTGGCGGCGCGGGCTTCGTCGCCCTTAAAGCGCACTTCCGAAAACTCGGTTTCGACCATGCCGGGTGCTATTTCGGCCACCCGGATGCCCTTGGGCAGCAAGTCAATCCGCATGGTGCGCGTGAGCATGTTCACGGCTGCTTTGGAAGCACAGTACACGTTGCCGTTGGCGTAGGCTTCGTGCCCGGCAGTCGAGCCCATATTCACGATAAAGCCGCCTTCGCCCATACGTGGCAGCACGGCCCGGCTCACGTAGAGCAAGCCTTTCACATTGCCATCCAGCATGGCATCCCAGTCGGCTGGGTCGCCCTCCTGTATCGGGCTCAGGCCGTGGGCATTGCCGGCATTATTGATAAGCACGTCGATATGCCCGAACTCCGTCGGCAGTTCGGCTACGGCTGCTTCTACCGCTGCCCGGTCGCGCACGTCAAACGTCAGTATATGTACCGGTGTGGAAGCCAACTCTTTGGCTAACTCATCCAGCCGCTCGCGGCGGCGGCCAGCTACTACTAGTTGAAAGCCCGCTTTAGCCAGCGCAACCGCCGTAGCCCGTCCGATGCCCGAAGATGCGCCGGTAATAAATGCCGTTTTCATAAGATGTTAAATGGCTAAATGGCTGGATAATTAGATTATCAAACGGCTGAATTACAAGCTGATTCAACCGGGTAACAATCCAACTTATCCAGCCATTTAGCAAGCTTATTCCTCTATTCAATATTCAAATACAGTGTTACCGTATTTGTGCGCAGGCTTTGCAAGGCACCACTATAGCGGTTGTCGCGTGGCTGCAAGATGTTCATCAGCCCGTGTGAGAAGCGTAGTTCAGGCCCAAACTTGAAATACGGATAGAACAAATCGAGCCCGAACCCATATTCCAGCAACAGGTCGTTCTTAGTGACTGTTAGCTGGTTAATTGCCGGGGTATTCTGGCGCTGGGTTACGGCGAAGCTGGGCTTGATGCCCGCTATCATGTACATACGGGTATTGCGGCGGCGATTTGACTGGTATTTGAGCAGTAGCGGTAGCTCTAGCTGCGTAGTAGCCACCTCCTGGTTGCGGAGGGTATCGGACCTAGCCCCAATAAACTCGACCTGGCGCGTCATAAAGCTGATGCCGGGCGTAAAGCGCAGGTGAAATGGCGTCGAGGGACTACCCAGACGAATGTCATTCAGAAAATACACTCCCAAACCAGCGCTAACAATGGCATTAGCCGCCACGCCCTGCCCCTGCCGGGCCGCCTGGATATAAGCCGCCGATTGCTCAATAAAAAACCGCGAAAAGCTGGGCGCAATGCTCAGGCCCGGACGGTAAAACCGCTGATTGTAGTCGGGCAGGTTATCAACGGTAATACCCTTGATTTTGCCTTTCTTGCTACGGTCGATGGCGTCGCTGCGCTTGCGCTGGGCCAGGGCCGGCCCCGCCGCCAGCAGCAGTACCAGTAGCACCAGCCAGCCGCAGGTGCCTACTTGCGGGCGGTATAAATGGAGCTGATGCCGAACGTGAGGGGTTGCCATGCAGGAGAAGTAAAGCCAACGCGGCCTAAAATGGCCACAAAGTCGGCACCGTCGGGGAAAGCCTGCACCGACTCGGGCAGGTAAGTGTAGGCTGCCTGGTCCTTGGAAATAACCTTGCCAAAGACAGGCAGTACCCGACTGAAATAAAAATTATAGGCTTGTTTGAGCGGAAAAGCTGTAGGCTTGCTGAACTCCAGAATAACCAGCTGCCCACCCGGTCGCAGCACGCGGTGCATCTCGGCCAGCCCGCGCTCAAGGTGCGCAAAGTTGCGCACGCCAAACGAGGCCGTTACCGCATCGAAGGTATTATCCTCAAACGGCAGGTTTTCCGAGTCAGCCTGTTCTAGCCGGATACGGTGGCTCAGCTTCTTAGCTTCGAGCTTCTGGCGACCGATTTCGAGCATGCCCGCCGAAATGTCCACACCCGTTACCTGCGCATCGGGCGAAGCGGCACGCAGTGTTTCGATGGCAAAGTCGGCAGTGCCGGTGGCAATGTCCAGGATGCGAGCCGGACGCAGTGCTTTCAGCTCATCTACCGCCTTGCGACGCCAGTAGATGTCGGTGCCCACGCTCAGGAAATGGTTCAGGAAATCATATTTCCCGGCGATGCTATCAAACATCCGCGCCACCTGCGTTTTTTTGTCGGCGGCGTCTTCTTTGTAGGGTACTACGGCCATAGTTTCAGAGTGCAAAGAACGGCAAGCGGCCGCGAAAATTGTGTGTAGCGCAAGCTTAGTATAACACAAGCTTTAGCTTATGTATCGGTATGCCAAACCAGCTTACTACTGCACGAGCCAAAGCATATGCTACACTGCTACACAAAAAAACGGCCGGACTGTTCGTCCGGCCGTCCCTTTTTTTGTTAATAAAAGCTTAACCTATTCAGCCTTAGCTTTAATCTTAGCCTTCTCGCCCGAAGCGTCTTTGGCCTTCGAATCAAGCTCACCGTTTTTACCTACCGTTTTCGATTTCTCTCCGGCAGGGCCTTTGGTTTTCACTTTCACCTTGTCGCTGTCGTCGTCAACCTTGGTTTTCACCTTGGTACCGTCAGCCAGCTTCACTTTGCTCTTGCCGGGTTGCGGCGGAGCAGGCTTCACAGGCACCGCGATAATGGTCGTCTCGGGCTGCGTTACCGGCATCGTTTCACCCTCCTTCAGCACCGGGCGGAACTCGTCGCGACGGTTGAGCTGCATGTTCTCGGGCGTATCGTTCGGAGCAGCCGGACGGCGTTCGCCGTAGCTTACCGTCGTCATGCGAGTAGTAGCGATACCTTGCTTCGTAAGGTAGGTCTTAGCTGCATCAGCACGGTTCTGACCGAGTACCATGTTGTACTCATCCGTATTACGCGAGTCGCAATGGCCCTCAATCGAGATATTCAGGCCAGGTGTGCGCTTCAGGTAAGAAGCCGTGTTGTTGAGCGTTTTGATTGACTCCGGCCGCAAGGTATACTTGTCGGTGTCGAAGTAAATCTTCTTCATGTTCGGGTTGTCGGTGTAAGTCAGGTCTATGTAGTTAGCATAGATGTTCTTAGTTACCGTCGTCGAATCGTTGGTCGAAATCGGAACCGCAAATTCTTGCGTTTCGATGTTCTTACCGTCTTTGTTAACCGCTACCTGATAAGTACGGCCCGACAGCAAGCTCACGTTGTAAGTGCCATCCGGCCCGGTGATAGCCCGGAAGCTCAGGGCGTTGCCAGCAGCATCTTTGCCGCTGAACACCAACTCGGTGCCGGGAATAATAGAGGTGCTATCCTGCTTCGAGAACACCGTCCCTTTGATGGTAGCGTTCTTGATGTAGTTGATGGTGTAAATGTCTTTCTCACCGTAGCCGCCGATGCGGTACGAGCTGAGGTAGGCATACGAGCCATCGGGAGCGAGGCGGTAGTAAGAGTCGGCGTCGGGCGTGTTTACGGGGTAGCCCAGGTTTTCGGGGCGGCCCCACTTGCGGCCAATGCTGTCCCACTGCGACTTAAAAATGTCGTAGTTACCCATCGTGTTGTGGCCACGCGAGCTGAAATACAGCGTCTTGCCATCGCGGCTCATATACGGGCTGTCCTCGTCGTACTTGGTGTTGATAACGCCACCCAGCGACTTAGCAGGGCCCCAGTCGCCACCGGCGCTGCGAGTGCTGTAGTACAGGTCGAGTGAACCGTCTTCCGAGTACTTACCGGTCGAGAAGTACAGTGTCAGGCCGTCGGCCGTGATGTAGGCATCGCCTTCGTAGTACTTCGAGTTGATGTTGTCGTTCAGCTTTTTAGGAGCTGTCCAGTCACCACCTGTTTTCTCCGACATGAAGATGTCGCCGTCCTGGTCGCTGCGGTACATCAGCAGCTTGGTATCGTTGTCGAACAGTTGAATCGAGGCGTCGTGGCCTTTACCGTTCAGTACGCCCGACAGCGAGCGGGGCTTCTCCCAAGTGTCAGCATCCACGCGGTGGGTTTCGAAGATATCCTCGAAGTACTCACCATCGGCAGCGATACCTTTTTTCTTCACATCCGAGCCCGTTACCTGCTCACCACGCGAGGTAAAAATCAGGGTCTTGTCGTCGGACGAGATAACCGGGCTGTGCTCCGAGTACTGCGTGTTTACCGTCGGACCCAGGTTTTTCACGAAGATATCCTTGGGCTGGTTGAACAGCACCTTGGCGTTTTTGCTGTGCTGAATCAGCTGCGCAACTTCCTCGCGGCGGCTATCGTTTTTCTTTTTCAGCGTGGCATTATACGCTTGGTAGTGCGTAATGGCCTCGTCGAAGTTATAGTTTAGGTGGTCTACCTGACCCAGCCAGTACTCGATATCGCGCGAAACTTTCGGCTTTACTTTCTGAGCTTTATAGATGTAGTCGCTAGCCTTCTCTTTGTCGAAAGACAGGTACGCCACGCCAGCCCGGAACAGCGCCGTAGCGTTGTTAGGGTCTTTAGCCAGCACCCGCTCGTAGTACGGGATGGAGGCGCGGTAATTTTCCAGGTCGTAAAGCTTGTTGCCAGTCTTAAGGTCCTTGCGTGTGCTTTGCGCCAGAGCAGGGCTGCTCGCTGCCCCGGTCAGGGCTACCACGCACGCGGCGTGCAGCAGCTTTCTGGATAAGTTGTCCATTGAAAAGAGGTGTTTTTGGTAATTAAGAAAGTGCATAGATAGCGGGGTGGGCTTGACGCGTCTTATGTGCATTTCGGCATCTTATACTGGTTTTAGATGCCAAGGTTTGCTCCGCCCCGCCACGTAGCCGTCCCTAAGGGGCAGCAAATATAATGGGTCGTTCTTAGCTGCATACCGATGTGCCAGTGCGAAACGCGCAAACTGTTAACCTGATTAATCGGTTACTATATCTTTTCGGGCAAAAGGTAACCCCACAAATATAGGCTGCTGACTAAAAAAGCCCGAGAATCCCCCAAAAAATTGTTAAATACTTGTGAAGTAAGGCAGACCGGAAGGCGAGCCAGCTTTTCCGGTCATCTTTGCGGCCGGTAGCGGCCTCCCGCCCTATCCGGTCTTTACTCTGTTTACTTACTACCCATGCTTATCCGCGATGCTCGCTTTGTGAGCAGTAACACGCAGCTGGCCGCCTGCCCCCCACCTACCTTGCCCGAATACGCCTTCATTGGGCGCTCCAACGTGGGCAAATCATCGCTGCTCAATATGCTGACGCAGCGCAATGGCCTGGCCAAAACATCCAGCACCCCTGGCAAGACCCAGGTTATCAATCACTTCATCATCAACGATGAGTGGTACTTGGTCGATTTGCCCGGCTACGGCTACGCCCGCGTGAGCAAAAGCTCGCGCGCTGACTGGGGCAAGATGATAAATGCCTACCTCACGCGCCGCGAAAACCTGACTTGCGTATGCGTGCTGCTCGACTCGCGCCACCCACCACAGGCCGCCGACCTCGAATTTATGGAAAAGCTCGGCGAGCAGGGGGTGCCCTTCGTAATGGTGTTCACCAAAACCGATAAGCAGTCGCAGACCCGCACGCAAGAGCTGATAACTACCTACTTAGCCAAGATGAGCGAAACCTGGGATGAACTGCCCCGGTACTTCATCACGTCGGCCGAAACTGGGGTAGGCCGCGAGGAGCTGCTCGATTTTATTACGGAAGTAAACCGACAAATAGCCGCTGATGCGGCAGACGCGAAGTAATTTGGCCCGCCAATTGCCTTGAACGCGGGCTTTTCACTTGCACCTACTTTTTTCATGAAAAAAATTCTGCTTCCTTCGCTGGCCTTGTTGCTGGCTGCCGGCTCGGCCCACGCCCAGGCTACCAAGCCTAACACGACTACCCCCGACCAGAACCGCCCCCAGACCGAGCAAGGCACAGGCATCAACAAAGTCGGCAACAGCATTCCGGTAGCTGCTTACTACGAGGGCGGCCAGGAAGCTATGTACGCCTTCATTGCTAAGGAGTTGAAATATCCCCTCATGGCCAAGCGCAACCGCATGCAGGGGCGCTGCATCGTGAGCTTTACCCTGAACCCCGACGGTACCATGCAGGGCATCAAGCTGGTGCACGGCGTAGGTGGCGGCACTGGTGAAGAGGCACTACGTGTGGTGCGCCTGCTCAAGTTCAAGAAACCCGAATACCCAATTCTAACCAGCCTGCCCATCGACTTCAAGCTCGGTGTAACTGGCGCAAACGCGCTGGAAAACTAAAAAAGGTAATGAGCAATTAACAATGAGCAATGAGCAGTTTCACTCAGCGCTCGGCGGAAATTGCTCATTACTCATTTTCAATTGCTCATTACTTAAAGATGCCCTACGATTTGAAAGAACTGGCTGCCATTAGCGGCCAAAGCGGTTTGTTTCGCCTGCTGAAACCCGCCCGCCATGGTGTGCTGGTAGAAAGCCTCGACGAAAAAGCTGCCCGCTCGCTAGCCCCGGCCAGCAATAAAGTATCGCTGCTGAGCGAAATCGGGATTTATACCCAGGACTCGGACGAAACGGCTCCGCTCACGGAGGTGTTTGAGAATATCTACCAGAAGTACGGCACGAACGTGCCCGTCACGCCCAAATCGAGCGAAGCTGAGCTACGCGACTTCCTAGCTGAGGTGCTGCCCGGCTACGACCGCGACCGCGTGTACACTTCCGACATCAAGAAATTGGTGACTTGGTACAGCATTGTGAGCCAGCGCCTTCCTTATCAGGAAGCCACGGCTGAGGCTCCGGCTGGTGAGGCAGTTGACAGCTCTGAAACCGTAACCGAAGCCGGCGAATAACCCGCTAGGCCAGTAACAAGAAAGGGGCCGACGCTATGTAGCGTCGGCCCCTTTCTTGTTACTGGCCTGGGTTTAAAAGCCCAGTGAACCGGAATAATAGAGCGTGACATTGCCCTGGCGCAGATTGGGCAGCTGTCCCGCATCGGGCGATTTGAGCTTAAAGGCGTCGGAGCTGAGGCGTAGGCCTAGCTCGCGGTAGCTGTGGCGCGGGCGCTGGTAGCCAATGCCAAAACTGACGGTAAATCCTCCCGTGGCGTACAACCAATCATCGCTGTTGCGTTGCGTTTTGCCGGTGCTAGGGTCGATGGTGTAGGTGTAGCGCGACGCCAGCGTGCTGAAGTAGCCGCCAATGGTGCCAGTCGAGTAAATAGTAGGGTGCGACTGCCAGCGGCGGCGCGTCACTAGCTCAAGCGGCACGGTCAGAAACGACTCGGCACGCCGCACTTCCTGGCCCAGAAAGGTATAGCGCCCCGAGCGGCCGATAAAGCCGATGCCCGTGCGCAGGCCAACAACCGGCTCCTTCTTGCTGAAAAAGCGCGTGTAGGTAAAAGCCACCTCCGAGCCAAACTTGATGCCATCGTTGGGCAGATAGTAGTCGTCATCGGGGCTCACGGTCGATATACCCAAGCCAATCATGGTCCCAATCAGATTACGCGCCAGCGGCTTGGGCCTGGCGGTGTCGGCGGGGACTTGAGCCAGGGCGGGGCCAGCCAGTAGCAGCAGGCCGGCCCCCAGGAATTGACGCATAGCAATAAGAAGCATAATCAAGCAGCGTGGCAATAGGCAAGCACTACGCCAGCAAATTAGCTATCAGCAAATTAAGAGCCGATGAGGTAGGCTAAAGTTAGGCCACCGGGGTTTCTGCTTCGGCCTCAGCTTCTTGCGCAATGAAGGCCTCGGCCTGCTCGACCAGCTCCTTGCTGCCGATAAAAATCGGGCAACGCTCGTGGGCCGTTTTGGGCTCGATTTCGAGGGTGCGGCGCTGGCCGTCGGAGCTGCGGCCGCCGGCCTGCTCTACGATGAAAGCCAGCGGGTTGCACTCGTACATGAGGCGCAGCTTGCCGCCGGGTGCTTTGGCGGTGGCGGGGTATATATAGATGCCGCCCTTAAGCAAATTGCGGTGAAAGTCGGCCACCAGCGAGCCGATGTAGCGAGCTGAGAAACCCGTGTCTTTGCAGTGCTTGATATAGGCCTTTACGCCCGCCGAAAACGACTCCGACGCGCCCTCATTTATCGAATAAACGGTGCCACTTTTGGGCGTTTGGATGTCAGGGTGCGAGAGGAAAAACTCGCCCAGGCTGGGCTCGTAGGTGAAGCCGTTGACACCGTTGCCTGTCGTGTACACCAGCATAGTGCTGGAGCCATAGATGACGTAGCCGGCCGCTACCTGGTGGGTGCCGCGCTGGAGACAGTCGGCCACAGTGCCCTCGCGGCCGGTGGGCGACATGCGGCGGTAGACGCTGAAAATGGTGCCAATACTAACGTTGACGTCGATGTTGCTAGAGCCGTCGAGGGGGTCGATGGCCACCACATACTTACCTTGGTTGTTGCCGGTCTGAATCATGTCCTCGTCTTCCTCGGAGATGATGGTGCAGACTTCGCCACCATTGCGCAGGGCACGGATGAAGCGGATGTTCGCAATGACGTCGAGCTTTTGCTGGTCTTCGCCCTGCACGTTGCGGTTGCCATAGGCCCCGGCAATGTCGATGAGGCCCGAGCGGTTGATTTCGCGGTTCACGATTTTGGCCGCCAGCGCAATGTCGCGCAGCAGCTGCGAAAGCTCCCCGGTGGCATAGGGGAAATCTTCCTGCTTACGCATGATGAAACGGTCGAGGGTGGTGCCGACGGGCAGGGCGAGTTTGTTGTGGTCTATTGGGCGAGAAAGAAGCAAGGGCTTTGCGCAAAGCTACCTACTGCATCAGCACCAACCTACCCGTACTTGCCCGTTATTCTGCACTTGGTTTAGGCGCTGATTACGCCCCAACCTAGGTCGGCATCCCAGCCCCTACTGGCCAAACCCAGCCGCCTGCCTAGTTTTGGCCCCTTATGGAAAAGGAACTAACGGGCCTGCTGGTCTATAAATTTGGCGGGGCCTCGGTGAAAGACGCCGCCGCTATTCGCAACCTGCGGCAGGTGGTGGAAACTACCGTCCAAGGCCGGCCGCTGCTCATTGTGGTGTCGGCGATGGGCAAAAGCACCAATGCGCTGGAAGAGATTTTTGGGCTGGCCTACACTGGCGGCGACTACACCACCCCACTTTCCCGCCTCGAAGCTTACCACCAAGAAGCCGCCCAGCTACTAGCTACTTACCTGAAACCCAATACACAGGCCGATATCCAGGAGATGCTGGGCGAGGTGTTTGAGGAGCTGCACGAGCAGTTGGCCAGCGTGAGCGACCAGCGCGGCTACGACGAGCAGTACGACCAGGTAGTGAGCTACGGCGAGCTGCTGGCTTCGCAGCTGGTGGCGCTGGTGCTGGCCGACGGCCGCCCCAGCCGCTGGCTCGACTGCCGCCCCCTGCTGCGCACCGATACCAGCTGGCGCGAGGGCCGCGTAAACTGGACGCTCACCGAGAATAACCTGCGCGCCGCCGTGCCTCCGCTGCTGCGCGAGGCCAATGCGGTAGTCGTGACGCAGGGATTCGTGGGCGGCACTACCAAGGGCCGCACCACCACGCTGGGCCGCGAGGGGTCCGACTATTCGGCGGCCATTTTTGCGTATTGCCTCAATGCCGAAAGCGTGACCATCTGGAAGGACGTAGCCGGCCTGCTCAATGCTGACCCTAAGCTTTTTAAGGATACGGTACGCTACCCCGAAATCAGCTACCAGGAAACCATCGAGATGGCGTACTACGGGGCCAGCGTCATCCATCCTAAGACGCTGAAGCCGCTGGCCGACCGCCACATTCCGCTGCGCGTAAAGTCGTTTCTGGACCCTACTGCGCCCGGCACGCTCATTCATGATTGCCAGCACCCGCCGCTGGCGCCAGCGTTTATTCGCAAAACGGGTCAATACCTAATGTCCTTGGAAAGCAAGGATTTTGCGTTTATCTCAGAGGAAAATCTGGAAGTAATTTTTGGAGCATTGGCCCAGGCGCGGCTCAAAATCAACGTGATGCAGAACTCGGCCCTCAGCTTTTCGGTGTGTCTCGATGGTGAGCCGGCACGGCTGGCGCAGGCCGTGGCGGCGTTGCGCACGCAGTTTCGGGTGCAGTATAATGAGGGGCTGACTTTATTCACCATCAAAAACTACACGCCCGGCAGCGTGGCCCAGCTGCTCGAAGGCCGCACGGTGCTGCTAGAGCAGCGCACGCGCAGTACGTTTCAGGTGGTGGTGCGTGAGGCATAACCACCACGGGCTGTTTGGAGTATGGGAGGCAATTACTGTTCATGCTGACACAACCGTCATGCTGAACACAGTGAAGCATCTTGCGTGGCGCAGTAACCAATTACGCCAATCAATGGTGCGAGCGAGATGCTTCGACAAGCTCAGCATGGCGAACGCCAGCTCATAACTCCTACTTTCTAACTCATAACTCTACCCAAATGGCTGTTCTCGTGGGCAAGCGCGCCCCTGCTTTCAAAGCATTTGCCGTTATCGGCACCCAGCTCGAAGAAGAATTTTCGCTCGACCGCTACCTCGGCAAGCGCTACGTGCTGCTGTTTTTTTACCCGGCCGATTTTTCGGGCCTCTGCCCTACCGAGCTGGTGGCTTTCCAGGAAATGCTGCCCGAGTTTGAGCGCCGGGGCGTGGCCGTGGTGGGGTGCAGCACCGACTCGCACCAAACCCACAAAGCCTGGCTGCGCACGCCGCGCGCCGAGGGCGGCATCGAAGGCATTACCTATCCACTGATAGCTGACGGCTCGCACACCATCGCGGCCAACTACGACGTGCTGGCCGGGCACTACGACTACACCGAGAGCGGCGAAATGACGTTTATCGGCACACCGCAGGCCTACCGGGGGCTGTTTTTGATTGACCGCGACGGTATTGTGCGCCACCAGCTCGTGAACGACCGGTTTCTGGGCCGCCGCATTTCCGATGCCCTGCGCACGGTCGATGCCCTGCAATACTTTGAAGAGCACGGCGAAACCTGCCCTGCCAACTGGGAGGCCGACAAGTAAAATGTGGCGTAAGCTTTAGCTTGCGAAGCAGGCGGTGAGTAACCCATACCCGCTTCGCAAGCTAAAGCTTGCGCTGCACCCCGTAATTTTGCAGCCGCGCCCGGCCTGATGCCGGGCGCGGCTTTGTTTTTTGCGCTTTCTATATTCTTTGGCCCTGGCCCTGTACGCGCTGCTGCTGCGGCTGGTGGCACCCTTCAATACCAAGGCTGCCGCCTGGGTAGCGGGCCGGCAAGGCCTGCTGCCGCGCATCGAGCAGGCCCTGGCCGCCGATGCGGCCCCGCGCCTGTGGGTGCATTGTGCCTCGCTGGGCGAGTTTGAGCAGGGCCGGCCGCTCATTGAGGGGCTGCGGCGGCAGTACCCCGACCACAAGGTGGTGCTCACGTTTTTCTCGCCTTCGGGCTACGAGGTGCGTAAGAACTGGTCCGGAGCCGATTACGTGTTTTACCTGCCGCTTGACACGGCCGACCATGCCCGCGATTTTGTGCAGTACGTGCAGCCCAAGCTGGCCATTTTCGTGAAGTACGAGTTTTGGTATTACTACTTGAGCGAGCTGCGCAAGCGCGGCATTCCGGCGGTAGTGGTGGCGGCCATCTTCCGGCCCGACCAGATATTTTTCAAGCCCTGGGGTGGGTTTTTTCGCAAAATCCTGGGCCAGCTCCAGCACATTTTCACCCAGAACGAAGCCTCGACCGAGCTACTGCGCGGCATTGGCCTAACGTGCGTGAGCGTGGCCGGCGACACGCGCTTCGACACGGTGGCGGCTACAGCCTCGGCCCCGCCCCGCTCGCTGCCGCTGGTCGAGGCCTTCGTGGCCGATGGCGCGCCCGTACTAGTGGCGGGCAGCACTTGGCCCGAAGACTTGCCTGCCCTGGCCCCGCTGCTGCGTAAACACGCCCGCGCCATGCGCTTTATTGTGGCCCCGCACGAGGTCAGCGAGGCGCATTTACTTGAGGTGGAGGCCGCTATGCCGGGCCTCACGGTGCGCTACTCGCGGGCCACACCCGCCACCGTGGCCGAGGCGCGTCTACTGCTGATTGATAATGTGGGACTGCTGAGCCAGCTCTATCGGTTCGGGCGCTTTGCCTATGTGGGCGGGGCATTTGGGGCGGGCCTGCACAATACGCTGGAGGCGGCGGCCTTCGGGCTGCCGGTGTTTTTTGGGCCGCGCTACGCGAAGTTTCAGGAGGCCGTGGCGCTGGTGGAGTTGAATTGCGCCTTCCCGGCGCAGTCGGCTCACGAGCTTGAGGCAGCCTTCGACCGACTGTATTACAATGAGGAGGCCCGTCTTAAAGTGCAAGATGTCAGCCTGGAATACGTGCACACCCACGCTGGAGCCACGGGGCGCATTTTGAAGGAGCTAGGCCCGTTAGGGTAAGGGCATCACTAGTCTATCATTGCAAGGAGGAACAACAACCATTTTGTATATCAATAAAATAACGCGTCCATGACCGGAATAGTCGTAAAATCTACCGGCTCGTGGTACGTGGTGCGCGGCCAGGAAACCGGCGCGCTGTACCGCTGCCGCCTGCGCGGCAAGTTCAAAAATCAAGGCTTGAAAGTCAGTAATCCGCTGGCCGTGGGCGACGTGGTGGAGTTCGACTTGCCCGAACAGTCGGAAGGCGCGGGCGTGATTCATACTATCGCGCTGCGCCGCAACTACATCATTCGGCGCTCGGTGCACAAGAGCGAGCACGCACACATTGTGGCGGCCAATCTCGACCAGGCGCTGCTGGTAGTTACGCTGGTGTCGCCAGTCACGTCGTTTGGGTTTATCGACCGGTTTTTGGTCACGGCCGAGGCGTATCACCTACCAGCGATGCTCATTTTCAATAAGGCTGACCTTTACGACGAAGACACGCTCGACTATCAGCGCCAGATTGCCGGCATGTACGCCAGCGTGGGCTACCCCAGCGTGCTCTGCTCGGCCGAAACCGGCGAAAACGTGGATGCAGTGGCCGCGCTGCTGCCCAATAAGGTGTCGTTGCTTTCGGGCCATTCGGGCGTGGGCAAGAGCACGCTCATCAACGAGCTGGTACCTGACCTAGACCTGAAAACGGCCGAAATCAGTGCCTTTTCCGACAAGGGAAAACACACGACGACCTTCGCCGAAATGCTGGAAATCGTACCTGGCACCTACCTCATCGACACGCCCGGCATCAAAGAATTAGGCCTCGTAGATGTGCCCGCCGCCGACCTCGCCGGCTATTTCCCCGAGATGCGCGCCCTGCTCAACCAATGCCGCTACCACAACTGTCGCCACGTACACGAGCCCGGCTGTGCCGTAATTGAGGCCGTAGATAAGGGTAAGCTGGCGGTGCCGCGCTACGAAAGCTACCTCAGCATGCTGGCTGACGAGGACAACCGACACTAAAGAATGTGAGTTAATCGCTTGTCATTGCGAGGAGGCACGACGAAGCAATCGCATCAGAAAGAGCTTTTCGAGTACCGTTCGGGTGCGATTGCTTCGTCGTACCTCCTCGCAATGACAGTTCTTATACGTACACTCCATTAACTCATAATTAAAACAAATGCTGGTCAGCGTTTTACCCGTGCCGTTTGCCGATGCCGCCCGCCAGCGGCAGTACGACGCTGTGCTGACCGCTCTCCATACCGAAACCGACGCGCCAGCCACCGTGCTGCTGGGCAACCTAGGAGCTTTCACCACCATTGAGGCCGACATGCTGCTCGTGCGGCCCGATGCGCTGGCGCTGGTGGTGCTCACGCCCCGCGCTGGGCAGCTCACAATTCCGACGCTGACCTATGGCACTTGGCAACTGAGCGGGCAGCCGCTGCCCGGCCGCGAGGGAGCCGATAATCCGTTTGCGCAGTACCAACAGCAGTTGCCGGCCGTACTGGCCTGGCTCGATGAGCAGCTGGTTCGGCCAGTGGCCGGGCTGCTGCCGTGCGTGGGCATGGCGCTGTTTGAAGCTCCGCTTACGTTTGGGGCGGGCGTGGAGGCGCAACTGCACCACCACGCGGCTGCCCACGATTTTCAGCTGGTAGGTGATGCTATTCAGGTACCTATCCGCTTACAGCAACAGGTTGATGGCAAGGCCAATATCCTGGCCGAATTCGAGCTACTAGACTGGGCCTATTCGCTACTCGGCGAGCCAACTACTGCCGGCGGGCAGGGCGTTGAACCCAACCTGGGGGCCATTCTGGAGCAGAAGCTGCGGCAGCTTTGGCGCTGGCTGGGGGCCGAAGACATCCCCACCGACCCGCCCTACGGCGGCCCGCCGCCCGACCAGCACCTGCGCGACCAGCAAGAGCAAGCCCGCCTCCAGCAGCTGCGCCAGGAGTTGCAAGCCGAGCTGCACCAGCAGCGCCAGGAGGCTGCCACCCGCGAGGCCGCCCGCACGCAAGAGCTGGCGCTGCTGCGGCAACAATTGGCACAAGCCAGCTTGTCGGCCACCGAGCGCCAGGCCGAGCAGCACGCCAAAGAAACCCTGGAAGAATCGCTCCGCACGGCCCGCGCCGAGCTGGCTACCCGGAACCAGGAACTGGACACCAAGATTCAGCATCTGGGGCAATTAATAAAGCAGCTGCAAGCTGCTCCAGCCGCCGCCGCGCCTTCAGCTACGCGGGCTAGTGGAGGACAAAAGCGAACCACCACTGCGCCGACTTGGTCGTTTCGCCGCCTGCGGCAGGTCGAGCGCTGGGGCTTGGTGATAGTGGCGTGGATTGGTGTGGGAGCCGGCACCTGGGGTCTGGTGCGCTGGGTGCAACACATTACCGCGCACCCTACTACCACTGTAACCCGCGGCACTTCGCATGCAAACAGGCCCGACGCAGACAATTCAGATGACCAGGAACCTACGGCCGATAGCCTGGTCCGCATGCAGGCTGAGGCAATAGACACTGCTGCCAATTCGCCGGCTCAGCCCGAGCCAACGGCTTCCGAAAAAGTGACCTCGGAGGAGACCGTTACCCCGCCCGTCGAGTTGCACGTCGATAGCTCGGCCGCAGTCGTCAAGCCTACGCCACTTATCCGAGCGGCCGACTCGACAGCGACTAGCCCTAGCCCCGCGCCCTGATTTTTGCGTACAGCGGGGAGTTTTATTCTTCTCTCCTCTAGTTTATGGCTGATAAAATCGCCTTTCTGGGCCTGGGCAGCATGGGGGCCGCAATGGCCGCCAACCTGCTCAAAGCCGGTTTTCCCATCACCGTTTACAACCGCACCGCCGCCAAGGCCGAACCCCTGCGCCAGCAGGGCGCTACCGTGGCCGCCACCCCCGCCGACGCCGTGCGCGAGGCCACCATCGTCTTCACGATGCTGACCGACGACAAGGCCCTCGAAGAGCTGACCACCGGCCCCGATGGCATCCTGAGCGCCTTGCCGCAAGGTGCTATCCACGCCTCGTGCAGCACCGTGGCCCCCGATACCAACCGCCGCCTGGCCGAAGCGCACGCCGCCCACGGCTCGGCGCTGGTGGCCTCGCCTGTCTTCGGCAAGCCCGACGTGGCGGCGGCCGGCAAGCTTTGGGTGGGCTCCTCCGGCCCGGCCGAGGCCCGCGAGCGACTGAAAGCCGCGCAGGCAGCCATCGGCCAGGGCACCCACGATTTTGGCGACGACCCCGGCGCGGCCAGCGTGGCCAAGCTCTGCGGCAATTTCCTGCTCGGCACTGTGATTGAAGGCATGGCCGAGGCGCTGACCCTAGCCGAAAAATGCGGGCTGGACCGCGTGGGCTTCTACGAAATGCTGACCTCTACCCTCTTCAACAACCCGATTTACAAGAGCTACGGCAAGCTCATTGCCGAGCAGCACTACCAGCCAGTGGGCGCGCCGCCCGCCATTATCCGCAAGGATATGAACCTAGTGGTGCAGGAGGCTTATAAAAACGACATGCCCATGCCGTTCGCCAACATCATCCGCGACCGCCTCACCGCCACCGTGGCCTTGGGCGAGCCGGATGTGGACTGGGCCAGCTTCGCTAAGCGCGTGTCAGAAGACGCGGGGTTGTAGGCGAGGATTTGGCTTTTAGAAAGCTTGCTATCAATTAAATAGAGCATCCAAAAAACGGTTGTCATGCTGAGCTTGCCGAAGCATCTTGGTCGGTTACGTGAATAATAATAACCAGCCAAGATGCTTCGGCAAGCTCAGCATGACAACCGTTTTTTTGCTAATTGTACCACTGCGAAAGTAAAGCTACCCCTGCGCCGTCGGCCGAATAACTATCTCGCCCACATCGGCATCGGCGGGCTGCTCGATGGCAAAGACAATGGCGCGGGCAATAGCCTCCGGCGAAAGAGGCATCTTATCGCGGGCGGCTTGGATTGGGGCCTGCACCTCGGGG
>CAXUKA010000059.1:0-22726 GCA_964251335.1 uncultured Hymenobacter sp.
GGACGCGACCGGGACAGTTTCGGGTTCGAGCGTTTGGACCTCGACGAGCAACCTGGACAGCGCAATGCCCGCGACCTGTTTCTGCTGGCTTGCTACACCGGCTTGCGCTACTCCGATTTGGTGAGCCTGCGCCCCGAGCACTGGCAGGGGGGAATGCTACGCC
Source organism: uncultured Hymenobacter sp. (assembly GCA_964251335.1). GTDB lineage: Bacteria > Bacteroidota > Bacteroidia > Cytophagales > Hymenobacteraceae > Hymenobacter. Next base: position 164 of record CAXUKA010000059.1, read on the forward strand.
TCCGGACGCTGAAGACACGCGAGACGGTCACCGTGCCCCTGAGGCCCGGTGCGCAGGTGTTGCTCACGCGCCTGTTTGCCGGCGAGCTCACCTTCGTCAGCAACCAGAAGCTCAACGCCCACCTTAAAAACATAGGTCGGCAGGCGGGGCTGCTGGGCATCGTGGAGCGCGTACGCTACGCTGGTGGACATCGCCAGGTCGAACGCCTACGCAAATACGAGCTGTTGAGCTGCCACACGGCCCGCCGCACCTTCGTTACGTTGGCCCTGGAAGCTGGCCTGCGGCCCGAAACTGTGATGAAGGTAACGGGACATAAGGAATGGTCGAGCTTTAAGCGATACGTAAATATTGCCGACAGCACCATTGAACGCGAATTCGCGGCCGTCTACGGCGGGGGCTCATCCATTGGGCCGGGGTAGGAGGGGGCCGCTAGGCGAGTAGCAGGAGGAGAGTCACCACCAGCAATTACGCAAACAGCCGGCCGATTAGGCGATCCCTGTTACCTTCCTAGCGGCCACCCTCAATCAGTTCGCACCCGACCGCCCCGACCTTTTACCATCTTGAGGTCGGGGAGCATCTTCGTCGGCAAATGAGACCAACCCAACGTTCTATTCGGCTTGTATTGACTTTGAGAACTCAAGATTGCTGCTATGCGGCTTTTACACCTGTGTAATGACCAGCATCCGGCTGGGCATGTAGCCTTAAAGTCAAACGTATAGAACGACGGACTTGAACGCGGCCGTCGAGGGAAAGCACTACTGCGTAAGTCGTTGCAAGGTCGAATACTTTCGCAAGGACGAGCGACTTTCGTACCGTACTGCCTGGCACGCGTTCGTTATGTTAGCGCTTGAAAAAGGTATACAGCTGGCACTTGTAATGCGCAGCACGGACTATAAAACCTACTCCGTCAATATCGTGGAAGATACGGTCGAGCGCGAGTTCGTCGCCGTGTACGGGCGTAGCGACGAGGCGAGTTGGTAAGCTAGCGGAAGTAGCTGGGCTCGGCCACGGCGAGTTTAGAAGTCACGGCAGTTGGGTTTGCATCCCAACGGAACCGGGCCATCGGGATGGCAAGGTATTGCTGGAGCAGTGCCAGCGATGTGCTAGGCGCTAATAGCGCGTTACGCAACGTAACCATGGTATGGAAACTCATTTGAAAGTTCGTGAAAAGCTGTTTAAAAGTTGTTGGCAAGGTCATAAACGGGAGTGACGGGCGGGTTGAAAATGGTGCTAATTAGTAAATGTCGATGCGGATTGACCATCCCAATAACGCTTTTCTTCAACCAGGATACTGGCTAGGGCACCCACGGCGGGCGCGATGCCTTACCCACCTTAAGCGCCATTGGGCCTGCCCCAGATATTTGCCTCATTTTGATCGGTAGCGAGTAGCCGATGGCCGGAATAGTGAGAGCAATTGGTGGATAATTATAAGTCAAGCCATTGTAATTCAATGAATTATTTTGGAACTTACGTATATTTCCTCGATGTTTTATAATTTGCGAGCCGAGAGTCTGCCGTAGCTGCCGGCCTTACTCGCCGTAAGGAGCACCCCTGACTGAGCTTTTCGCTTATTGCTTATTCAGGGGTATCTAAGGTTTTTATTCACTATTTTCAGATAGTATGACACTCGCAATAGTCGGTTCGAGGTCTATTACAGACTACTCCCTATTAGTAGCCGAAATCGAACGGCTTGAAGCAGCGTTGGCCACTAAAATAACCGGCTTGGTGAGCGGCGGTGCTGAAGGGGCAGATAATCTGGCCGCGAATTTCGCCCGAGAGCACCACTTGCCCATTAAAATATTCCTTCCCAACTATAGCACCTGCGGCCGCCGAGCACCCTTAATCAGAAATGCCGAAATAGTTAAATTTTCGGATGTCATGTTAGCTCTGTGGGACGGACAAAGCCGAGGTACTGCGCACACAATCAAGCTGGCTCGCGAACTTGGGGTGCAGACTATCGTCGTCGTGCCATAGCCTGGTCAGTGGATACAGATAGGTGGGCGGGCCGCCGTGTTAGCTTGTAAACGAGCTGGGGACGACTGCCCAGCTACTGCAACTTTTCTGGTATGTAACTAGCAATGCTTTCCGTGGTGTAGGCGCGTATCCCCTCTCACCGGAGCAGTTGAGTCCGATTAAGGCGCAAAGGCTACCTCCGAGTTAGGCTTAGCAGGGTTTAATAAAGCCTAGCTTGGGGATAACTATGGAAAATGGCTTTGTACTTATGCTGCAAACCACTCAAGTTAGCGGAAACCCAGCCCCCACGACCTAGCTATCACGGATACCACTTTCTTTGGCACCCGTTATGCTACCCCCGGCTACCTCCCCTTTTTTGCTGTTGTTTTCTCAGGAAGAATATCGGGCCGATTTGAGGGCCATTTTGCGCGAGGAACTCCGCCAAGTGCTGCGCGAAGAGATGACTGCCCGCGTGGCCGACCCGACTAGCCCCCCAGTGCCGCCACAGTCGGCGCTGCTAAGCGTTAAAGAAGCCGCCGCCTTCCTGGGCGTATGCGTAGCTAGTATTCACGCTTGGAAGCGAGTTAAGTTACTTAAATACAGGAAATTAGGTAGTAGGACGTTTTTCGCGCCCGAAGATTTGCTCGCGGCCGTGCAACAGTCCCCCAGCCTCGACGGTGGTCGCCGCACCACCCCGCGCCGGGGGCGCTCTCACCACACGCCCTGACCACACTGTTTTACTTCGACAGCTTCGTTTGCCGTGCTCGACCTCGCTCACTTCGTCGACTTTGCTTTCTTCACAGCTACCCTCGACGGCCTACGTCACGTGGGGATGCTGCCAGAAGTCCATGGCCTGGTATCAGGCAAGGTCAGTGGCATCGATACTTCGGTGGCCTACTAAGCCCGACAGTACAGCCTGCCCGTGCGTACCCCCGCGTCTGACTAGGCCAGTTGAGGCCAACGAGCTGAGTAAGTGAGCGCTGCCCTAATGGTGCCCTGCGCTACACTGGTAGTGTTCGAGGGCAATGAGCTAAGTCAGCACACGCAACGCCTCTGGCGCTGGGCCAGCGCTTGGTGCTGGCCATGCCCTACCCACCTAGCCGTTTCGAGGTTACATACCAAGCCTCTTGCGCCACCTCGACCCCTGGTTTGGCGCAGGCAGCGGCCACTCGCTCCCGTAAATCTTGCGAATAGGCTTGCATGCTAACTTGTACGGCTAAAGTGGGTACACTACTTAGAGGGAGTAGGATAATTCAATCGCTATGTTTAGGCGGAGGCCCTTTAGCTAGCCGGCGCAGCATCAGATGGCAAAAGCAGGCTTTGATAATTGCCTCACTCACATGTGGATTAGTTTCGTAATCGCGACCCGCCACGCGCCGGTACTTACTCAGCCAACCGAAACTGCGCTCTACGACCCAGCGCCGGGGCAACACCACGAAACCCTTGGTACCGGGCGGAGCCCGTACCACCTCCACCCGCAGGCCCAGCGCCGCAGCGGCTGTGGCCACCAACGGCCCCTGGTAGCGGGCGTCGGCCCAGAGCAACTGCAACTGCGGCGCGTTGACCTTGGCCGTAGCCAGCACCGGAGCGGCCCCAACGGGGTCTTGGACGCTAGCCGCCTGCACCAGTATGGCCAGGGGTAAGCCCTGGGTGTCTACCACTATATGTCGCTTACGAACAGCTACTTGCTTGCCCGCATCGCAGCCGTGACAGCCCCCCTTTTACCGCCCGTGCGCACGGACTGCGAGTCGATGGCGCCGGCAGTCGGTTCTGGCTCGCGGGTGAGTTGGCGCACTTGCTGGCGCAAGCCAGTGAGCAGCCGGTCCCAGGTGCCGTCCTCGCGCCAGGCTTCGAATTGCTTATACACCGTGCGCCAGGGCGGTAGGTCGTGCGGCAGCAAAGGCCAGGCCCCGCCGGCACGCAACTGGTAAAAAATAGCGTTGAGTAGCTCCCGTTTACTGTGTAGCGGTGGCCGACCAAGGCCGCTGCTGCGCACGTAAGGCTCAACTAGTTACCATCCCGTATCGGTTAAATCGGTAGCGTAAGCGGCGCGGGACATAGAACAAACTTATATAGCACTTTTATTTCCCTACTCCCTCTTAGTAACTATTCTAAGTATGCTGGGGCCTTCGCCAGACCTCCGCGTTGTCCTCGCTGTCCCGTTCGCTGTAGCTGGGACAGGGGGGACAATTTTCGGTTCTACACCGTACCTCGCTACTGTAGGGGGCTGCCACGTGTCCCACCGGGCTGCTTCTCCCCACTGTTTTGCCCCTTCACTGGCGGCGTATTCTCAGCACTGTCCCTGTGTCCCGTGCGAGGGCAATGTACGGTCTTGTACGGCAGTCTCTACGATACTTCGTTCACCTAATAAACAATCCTCGGCCTGTTAGCTAGGGCAAAAGAGCAAGCAATAGAGGCTACCCACCCTGCGCATTCTCGAACTGTGCCACTGCCTCGGTGTACCCCGTCCGACCAACCACGTGGCTCGCGCGCAGCCGTCGCGGTTACTCCATCTCCCGGGCCAATGCGTCCAAGGTGGGACGGGGGACACCTCCTCGGGCAGTGGTGCGGTAGTGATTGCCGACCGCAGCAGCGGTGCCAGCCATCCTCACGTCAGGAAGTGCAAGGGATGATCGTAGCCAGCTTGTACTTATCCACCAACAACCCTATTTTCGCTCGTGCAACCGGTTTGCTAGGGGTGTTAGCGTTGCCGGCTATTAGTGCGCTTACCCCGTTGCGCGGCCTGCTTAACCGCTCAGTTGGTAGCGGTTGCCTTTGTTTTTAGTTTCTCCGAAACCCGCCGCTTCTACCATGCAGCCCCTTTCCACGAAGCTCGACCAGGCCGTCCAACAGGCGGATGCGCACGCAAAAGAACGTCTCACCCAGGAGTATTATTCGGAGTCGCCTACGGCCACGGATAAGCAGTGGCATGAGCTGTTTGAAGACGCCAGCTATGAGGCGGGGAAAGAGATTCTGCATCATCCCGCTTTTAAAAAGGGGCGGGCCACCAACATATTTACATACTACCTCGACAAAGACAATGCTCACGTCCAAGGTTTATACGATAGGCTTGATTCACTGTCTGTTGAGGACGACGAAGACCTTGAGTTTTTGCGACATGTGTTCCAAGAACTGATCACCGAGCGCAAAGTAGCTGGGCGACCTGCAGCCCCGACGGAGGCCAAAATTCTCGACTGGTTAACCCGCAAACTCACCGACATTGCTCTACAGCCCGAAAAAACAGTTGCGGTAAGGAACTCGGAGTCGGCGCATGAAGTGCCAGCTACCCCCAACAGCCCCATCACGGAGGATATTCCCGATGCTTTCTTATCCTTCAACCCGCCGTTCACGGCGCAGAGGGTTGATGAACTCGCCCGGGAACTTGCCTTAATTGATGCGGAAGGCAAGCTGCAGCTAACGCCGCGCAAGCAAAGCCTGTTGATTGACTTCATTCGAGCGTTGGATAAGGAAAACGTCATCGGTGACAGCAGCGCCGTGGACAAGAGCCGCTACTTTAGTAAGCGCTATCAGTATCACAAAGAAATAGAATTTCTCAAGCCGACTAAGAACTCGGAAGCACGGGTGAAAAACTTCCGGGAAAGAATTAAAGCCATGCGGAAGTGCCACGAAGCCTTGCCGCCTGCTAGGCGCCCGGGCAGTAAGTTAGCCAAGTAGTTGCCAAACGGGTCTGTCGTTTGCCCGCGCTGTTGCCTTAAAAGGGCGAGCGCAGGCAACTGGGTGCTTTGGCTGGTCAGCAGGGGTAACGCTGGCTACCTCTTTTTCTGGGAACGGTAACCGAGCTAAACGCCCCAGAGCGAGGCAGCGCTGCCAGTACCGCGAGGTGCTGTTCCGCACACCACGCTGAAAGTGCCCGCTTTTGATGGCTTTTCAGTGAGCAAGACTATAGTATAGTAGTCATAGCTGTAGCGCTATGTGCCCGTCGCTATGCTTGCGCGCGTTGCCGGCCTCTTGTTACCAAGCGGCACTTCCGATGCTAACTCGTGAAACACAGCCGACCCTGGTAGGAGCGGCGTGAAAGCGGTGGTGTGCTCGGTCAGGGTATGCAGTTGGCAGCCCCGCTATCTCCTTATCTCCACCGTCCGCAGGCAGGCGACTAAAATCATAGCCTTACTCTCGGTAATTAAATGGCTGTCTTTACGTCACAAAAGCTCCCCGGCCAGGTAATAGCATCGCACGGGCGACCTGACGCCCCTATCGGGGCCGTTCCTCGCTATCGAAAGTAGGACCAGCTGCGCTGGCCAGATTGATGGCTGCGATAGAATGTGGCAGAAACTTAATCAGTTGCTGAGCGAATTCGGCCGCTGCCCAACGAGGTGCCGACCGGAGGGCTATCCCCTGGGCGAGATTACGGACACCGTACCGGGCTATGCTTATCTCGGAGGGAACTCGGAAATTAGTCGGAATATCTCAAATTTAATTCACTTTTAACTGATAATCAGCATTTTATGATAAGGTCTTCGTGGCTATGAGCTACTTTTGTGTTGTCGTTAGGTCACTCAGACTGGCGACGGCATCATGAAGCAATCCTCATTTACTGTCTGGCCGCCGTCCCCGTGGACAGCCTGGCTGCCCATTGTGGCCCATTTCAACCCTTTTCTCCCGCGCCGCCGATGAAAATGCAAACCAACACGCTGCTGCTGTGCTGTCTGCACTACCAGCTGCGCCTCGAAGCTTCTTACCCGTTCAACTTCATAGTTGAGCTGTTGCAACGCCACGGCTTCGCCCGCGCCACCCGCCTAGTAGGCCAGCTCGTCGAAGAAGGGCTGCTGCGCGGCCCAGTACACGCGTTGCAACTTACCAGTTCGCCGCTGGTCTACGCCAACCCGGCGGAGCTACGACCGCTTGCCGAGCACCTAAGCAGCGTTCAACATCCTGACGCGCTAACGTACGAGTTCAGTTTGTTCGATGGACCTATCACTAACCTAGTGCCTTTCACTACCATCAATCCGTACCGACTTTGGCGACAACTCATTAATCCACCGAAATCACGACGGGCTAAGCTGGACGCGGTGCGCGACACTAAGTACGGCACCAAAGAGTATAAGCTGGCCAAGCGAGCGCTGCCCTACATCACGCCGGCAGGTATCTTCCAGAAACGCGATGCCGTCGGCCTCGTGCGGGCTTCGGGGCTTGGTATCCTCGACTATGACAATTTTCCCGACGTAAAAAAAATACGCGACGCCTTGGTCAACGACCGAGCCTGTCACGATCTGCTGGTACTACTTTTTATCAGCCCCTCGCGGCGTGGGCTAAAAGTGCTGGTGAGGTTGCCCGACGGGGCAGCTGATTATGCTACGGGTCTGCTGGCCGTGCACGAATGCCTCTCCGGGCGACACCCAGCACTTGGCTCGGTATACGACCGCTCGGGCTCAGATATCAGCCGCGCGTGCTTTCTGCCCGAAGACCCTAGCGCGTGGTTGAACGATGATTTTCGGCCTACTACCCGGTAAGGGCAACTTGCGTGGCGGCACGGCCGCGTGGGCGTGCCGCCACCAATCCTTTTTAATACTTCTCTTTCGCAATATGAAAAAGCCGCTGACCATGGCGCAATTACTGCTTCTAGGCCGCCAGCCGTTGAATGCAACCGTTCCTCCAACTGATACTGGCCAGATGTTCACCGCAACATCTTTGCTAACATCTCAGGCGTCCGCGTCCGAAAAGGCGTTACAGTGGTGCTTGCAACACAGTCCCCCGCGCCCTACGGGTCTTAATAGTGGACGTAACAGTTGGCTGGCCCGGCTGGCGTTCTTTTGCAATGAAAAGGGCGTCCCCGAAGCACTATTATGCCACCACGCCCTCACGCACTGGCTGGGGCCGGATTTTGATGATACAGAAGTGCGGCGGCTTATCGAGCGCATTTACCACCGCAAAGCGGCCGAGTATAATACCAAGCCATTTGTGCCAGCCAAAGATTATCGAACTCAAATAAGTACAAGTACACCGACTACGCTGATGACGAGCGTAGCTGCCGGTGATGAACCCCCGGCCTTTCCGCCGACGGTCTACGCCACACTACCTGAGTTTCTACGACATAGCTGCCGAACGTTCGAGGGCCGGGAAGCGGATGTACTGCTTACGTCATTACTGACTTTACTGAGCGGTGCATTCCCTACTGTATCGGGCACATATGATGGCAAGCTAACGGGCTTGAACCTGTACGCCCTCATCGCGGCACCGGCCGCCAGCGGTAAGGGTACCATGGCCTGGGCGCAACACGTCGTGCGGGTGCGCCACCGTCAGCTGGAGCAGGCTAATCAGCAGGCCCGGCGCGAGTACCAAATGGAGCTAACGCAGTACCAAGCCAGTAAGCGCAGCACCAAGGGCGGAGCGGGGTCCCCGCCCGAAGAACCCGTATCAAAGCGGTTGCTGCTGCCAGCCGACGCCAGCTTCGCGGCCCTCGTGCAAGCCCTGGTGGAAAACGACGGCCAAGGTATTTTCTGCGAACCCGAGGCTGATACGCTCTCGGCCATCTTGAAAAACCAGGATTGGGGTTCCTGGGGCCCCCTATTACGTAACGCATTCCATCATGAACCCTACGCCACGTTGCGTAAGGGTACCGGCCAGCTCGAGGTTGCCCGCCCCGCTCTTTCAGTGCTGCTCACCGGTACGCCGCACCAAGTTCAACGGCTGCTGCCCGATGTGGAAAACGGTTTATACTCGCGCTTTCTGTTTTACACTTTTACCAGCGAGCCGTATTGGCGCGACACGTTCGCCGCCCGCGAGCCCCTGGATAAGTATTACGAGCAGTTGGGCCAAGAGCTAGCCGCGATGATTATAGCCGTAACCGCGCCCGTGAACATTGAGTTGACCGCCGAACAGCAGGCCCGCCACCGGGCCGCATTCGCTGCTTGGACAGACGATATCAACAATGCCTACCCCGCCCAGCATAGCACCCTGCGGCGTCTGGGTCTGTGTGCCTTTCGACTGGCCATGCTATTGACGCTCCTGCGCACCTTCGAAGATGGCGTGCAACCCGCCGGTACGCTCGTGTGCAGTGACCAAGATTTCGATACGGCCATGAGCTTGATTACGGTCTTTCGGGCGCATACCAACCACCTACTCCAAACTCTATCGCCGGAAAAACCTGCTGATGGCCTAGCTGGCGAGCAGGCCAGCCTCAAGACCCGCGCTAGGGAGCTACAGGCAGCCGGGCAATCCATTCGTCAGATTGCTACGCAACTGGGCATCTCCAAAACCGTGGTGGGCCGGTGGCTACGCGACCCCGACCGCCTAGCCGACAATTTAGGTCCTTTAGGCATAGCTGCCTGAAATAGTTTTTATCAATAAAACGTGAACCCCAGTAGTAGTACGGACTCGACCAGCGCGTTCGAGGATGCTCGTGGGTAGGTATTGATGACTGCCTAGCACTTGCGACCTCTCACATTATAGATTAATAGAAGCATCTTGGTTCCCGATAGGTCGGGCAACTTTGTAATCTGCGCAGTGGCACAGGATAGTCTTCAGTGTAAGGGCGTCACCTTAAAAAGCTTTTGAGTAAGTCTTCGCTGATATAGCATTCGGAAAATAGAGGCAACAGAAAATGGATTTCCGCTAAGGGCGTATAGTAGACAGCCCTCTGGTACGCGATGAGCTGCCGGACTGCTGGAGTGTACAGATTTGTCCGGCAGCTCCTTATGCTTGATTTTTATGCGAAAATTTAGTATTCAGGACATTTCACTCCGTCGAATTCTACGCACTTGAAGTGGCGGTCCACGTAGAAAAACTTGCCGTCAGCGGTGGTGAACACTTTAGCCAGGGAGCTTTTATCAGGGCCATACTCGAAACGAGAAATTTCGCGAAAGCCTATCGGTAATATCACTTTCCCCGTCATATCTAGCACGCCGTAGGCGTCCCCACGTTTGACTATGACGTAGTCATGGCCCCAATCGCCAAACTCGTAATTAGCTGTGGCAGGAATAACTACTCGACCGGTCTTATCAATCAGGGCCGAAGAATAGCTATAAGTTCGTCCTATTAGCGCCACGTAGGTGGAGCGTTGTCTTGTATTGAGATTGGCTGGAACCACGTCTAACTTGGCTATGCGGGTCACGGCGTAGCCATTCTCCAAGTTAGGGCTCTCGTAACCGTAGCAAGTCAACTTGGAAATCTCTTTGCCTTGAGCATTAATGAAGCCCCATAGGTGACTATACTGAATCCCGTCGCGGCTATCATTCTTGAGGCAAACGCGAGCGATGCCGCCCTTCATTTCCTCCATACCCTGATACCTGTAAGGCGTGAGCAGCGTGCCCTGCTTATTGATGAGGGCGCATTTGCCACCCACCATGGCTGTAGCTCGGCCCTCGCTGAAATCGCTCACCCCATCGAAGGTCATCGGGATGACTATCGTTCCAGTCCGGTCGATAAAGCCGAATTTGCGTCCGTCCAGGCTCACCCCCGCAAGTCCATCTTGGAAGTAACCAATTTCACGGTATTTCAAGGGAATGACCTCTTTGCCGGTGGAGTCAATCATGCCGCATTTTCCACCGATACAGACGGTAGCGTAACCGCCTGAGAATTTATTACCTACATCGAACCTGGGCTTGATGACTACCTCTCCCTTAGCATTCTTATAGCCGATGCGCTCACCACTCATCGTTTCAATATTACCAGGCTCTAGATTTTGGGTAATAGCGTTTGCGGACAGGACGCACGTAAAGGCTAAAAGCAGAATTGCTTTCATAGTGGAAATCTCAAAATAAAGTGGAAGTCTCATCTGGGTGCGAGTAGCGGCGCTCACCCAGTATCGCCGAGTCGAATTACCCGTGCCAGTAGTGCTAAGCCACTCTTACAAGCGCTTTTAAGGTAGTGTCCAGCGGGCACGACGAGCCCTTAGGGAGCGCCCCTGACCACGCAAAAGCGCGGCCCTGACGAAGGCCAACATGTAAAGGGGCTACTCGGGCCTAATCAGACTAACCAGGCGATTGGAAGACTGGCGCGAGTTGGAGGTGGCCCATCCAGTGGTGGGGATGGGCGCGAGGAGGTTGCCTGCTCCATAGGGAGCAGGCAAGAGGGTGAAATTCGTCATTTGGCCGGACGGAGTAATTGGTGATTATGAGACGTTTAGAAACGAATCGAGGCGCGTTGCCACCCTGCGTTTCCTCCGTCCGGCCAAGAACGGTTAACACGCGACAGGACAGCCCCACGCCTCTTGGGCGTGAGTGCTGGTCTATCTGTTCGCGTGTGGTTTTAGGGTAAACTTGGCCGGTTTAGGAAACCACGGACAGGCAGCGACTCAACGAGTACGAATCTATTGGGAGGTGCTTCTAGCTATAGGCGAGGCAGTTAGAAATTGAATAGGATACAAAGATACGATACGTTGCATATGTCGCGCAATATATTTGATTACCAGATAAATGAGCGATTTGCTATGATATTGTGGAGGCAATTTTCAAATAGTTTTTTTGTATTGTTTCCGTGTGGGAACTCCTAGCATGCAAAGAGGGGCCAGCCGCGTCAACGGCTGGCCCCTCCGACGCGGCCGCGTCAGCGGCCGCACCTAAGCTGGGCTTTTTCGAACTTACTATCTTCTGAAACTACGTGTCAACTCATACAATCCAGGCAGCGGCCGCGTCAACGGTCACTGCCCGCCCCGGGAGCCTAGCCGTTTTGCGGGCCCAGCTCACGGCCCTCACTTTCAATTCGCCTTGGCTCAGCGCCGCCGAGCAGCTGCGGGCAAACCATCACGCCCACGAGTGCCAGGACGCGGGTCGCATCAGCCGCTGGCTCGTCAATACCCAAGCCACCATTGCTCGGCGCACTGCCACCTTCCAGCAGCAGTGCAGGCATCAGGCTACTTCTTCCCTAAGCGCTCACGGATAAGTAGCAGGCTATATATAAGCTTATTTCAAACGTGTGCGCCGTGCCTGCCGGGTCCTATGAGCCCAACGCTAGCAACTACTCGTGCTTGAACTCGAAGGCTTAAATAGGTCTCACTTTCAACACCCTGACGCAGTCACCGACTATTAGCTTCGACTCCGAGGCGCCACTCAAGTAGCCGAAGCCGCGCGGACCGACCTGCGTGAGCAGCAGAAGATGTTTAAGTAAGAAGCCGACACGTTCCAATTCGAATGGCAGCCGGAGTAAGCGGCCAAGTCGCTTCGACCAGCGCAGGATTGGCACTGCGCACATCAAATATACAGCAGCAACCAGCCACCACTTAGCACAGTGATAGGCAAAGACTCGCGGTCTCATCCATTCTCATCTTACCTCAGTTAATGAAGAACCGTCGCTTGAAAGTAGCTCCGCATTACCTACGCCTACAACCAAACTTGAAAATCACCTCCTCGCTACACCTGTGCGGCGACTGGCTACGCAACGCCGGTTTCGCCCCAGGTGACACGGTGCTGGTGGAGATAACCTCGGGCCGGCTAACTATCATGCGCGAAAAAGCTAGCTGAGCCTAACGCCGCAAGGCATTTTATATGGCGTTAGGCTTGCGTGATTCACCCCAGAACTCAAAACACTTTGCCATTTCGCGCTCCCCGAATAAATTTTGACGCAATCGCTTGGCTGTCCCCAAACCCAGTTGCTCGGCTAGGCGGTAAAAGCCCTCGCTCGGCAAGTGGGTTTCAGCTAGTACCGCCACCACGCTCAATAACGGGCGACCTTGCTCGTATTCCGCGCGGCTGATATCACCCAGTATGCGGCCCAGCTCGGCTCGAGCGTGGTCTAAACGCAGGTCTAACTGGAGGTGACAGACCGCGACTAGGTCAGCATAGGTAATAGTCTTCTTGGCCTGAGCCACTTCAATGAGGCGATCACGTACCATATCGTGCATAATATTCGGGGAAGGCAGCTTGCCAGAGATAGTAAGGTCAAGTAGATATGGGCCGAAGGTAAATGGACTAGCAGGCTCAATTCAAATAGTTATATAAGAACTATTTAAACCATGCAGATATTGGCCGCCTTTTCCCAACGTAGCGAAAAAACTACCCCGCCGCTACGGGCGGGTCGGCAGCTGATATATCAGGAAGGCTTGCCACGTGCGACGAAATTTGTCGCTACCCGGGTATGGGATGGGGAACGCCGCATACTCGCCTGCGTTCACTTGGGTGATGCCCTGGTAAGCGCGCACGCTCACCCCCAGGCCGGAGGGCAGCTTCGCCCCCACGCCCAGCGACAGGCCAAAGTCAAAGCGGTGGTAGCGGCTGGTGGCGGGCTGGTCAATCGGTAGTCGATAGCTGCTGGTTGCCCCACCGGGGCCGGTGGTAGCGCCCTCACCTCGGCCACCCAGCAGCACGCTGCCCTGCGGCCCGGCTTCGAGCTGCACCGGGCCCAACGTGACGCGCAACAAGAGGGGCACGTTGAAGTAGTCCAACCGGAGGTGGTACTCGCTGGTGAGGACCCGGCCCCCGGCATCCATGTCGGTTAGGGTCACGGCCTGCTGCTCGCGGCTGAACTGCACTTCGGGCACCAACGACATATAGGGTGACTCTTTGAGTTGCACCTGGTAAAATACCCCAACCTAATAGCCGAGCCGGACGCGGTTTTGCACGCTCGCCGTGGTGGCGAAGCGCTCGGCAAAGGCATCGTTGAAGGCCATGAGGGAGCCACCAAGTCGTAGGCCGGCCTGGGCGTGGGCCGTGCCCGCGAGCAGCACGCTGCTGGTGGCTAGCCAAAGGAACCGAGTTATCATGCTCACAAGGTAAGAAATGGCGCTGGGCCTAGTGCCGGCGTAGCTTAACTTTTGGTGCCTACCAGATACGCGAGCGATACCTGAAAGGCTTGGTTGCGGTAGCTGGGACGGTTGTATGAGGCGAAATTTTGTATATAATAGGCGCTGCTGTTATAGGTGTCCACATCGCGCAGGCCCAGGCTATAGCTGGCCTGGGCCAGTAGCCCGTGGTAGCGGTAGCCTAACCCCAGCTGCACGCCATTGTCAAAGCGTCGGCCGTAGAGATTACTTGCACTAACCTGCTGCGGGTCGCCGACCCGCACGTTGCCAGCAGTGGTAGACTCGTAGGGGGGCTGGTTAGGGCCGTAATACGAGGTCACGGTACTCTGGTAGTAGCCGCCCGCCAGCACCCCTAGGTACACGCCCGCAAACACCTGGGCGCCCTGGCCGTTGGCGTGCTGCGTGTAGGCCACGTTGAGCGGCAGCATCAGGTAATCGAGGCGGGCGCTAGTATGGTGTAAGTAAGGCGTATTGTAAAACGCCCCGGCCTGATGCAGCACAAACCCGCGTTGCGAGTAGAGCACACCCGGCTGCACGGCAAAATGCCCCCAGCCAAGGGAAGCTATGACGCCAGCTTCCAGGCCACTGCGGTAGTCGGCGCGCTGGTCGGGTGCATCGGCATCGCGGTAGCGGACGTTGACTAGGTTATAGCCCACTTTGGGGCCGATGCCGAACGTGACCTGGGCTCGAACGGCGGTGGTCACTAGGCATGCGCTAGCGGTGAGCAGAATAGAAAAGGAGGCTTTACGCATGAGAGAAGAGTGAAAGGCCAGGCTTCCAACGTGTCAAATCGAAGAATAAGTATGTAGTGCTGGCGCTAGATGCGTAGTCTTTCTGACTCTCCTTCCAGTGCATGGGCTGCTGCCTCACGACTTAGGTGCCCATGTCTTTCATTTATCGGTCTTGCGCCTTTCGCCGGTAGCTCAATACGGGAGTGACGGAGTGCTGGCGGCGCAACGCGGCGCCCTGAGTACCTTACCGGCCGTATGTCCCTTGTCCCCACCGGTGAGCAGTTGCTGGCCACCATCCTCAAGCACGACAGCAAAACGACGAGCTACAAGTTCGCCCTGCTGCGCGCGCTCAATGATGTGGTGCTCGGCCACCCCGACCTGGCGCTCACGGGTGGATTGCCCGTGGCGGTGCCCCTCACGCGCCTGGCCGAGTGGTGGCTGGCCTACTATTGGAGCTTTGCCGACCCCGAGCGCCCCATCCTGCAAGGCCGCCCGGCCCGCCGTGGCGAAACCCTGGGCCACGACATGGGCTTGCGCCCTGCCCTGGCCCAGCTGCGCGCCGCCTGGCAGCCGTTGGTGGTGGGGGCTGGCCGGCCCGGCGACGGCTACTTCCTGCTGACGGAGATGCGCACACCCCGCCGACGGGCGCAGTATCCCGTTGAACTGCTGGCTGCCTATGAGCGTGCCCGCAAGGCGGCCGCTACTGCCCTGTTGATGCCCATCCAGCACGCTGGCACCAATGAGCAGGGCGTGTTTCCGGTGCCCGTTCGCCTGCGTAACGCCGTGGCCACGCCCTTGCCTGGTACCGACCCGGCCGAGCGGTGCCTGCTGGTGCCAGCGTTCCTATGGCGAGCCTGCCACCGGCTCTCGCTCTACGTCGAGGCGCTGTGCGTGCACGAGTGGAGCTTGTTCACCGAGCAACTCGGGGCAGCCCCACGCGGTGAGGCGTACGCGCTGCTCACGGCCCGGCCCGACAACCGCCGTCCGCTGAGTTGGGAGCGCAATCACATCGATGTGTTGTTGCTGGAGCAGCACCGTTTCACCTGCCCCTGGACGGGTAAGATTATTATCCGCCCGGACGACTATGACCTAGACCACTTGTTGCCGTTGAGCTTCTACCCCGTCAACGAGCTATGGAACCTACTACCCGTAGACCGCACCTTCAACCAGCGCACCAAGCGCGACCGTCTGCCCTCGGCGGCGAGCTTAGCCGCCGCTTGCCCCGGCTTTGCGGCCAGCTACCGCACCTATGAGCAGTCGGCCGCGCTGGGCCAAGCCTTGCAACAGGATGCGGCGCTACGCTTCGGCGCGTTAGCAGGCGGCGACTTCCCGGCGCAGTTGGCGGCGCGAGCGGTCGCCTTTATCGACGACGTGGCCACGGTGCGCCTGGCAGGCCAGCGGTTTTAAGCAAGTGTGAACTGCTGGGTATCTGTTCGCCCCTACTGTTTTTTTAGGCTTATCCCCTAAAACGTCCCCCGGAAAGCAAAAAAGGCACTCAGCGTGCTGCCGAGGGCCTTTTTTGTGGTCACATAGGGGCGACGGCGCACGTACTCGTTTCCACTAGCTTCTACTAAAAAGGGCCTCCTGCGGGCGTAGGTACAGATTACTTGGAGACGAGTAGAAATACCTGGAAACCGGATGCTCAAAAATTGACACGGAAAATGACACGGACTGACACGGGTCAGGCGGCCTCGGCAATCTCGTACTTGCGGTATTGCTCCAGCAATTTAATCAGGTCGACGCCCAGGTAGTGGTTGAAGCTTTGCTCGGTGGTGTGGCCCGTGGCCATCATCACGATGCGGGTGGGCGTGCCCCGCATGATTTTGATGGTGACGAAGGTCTTGCGGCCGATTTTGGTGGTTAGATTCAGCCGCGTCAGGCCTACGAGCTTGGCGATAGTTTTGAGGTGGCGGTTGACGGTAGGGCAATCGGATACCAAGTAGTCGGTGCGACCTGCGTACTTGGCCGTGAGCGCGACCAGCTTAAACACGGCGTCGTCGAAGAACGGCACGTAGCAAGGGTTAGACGTTTTGCCCCGGCTTACCTCCAGTACCTGGTCCTTAATGCCGGGGATGCGCTTGACGTCGGAGCGCCGGGCGCGGTCGGCGTCGGAGATGTGCATGGCCGAGTAGGCGCACTCCAGAAACTTGTCGCGGGCCAGCTCCACCTCGGCCACGTAAGCCTGCACCTCGGGGCTGTCGGGCGTGCCGCCCTGCTTAGCCGAGTAGCCGTAATAGAGCTTGTTACGGATGGGCGCGCTCTGGAAGTCTAAGGCGGCAATCTCCAATAGCTCTTCCTCCGTCAGGGCGTCGACGCCGACGTACAGGCTCGGGGACTCGAAGCGCTTGTATTGCCGATTCACCTTCAGCTCGTAGTCCTCGCACCACTCCATGAATGTGCGGATGCGGCTGATGTGCTTGCCGAAAGTATTAATGCCCTGGCCGAGGTCGTGGCGAAACCAGTGCCAGAAGGGCTGATAGAAGCGCACCAGGTCCATCGTGGCCAGGTCTAGCACTTCGCCACGGGCTTCCTCAAACTCGCGCAGCTTCTCGTAAGTGCCGTTGTAGTTGCTAAGCGTGGTGCGGGCGCGGGGCTTGCCGGTGCGCTTGCTGACCTTGGCCCCTTGCTCGGCCATCCAGCGCTTGAATAGCTCAGGCACGGAGAGTCCTTGTAATTCTTCGGCCGGGCTGGGAGCAGGGGCTACTGGAGCCAGGGCTGCTGCCTGCGGATTTTTGACCTGCCGGATAATAGCGCGCACCTCGTCCTCGCTGAGCTGTTCGCGGCGGTCGGCCGCGGCCTGGTCGGCGCGCTCGAGTATGTTTTTCAGTTCGTGCAGGCGGTCGTTGACGTTAGCCGAGTAGCTGCCCTTTTTGTTGAGTACTTCCTGGGCGTCTTTATCCCACCATTCGGGCTTGGTTAACTCGCCTGTGGCCTCGCGCACGCGCTGGCCAGCCCAACTCACGGTTAGCTGGATGGGCGCGTAGCCAGCCTTGTTTAGGTCGCCCATCTTAAGCTGGAAGGATATCTTCATGTCCCAGTTAGTGACCCGCCTAAATAATTAATTTGGCTATGACGAGAAATCATGGTCATATGCCACTCGGGACAAGTGCTTAGTATAAGCATCTAATAGATGAGCAGATACCGGAGGACGTACACTACCAATGCGCCACAGGTTATAATTTAATATAGTGCCGCTATATGAATGCTTAGGTAGTACGTCGTCAGCTCCACTCGATAGGCGGGTATATGGATTTGGAAGTAAGTCTAAAACAAGGGATGCTGATGCAGGGACATCTTCAGATAATTTCTTTATATTATTAATTTGTTGATACAAAGTAGTGAGCTCTCCTTTAAGCGCATCGAAGCGAAGTTGCCAAGCGCTATGAAGTTGAGGAGGGCATTTTAGCTCTGATGAGAAATCAATAAAGCATTTGCCATCAAAATTGAGAACTGCTAAATCAAGAATATTCACAGATGCAGTAAATACCTTGTTGAATTCAACAAATCCGATGTCGTCACTGCCGCTAGAATAATATTCAAGCTGAAAACCTGTCTTTATTAATCCTGGGCTACTCTTTTGTTTGTCACTAAATTTTTTTTTGGTCATAATGGTGATAGGTGCCAGCGTAACGGCAGTAGCATTTCTCACGCCAGATTTTCCGCGCACCGTTAAGTCGCAAGGCTGTGCCAATAGAACATAATCTCGAGTAGTCTGAGTGTCTACCTGGGTTCGAAATAAATCACCTACCTTGAGTTCCTCATGAACTTGATTCGTATGTTCCGCGCTCTCGTATAATTCCTTATAGCGTAACGTATACCTTTCTGGTGAAATTGAATCTGCGTGAAAAGGTAGAATATTATTTATGGATTGAACCTTCGCTATATTCTCATTAAATTTTTTAGAATAATCATCTATAATCATTTGCGATTTCAAACTTCCATCTTGAATAATGTCGTAAAGCCTAAATAAAGTGGATGCTTGCCATGTGCCTTCTTCTTTAGCCTTCTTCGAATTAGCTACCATGTAGTTTAGATTAAATAAGTTAATCTTATTTAACTCACGCTTACTCTCTTCAGATGCAGAAGCAATAACATTGAGTGTTCTTCTTTTCAATAAATCGTATAAGGCGTTAAGTGAGCTTAAATGCATTCCTTCAGCAAAAAGCTGCTCGCTGTCTGTGCGGTTCTTTGAAAGGGGAAAAAATTTGCTTGACGGTAGTCTATAAGTATTCACATATTCTTCCCAATGCTCTAATTCATTACTAGTGTCAATATCGCCACTAATTATCACACAGAAAAGGCGGCCATCATTATCCCGAGCACTAATTTCATTAATTAAATTAGTGCCCTTTCTACCTGCGTGGCCAGGTGAGTCCTTTCCATCTAAGTTTTGGTCAAATATACACAAAGCTCTATTATCTGATTTTGCATCAGATAATATTAATTCTTTATCCTTATCCCATTCAGTGGGCCCAATGCATATTACACTTAACTGTTCACCAAATGCATTCTGCAAAAAGCTGGCTTGCTTATTAGTAGGTGGAGCAATCTCTACACCAATTACAGAAGTTAGTTTTTCTAATAAAATATGCCTTTCTTGGTCATTCTTCCCATCTAAAAAAGCAGTTATAGATTGCTTGGCTATATCAACTGTTGATGTTATCAACGGCGGAATAACGACGGTAAGTGCTGCTTTCTTTTCACTTAAAATTTCCGCTGTTAACTCACCTACCACATCAGAAACAACAATATTGCTGTTCTCAAGCTCGTCATCCACGTAATAAATTTTCTTGATATCAAGAACCTCAAAAATTTTGAGTGCTTTTTCAGTGTAATCTACATCAACCATTTTTCAAAGCTCCTTTTAGAATGAGTGCAAACTTGTAGCGACGCCCATGTAGGATATTTCGCTCTGGCAATAATATTATTTCAGAATCTAGCGTATCGAGTAATTGTGTAACAATATAGAGGCCAAGGCCCCGGCCAACACCTTTAGGCTTTGTCGTTACGAAAGATTGGAAGAGATTATACTCAACTGCTTTATCAACGCCTAACCCATTATCCCAGATGACTAATGTCTGGTCATAGGCACTAAAACTAATTTCCGGCTGTAATTCGGAATTGGATTTCTTATAATTTCTGAGCCAATATACGGAATTGATAACTAAATTATCAATTATTTGAGTCATTTTGCCTTTATTTGCGATAATTGCAAAATCATCAAAAGGCTCTTTAATGACGAAATTTATATCCTTGTTGTTATTCGAATAGAATTCTATAAGTTCTTCTACGAATGGTTTAATAGAAATAGTATCCTGCTTTTCCCTGACATATTTTAGTGAAGGTGCTAAGTGGCTAAGCTGCTTTCTAATAGAACTCACTGACATGCGAACGTATTCTAGATATATTCGCAATTCTCTATTAGTCCCTATAAGAGGTTTTGCGCTTTTTTCTATTGTGCTAGTACGAGCGTCTAGATTATTCGAAATACTTACTAGTTCATGTGTGAAACCTTCGGCAACAAGACCAAGCGATGCTAATTCGGTGAAATCATCTATCTGTTCTTCCAGTCTAATAATCTTAGGTGCAAGAACTTTTGCTATTTCGTCTAGACGATTAATTTTTGGCAGTAACTCCTTAGTAGACTTTATGATGCGATTTGCTTGAGCTATGCTTTTTTGCATATTAGCAAGCACTGGGTGCATATCGGAGTTCGTCGTAGCTAAAGCAGTAGAAGACTCTGATTGTCGACTCACTATATCAGTAATCTGCTGGATGGCCTGTTCAGTATCTTCTACTGCGGAGAGCATCTCCCCAATCTGGCGTTCTACCCTACCAGCATCTTGAGAAGTTGTTTGCAGTAGTTCTAATGTTTGAGAAAGTGTTTGCGAGCCTAATCCAGAATCCTCTTCAATTCGCAGTTCCTTGTATTTGTTATAGCTGCGACGTACAGCCTCAACGAAGCTGTTAATCCTATCGCGTATGATTCCCATTAAAAGGAAAAAATTCCGCGAATATTCATTCTCCACAAACCCTTCTCGGTCTGTTTTCTCTTTAAGTACTTTATTTTCATCTCCTTCAAGGCTTACGTATCCCATAACATTGTTTGGTCTTAATCCATAAAAGGAATTGCCAGATGTTTGGTTGCTACCTAATTTAAGCCAATCGTTGCCTTGATACCCGAATGGACGAATGCCAAATCCATCACGAAAAACACGTATGCCGTGTTGTCGGTCTATGAACTCTTTGTATTCTGATTTTTTATCAAAAATGCCTTCTGCTATTTCGTCAGGACTAGCATCTAATCTAAAATCATCTATTTCACCTTTAAATCTTCCTGGGTCAGCAAATTCGGAATTGCCTAAGAAGTTTATGTAATTTAAATTTCCAATACTGAAAAGTGCTATTTCCTGACGGAACCCTATAAACCAACCTTCGTGCCCAAGATACACAGCGCCAGGAATATAAAACTTGCTATTTGGGTCACTTATGAAATTGAAGAATTCACGACCTTGGTCAGCTGCTAACAGGCGATTATAAGCATCTATTTCCTTTTGAACTTTAAGCTTACTCAGCTTTAATGCGCCTTTGATAATTACTGCCTCTTTGCTAAAATACTCGAACTGGTAAGCACCTGACGCAGCCTGCCTGATACGAGTTGCTATTTTAGTCATTTCGATGGGTTCACCATCTATTGTAAGAAAGACCTGAAAAGCTCTAGCTTCATCAAATGGTGAAATCAACTGTGACAGCTTGGTCTGTATAGATTGGCGCATATTACCCTGCCACGCCTCAAGCTCACGTATTTCTGTGATAACGAGTTTAGTACCCCTTGTCTCTTGGGGGCTTGGAATCTCCTCAATGTTCACCCGTACGTCGGTGAGCAAGCGTTGCGAGCGAAAGTCCTGCCAATCAAATGAAACTACTCGTTTGCAATATTCACCTTCAGTGGAGGTAATCATATTCAGAACATTGCCTAGCCGCTGAGTGCTTAAACGTCCAAGGCCTTTATCCCCCATAGGAGTACGCCCATTATCAGTCTTTTTGCCTCTGAGCTTCATCTCCCGCTTGCGAGAAACGGAAATGACTAGCCAGCCGTCAACGATTTCATCCATCGTCATACCAGTACCATTGTCTTCGATAGAAACGAAGCCGTTGGGACAGGCGATGATAACTCCATCTTCCTCGTAGGAGGTAGCTTGGGTATCAATTACTATGTTAACGTAGTCAGCATCGGCATCGAATGAATTTTTTACCAATTCCAAAAGCGCAGTTACCTCATCGGAGATAAGTTCTTCACCTAGTTGGTAAACAACAGCAGCACTGATATTAAAATGAGCCATAGATGCTTATTTAGTTGTCTTGCGCAGGATAAGAATCTGCTCATTGGCCATAGTGCTGCCTGATGGATTCTTATGGGGCATGCGCTTACTGTGAATGATGCGTTCTAGCCTAGTTACAGGCTCGCACCCCAAACTGCCTAGAAATTCACCTAAAATAGCATCATTCTTGATTTCCATCCTGTTAACGCGCCGATTACCTAAAGTCCAGATGAGATAAGCATCAGGCTTGAGGCTTTCAGAAATTAACTCCAGAGACTGGTAAAAATCATCATAGAAGGCTACTACCTTACGACGCAGCACCGATTCAGCGTCGGCCAGCGATACTAAGTGCTCACGTAGGGTAGAGGAAGCATCACGTAGTTTATCTACAGTAGCAGTAGGACGTTCATTGAATATTCCCCCCATGCTTTGCCGGTCGATGCCCCCCGTCGTATTTAGCCAAGCTCGGTTGGCAGCTACGGTAGGGTGGATGTCTTCTAATACAATCCATTGGAGCGGTAGGTAGGCATGCTCTCCATAGGGTATAGTAGTTTTATTATCGCCGTAGGGTGGTGATGTGACTACAAGGTCAAATTTCTCTTCATCTTCAGGGATAAGTAATTGCTGCGTGCTGTTAAGACAATCTACCACCACTCGCGCTCGGTATCGGCTGTCTTGCAATTGCTCAGCACGTTGCAAAGCAGCACGAAAAGTATTCAGGTCATTCAGGTTGCGAATACTCAAATCGTGGAAGGTTCTGATAACATCCAAGACTCGGGCCTCGCTTTCTGTAACTGGTCGAGCGTGGAGTTTATAGGTAGATGTGCGGTCATTACTGGTCAGGCTAATAGTTTCGGCCAAG
>CAXUKA010000060.1:0-9170 GCA_964251335.1 uncultured Hymenobacter sp.
GCTTAGTGGCGCTCCCAGCGCTGTGGCTGCCGTGGCTCGACTGGCTGCCGCGTATCGTGGGCTTTGTGTTTCAAGGTTTTATCTGGGCGTTCAATGAATATATCTTCCTCATCGGTCGGCTCTTCCCGGGCGCGGTAGTTGGCGGCGTGCACCTCAACCAAACCCAAACGCTGCTGATTTTCCTGCTCATCATCGTGGTGTGCGCGTTTTTTGCCACGCGCCAACTGGCTTGGGTAGGTACTGCGCTGGCCTTACTGGCCTGCTACGCGGGCAGCCGGATAACCGAAGTCGCCGAAATAGCGCCATTGCGCGAGTTTGTAGTCTATAGCATTCCGCGCCGCTCGGTGGTGGGCTTTTGGCAAGGCGCGGCCCCCGAATTTGTAACGGCCGACTCGCTGCCGCTCACCGAAACCGAGCGCACCTACCGCCTCAAACCTAGCCTGATACTGCGCCGCGTGCGCCAGCCGCAATACCGCGTGGGCTGGCAGGGCGCGGCAGTGCCCACGCGGCTGGTCGGTGCGCCCGACCCTGCCGATTCGACCCGCCGCTACCTGCCCGCGCCGGTGGTGCTAGCAAGCTGGCGTGGCCTGCGAGTAGCCTTCGTGAGCGGCCGGCTACGGCGCTCGGCGGGCGAAAGCACGCAGTTTCCGGCCGATATCATCGTGCTGCGGCGCAATGCCCGCATCTACCCCGATGGGCTGGCCGCGCACTTCGGGCCGCAGGCGCAGGTGGTATTCGACTCGTCGTGCAAGCGCTGGTACATCACCCGGCAAGACTCGGCCTTGCGGGCAGCCGGCTTCCGCACCTGGGATGTCAATGAGCAGGGCGCGTTCACGTACTCGCTGGCAGTCAGGCGCTGAGCTTACTTTTTGGGTTAACCCTGGGTTTTCGCGGGAAATAATAGCGGTCTGTTGGGCCCTGGCAAGTATATTGCACATAGCTGGCGCTGAGCCAACTCATCTACCTATTACCTTTTGCCGTATTTATCGTTATGGAACACTATCCAACCCAGGAATTACTGGCCCTGCGCTTTCTACAATATGAGGTAGAAGGCCGCTTGGCTTACATCACCATTAACCGCCCCGCCAAGCGCAACGCCCTTAGCGCCGATGTGGTAACCGAGCTAAAGCAAGCCTTCGAAGCCGCCGAAGCCGATGAGGAGGTAAAAATCATTATCCTGCGTGCCAGCGGCGACGTGTTCTGCGCCGGGGCTGATATGAAGTATCTGCAAGAATTACAAGCTAATACCTACCAGGAAAACCTGGCCGACAGCACGCACCTCATGCAGCTGTTCCACCAGATTTATACCCTCAAAAAAGTTGTTATCGGCCAGGTACAAGGCCATGCCTTAGCCGATGGCTGTGGCCTGGCCGCGCTCTGCGACTTCACCTTCGCCGTGCCCGAAGCCAAATTTGGCTTTACCGAGGTAAAGCTGGGCTTCCTGCCCGCCATCGTGAGTGTGTTCTTGGTGCGCCGCCTCGGTGAGGCCCGCGCCAAGCAGTTATTGCTGAGCGGCGACATCTTTACGGCGCAGCAAGCACTTGACTACGGCTTGGTTACCTTCCTGGTCGAAGCCGATGAGCTAGCCGACACCGTGCGCGAGTATGCCCTGCGCCTAGCCCGCGAAAACTCAGGCAGCAGCATGGAAATGACTAAGGAGCTCATTGCTCAGCTGCCCGCCCTCAGCCTCGAAGATGGCCTGCGCTTCGCCGCCGAGCGCAACGCCGACGCTCGCACCACCGACGACTATCGTCGGGGCATCGCCGGGTTTTTGAACAAAGACCGGGTGGAGTGGTAAGTAAATAAGGGTTGTCATTGCGAGGAGGGATGACGCAGCAATCGCACCCGAACAGCTTGTTTAGGTGCGATTACTGCGTCGTTCCTCCTCGCAATGACAAACGTTTTTGTAGCTATGCTTCCTGTTTTACCCATTCTCGTCACCCTCAGCACGTTCGCCTTTATGGAGTTCTGGGCGTGGTTTATGCACAAATACGTGCAGCATGGGCCGCTATGGGTGCTGCACCGCTCGCACCACATTCGGCCCAGCCCGCGGCCGTTTGAGCGAAATGATTGGTTTTTTGCGATTTACGGGGCCATTTCAACTGTATTGTTTATCACGGGTGAGAATGGCGCGCGGTGGTGGTTTTGGGTAGGCGTGGGCATTGCGGCCTACGGTACGGTGTACTTCTTTGTGCACGACGGGCTGATTCACGGCCGCCTGCCCTTCTGGAAAAAGACGGACAATGTGTACCTGCGCGCCCTCAACATGGCGCATAAGATGCACCACAAAACCCAGGGCCGCGACCACTCCGAGGAGTTTGGCCTGCTGTGGGTGTCGCCCAAGTACTTGCGGCTGGCTCGCGAGCAGGCTGCCCGGCGCGAGCAGCAAGGCGGCGCTTAGCCTTGTGAGGAACGACCTGCAAACTATTTGCTAGGTTTGTGGATTACTTAGAAAGCATTGTACACAATTCTATAAAATATCGCCTATTACTTTGGCCTTTTCTAGCGGCTCGTCAAAATTGGCCAGTTGCTGAAAAGCTTTATCTATCTAGTTACCTTCCAAACCCGTGGCCCGTTATTCTATCAGCGACTTAGAGCAGCTTTCCGGTGTGAAAGCGCATACTATTCGCATCTGGGAACAACGCTACAACTTGTTGAACCCCAGCCGCACCGCTACCAACATCCGCACCTATGGTGAAGCCGACCTGCGCCGGCTGCTCAACGTAGCTGCCCTGTGTGCCCGTGGGCAGCGCATTTCGCAGGTAGTGCGCATGAGCGAGGAGGAATGCCAAACGGCCGCCCTAGCCTTGTGCAACGAGGTGCAGCCCGCCGACGATGCCCGCCTCAATGCCATGCTGGGCGCGACCCTCGACCTCGACGAGCCGCGCCTACACCGCCTGTTCGACGAAGCCATCCAGGAAATAGGTACCGAGGACACGCTACTGCGCCTGGGCTACCCGCTGCTCCAGCGCGTGAGCGTGTCGTGGAAGGAAGGCTCGCTGAGCGTGGCGCAGGAGCGCTTGGTGGCTCAGCTGCTGCGCCAGGAATTGATGGCCTCGGCCGACGCCCTGCCGCTAATTCCTCTTAGCCAAGAAGATGCGCCGCGTTGGCTGCTCTTTCTGCCTGAGGGCGAGTGGCATGAGTTGGCCCTGCTATTCATGAACTATGCCGTGCGCGCCCGTGGCCGGCAGGTACTCTACCTCGGCCCCAACCTGCCGCTGCCCGATGTAATAGCCGCCGCTCAAACCTTCCGGCCCACGGTGCTGGCTACGGTGCTCACTACAGCTCCTGGTCGGGGCCAGGTGTCGGCCTACGCCGCCGAGCTGCGCCAGCACTGCCCCGATGCGACATTATTGCTGTTTGGCTCGTTGGCTATGCAAACCAAGGCGCTGCCCGAGGGCTGCTTGTCATTAGCGTGCCTACACGAATTTCGTGATTTAATTCCCTTTGTAAATCAGCTAGTTGAAGTAGAGTTAGCAGAAAAGTAACACGGGAAGTACGACCTAAGTGCTAGCATGTGCGTAACCCCCTGGGGGTGCGCAGAATAAAGGCTAAGAGTTAAAAAAAGTTTAGCTCATCAGAACACTTTTCTCACTTGTCGTCTACCTTTGTTTAAGATTCTGCTACGAACCCTTCAACAATATGACTTCTCTGGAATTCACTTCCCAAGTGCAGAAAATATCCTCATCGTTGCGCCCCGTAGCGATGAACCTCACCCGCGACGCTGACGATGCCAAGGACTTAGTCCAGGAAACCCTACTCAAAGCGCTGCTTAACAAAGACAAGTTTAAGGCCGGTACCAATTTGAAGGCATGGTTGTACACCATCATGCGCAACACCTTCATTAACAACTACAACAAGATTACCAAACGCAGCTCGAACATCGATTCGACTGAGTATTTTCAGTACTTCAACACCGACGAAAACTACATCACCCACAACGGTGCGACTACCGATTTTGTGGTGCGTGACATCAACGAGGCCATCGCTAGCCTGGGCTCCGATTATCGCACGCCGTTCATGATGTATTACATCGGCTACAAGTACCTGGAAATCGCTGAGAAACTGCAAATTCCGATTGGTACGGTGAAAAACCGCATCCACATTGCCCGCAAAGATTTGAAAGCTGCCCTGCACGTGTATGCCCCCGCTGGGGCCGACCGCAGCAGTACGCTAGCTGCCGAAGAAGTGGAGCAAGACTAACTTGCTGCCGCGTTTTGCGTTGGAGAAAGCCGCGCCTTCCGCTAGTTCGGAAGGCGCGGCTTTTTTTGTAGCGCGAAGCTCTGCTTCGCGAGCGGGCGCAGGCCCGCATTCTGCGTAAAGGGTATACAACCTCGGCGCACGCAACGCGAAGCAGAGCTTCGCGCTACTTATCTTAATAATGCAAGCAGTAGTAATTGGTGCCGGTTTTGCGGGTTTATCGGCCGCTTCTTTCTTGGCGCAAGCGGGCTGGCAGGTAACGCTGCTGGAAAAGAATGCCGGCCCCGGCGGCCGGGCGCGCGTGTTTGAGGCCGAGGGCTTTACCTTCGATATGGGCCCAAGCTGGTATTGGATGCCCGGCGTGTTTGAGCAGTACTTCCAGCACTTCGGCAAGCGCGTGGCCGACTACTACGACCTAGTGCGTCTCGACCCGTCGTACCAAGTGATTTTTGGCGAAAACGACACGATAGACATTCCGGCCAGCATGGCTGAGCTGCGGCAGCTATTTGAAAGCTTAGAGCCGGGCAGCGCAGTGCGGCTCGATGCCTTTCTGGCCCAGGCCAAGTATAAATACGAGGTCGGCATCAACAAATTTGTGCATCTGCCCAGCCGCTCCATCACCGAGTTTCTGGATTGGGACATCGTGAAAGGAGCCGTGCACCTCGACTTGCTGCAAAGCATGGCCAAGCACGCCCGCAAGTTTTTCAGC
This sequence comes from uncultured Hymenobacter sp., assembly GCA_964251335.1. Taxonomy (GTDB): domain Bacteria; phylum Bacteroidota; class Bacteroidia; order Cytophagales; family Hymenobacteraceae; genus Hymenobacter. The sequence continues at coordinate 4,910 of CAXUKA010000060.1, forward strand.
CATCCCAAGCTGCTCAAGCTTATTGAGTTTCCGGTACTATTTCTGGGCGCTACACCTGAGAATACGCCCGCGCTCTACTCCCTCATGAACTACGCCGATTTGGCGCTGGGCACTTGGTACCCCAAGGGCGGTATGCACCAGATAGTGCGCGGTATGGTGACCGTAGCTGAGGAGCTGGGCGTCAAAATCGAATACAACCAAGAGGTGCGCGAAATAGTGGTCGAAAACGGACGCGCCACCGGCGTGCGCACCGCTAGCAGCTTGTGGCCCGCAGCTGCGGTGGTGGCTGGGGCCGACTATCATCATATTGAGCAACAGGTGTTAGCGCCCGAGTATCGCCACTACTCGCCCGAATATTGGGACTCGCGCACGATGGCTCCGTCGTCGCTGTTGTTTTATCTGGGTGTAAACCGCAAGCTGGATAAGTTGCAGCATCACAATCTGTTCTTTGACGAGGATTTTGCGCGGCACGCCCACGAGATTTACGAAGCGCCGCAGTGGCCCAGCCGGCCGCTGTTTTACGCCTCGGTGCCTAGCAAAACTGACCCCACGGTAGCCCTCGAAGGCCAAGAAAATCTCTTCCTGCTCATCCCGGTAGCGCCCGACCTCGACGACCCCGAGGCCACCCGCGAAAAGTACTACAACTTACTGATGGACCGCCTCGAAAAGCACTGCGGCCACTCCATTCGCGATGCCGTGGTATTCAAGCGCAGCTACGCCCACCGCGACTTCGTGGCCGACTACCATTCCTTCAAAGGCAATGCGTATGGCTTAGCTAACACCTTGAAGCAGACGGCTATTCTGAAGCCTTCGCTGAAAAGTAAAAAAGTAAACAACCTTTATTTTACGGGCCAGCTCACGGTACCGGGGCCAGGCGTGCCGCCTTCGCTCATTTCGGGGCAGGTGGTGGCCAAAGAGGTGTTGAAGGAACAGAAACAAAGCTGAGGCGTATCAGCATAACAGTTTTGTGGCAGATTTGCATTAAATGAATCATCAACAACTTTTTACCGACACCAGCCTGGCCTGCGCGCAACTTATCACGCGGCGCTATAGCACATCGTTCTCCTTGGGAATCCGCACGTTGGATAAGGAGTTGCACCGGGCTATCTACGCGGTATATGGTTTCGTGCGCTGGGCCGACGAGATTGTTGATACTTTCCACGACCAGGACAAGGCAGTGCTGCTGGCGACTTTCGAACGCGACACCTACGCGGCCATCGCGGCCGGCTTTAGCCTCAACCCAGTGCTGCACGCTTTTCAGTGGGCAGTCAATGAATATGACATTGACCATGAGTTCATTGATGCTTTTTTGCGGAGCATGGAAATGGACCTGGAGGACCATAGCTACCGGCAGGAGCTGTACGAAAAATACATCTACGGCTCGGCCGAAGTGGTGGGGCTGATGTGCCTGCGCGTGTTCTGCCACCGGCAGCCGGCGCAGTTCGAGCAGCTGCGGGGACCGGCGCGGCGGCTGGGCGCAGCCTTTCAAAAGGTTAATTTTCTGCGTGATATTCGCTCCGACTATGAGGACCGGGGGCGGGTGTATTTTCCGGGCCTGCGCTACGAGCAGTTCGACAACGAGGCTAAGCGCCAGATTGAGGCCGACATCCGGGCCGATTTTGAGGCGGCCTACGTGGGTATTCAGCAGCTGCCACGGGCCTCGCGCATGGGCGTGTACTTGGCCTACGTCTATTATTTAAAGCTTTTTTACAAGCTGCGCCAGGCCCCGGCCGACCAAGTGCTGGCCGAGCGCGTGCGCCTGCCCGACAATACCAAGCTGCTGCTGCTGCTGGGAACCTGGCTGCGCTATCGGCTGCGAGCAATCTAGTAAAGCCCGTGTTCAAAATTTTCATTAAAAACTCATAAAGGAGTTTGCCCGTAGCTTTACTACTATGAAGCAGCCCCTTTTCTGCGTCGTGCTGGCGCTTGCAGCACCTAGTTCAGCACGGCCGGCTTGCGCCGCTTTCCCCTCAAATTTGCCCATGTCTTCTTTCTCTTCCGCCACCCTTCGCCGCCATTACGAGCAAGCCGCCGCCAGCAAAGAAGGTGGCGATAAATTTTACGACCTGCTGCATGGCTATAGCGAGCAAAATGCTTTGGTGTTGGGCTACAAAGGTGCTTCTGAGGCCATTAAGGCCCGCGATGCTTCCATGCTGAACAAGCTAACGTACATCCAGCAAGCCGCTCGCACCTTCGAGCAAGCCGTGGCGTTGGAACCGGCAAATGCTGAAATTCGATTTCTACGTTTCTCGGTTGAGAGCAATTTGCCGCCCTTTTTGGGTTTGAGCAAGCACGTCGAAGAAGACAAAGCATTTCTACTTGAAGCTGCATTGCAGCACCCGCGTTCGGGACTGGACGAAGAGGCATTCAACACGGTACGCAGCTTTTTGGTGGGGCGCAAGCACGTGTCGGAAGCTGAAGCGCAGCAACTGGCGCAGGTGAAAGGCAGTTAGCGAATAGGCGCAAGCTTAGCGTTTGTAATTGCCCTAACTTCATTGGGAATTTTATCTGGTTTTGATTAATAACTAGCGCCGTAGGGCAACCTTCGGCTGGCCTTTACAGTTAGTTGGACGATATGCAGTCTGGCTTGCACCTTAGCGTTCGCATCGATTCTAACTCTGGCTTTTGCTTTGGCGTAATATACGCTATTCAAATGGCTGAAGACCTGCTCGATGAGCAGGGCTACCTCTATTGCCTGGGCGATATTGTGCACAACGATGAGGAGGTGCAACGCTTGCAAGCCAAGGGGTTACGCATTATTGACTACGAGCAGCTGGCGATTTTGCGCGACGAGGCAGTGCTCATCCGGGCGCACGGCGAGCCGCCGAGCACCTACCAGCAGGCCATGGAAAACAACCTGACACTTATCGACGCGAGCTGCCCGGTGGTGCTCAAGCTGCAAAATCGTATCAAGGCGAGCTTCGACCGGCGCGAGAAACTGTTCATCTATGGCAAGCATGGCCATGCTGAAGTGCGCGGCCTACTGGGCCAAACGCAAGGTGAGGCCGTGGTATTTGAGAACCTGGAAGAGCTGTTGCACCACGAGCTGCCGGCTAGTCTCACACTCTACAGCCAGACTACCAAGGGTACCACTTCTTTTTACAACATCAAAAATGAGTTGGAAAGTCGTGGTTATCAAGTAAATGCTCATGATACCATTTGCCGGCAGGTAAGCAACCGTGACCTGGATTTGCGGCGCTTCTCGGCGCAGTTCGACCAAGTAGTATTTGTGTCGGGCACCAAAAGCTCGAACGGCAAGGTGCTCTACCAAGTGTGCAAGGATACCAATCCGCGCACGCATTTCATCTCCAAAACGGAGGACATCTGCTCGTCGTGGTTCGAGCCGGGGCAGTCGGTCGGCATCTGCGGGGCCACCAGTACGCCCATGTGGCTAATGGAAGAGGTGCGCGATGCCCTGACCAGGTTTTAAAGCAGTGGATGTATGCACTTAGTTAGCTCTGCTGTTCCTAAAGTAAAAGTGGCTCCGCAGCCCTTAGCTGGGAAAGGCGTGCTCGCGGCAGGGTTGATTATCACCGCTTGGGCTGGGTTACTAACCTACCTGCTGGCTTTCTACCAGCCCGACTGGCATTCGCCCGCGCCATACTTGCTGCTGCTTTTGCAAACGCATTTATATACTGGGCTTTACATAACCGGGCACGATGCCATGCACGGCGTGGTAAGCCCCAATAAACGCCTGAATAATGTCATCGGCACGGTAGCCACGCTGCTGTTTGCCTACAATTGGTTTCCGGGCCAGCTGCCTAAGCACCACGCGCATCACCGCCACGTTGGCACGCCCGACGACCCCGATTTTCACCCCGAAGGCCACCCTGGATTTTTGCCCTGGTTACTGCGCTTCGCCTGGAACTACGTGACTTGGTGGCAGATTGCCCTAATGGCGATAACCTACAACGTGCTGAAAATCTGGTTTCCGCAGGCCAATGTCATTGCCTTCTGGATAGTGCCGGCGGTGCTGGCCACTCTGCAACTGTTTGTCTTCGGTACCTACCTGCCTCACCGGGGCGAGCACGACGAAGACAACCATCATAAGTCGCGCAGCCAAAGCCAATGGCCGTACCACGTGTGGGCGTTTGTGACGTGCTATTTCTTCGGCTACCACTACGAGCACCACGACCAGCCGTATTTGCCGTGGTGGCGCCTATGGCAAGCCAAAAACTAATCGCTGATTACGTGGATTTTAGCGAATTGCGCGGATTTTGTGGACGCAAGAAAGGCCACCCAATTGGGTGGCCTTTTTGAT
>CAXUKA010000060.1:9180-22705 GCA_964251335.1 uncultured Hymenobacter sp.
TTGATTATTCAACTTTGCATACTAGTGAATGCAGTGCCAGACGAAAGTCATCTACAAAATCCGCGTAATCAGTGATTTTAGTGGGCGGCTGCGGTCTTTTTGCAGCAGTCGGGCAGTCGGTCGTAAGCGCGGGCATCGGCGGTGGCACCGTCGGCGTCGTAGCCGGTTTTTTGCACGGCGGTGCGCAAGGCAGCGGGGGTGGTTTTAGTTGGGTTGTAGGTCACGGTCAGCAGCTTGCTATCTACGTCGAGGTGGGCGGCTTGCACGCCTTTTTCGTAGGCCATGCTTTTTTCGATACGGGCTTTGCACATATCGCACACGGCCGAAGTCTTAAACTGCACCTGCTCGGTGCCTTTTTTGGCAGTGGCGGTGGCCGCAACAGGAGTGGTTTGGGCCAAAGCGGCCGAGCCGCTGATGCTCAGCAACGTGAGCAGGGAAAACGCAAAAGCTTTCATAAATCAGAGAATGAATTAATTGAAAAATAAGTGCCGTAGGGTGCGGGGCTTGCTCCCGCGCAGCGCCTGGTTTTATCTGCTTACACCGGCCCAACGGCTGGGCGGGGGCAAGCCCCACACGCTATTCGATGTGGTAGCGTAGCCCTGCGTAAGTCAGCCGGCCATACACCGGCCCCCACACCATCGCCGCATCGAAGCCCGCGCTGAAAGGAGTAGCCGCATTCTGAATCGGGTCGGGTTGGCGGTAATTAGTGAGGTTTTCGACGCCCGCGTACATCTCCAGGCGCTTGAAAGCGCGGGTGACTTGGGCATTTAGCAAAGCGTAGCGCGGCGCATAAGCCAGGCCCGATGTACCGGTGCCGTGCACGTGGCCGCCACCCACGCCGTCTTCGGGTATATGGGCCAGTGGCCGCTCGCCAAACCACTGCACCGTGAAATCGCCGCGCCATTTATCGAAGGCCGAGGCGTAGCCCAGGTTCAGGAAAGCACGGTTTTGGGGCACGAGCGGCTTGGGCAGCAGCTGGCCGGCGTAGGTGCTCTCCACATCGAGCCATTTGTAGGCCGCTTTCACTTGTAGGCCCTTGACGGGCTCGGCCTGCACCTCGGCCTGGAAGTTGCGGGCAAAAGAACGTGCGCCGGGCGTGAGGTTGTCCAGAATGATGTACTGCGGACTGGTGTACATATCTGCCACCAGCTGGTTCTGGAAGATAGTATGGTAGTAGTCAGCCACAAACGTAGCCTGCCGCCCCAGCAATTGAAAATACTGCGTAAACGAGCCGCCCAAATCCCAGGCCGTTTCGGGCCGCAGGCCGGAGGCGATGTAAAACTCGCGGGCGCTGGCCAGCATGGCCGCATTGTCGGCAATGGGGTTGGGCACGCGCAGGCCGCGCCCGGCCGACAGCCGCAGCGCCGTGGTGGGCCGCAGGTCGTATTTCAGGTTGAAACGCGGCGTGACCTGCCAGCCGTAGAGGTTGTGGTAGTCGGTGCGCAGGCCGAGCACGGCCGTCAGGTTGTGCGCATTATTATAGGTGTACTCGGCAAATGCGCCTGGCACGCGCTCGGTGCGGTAGCGGTTTTCGCGGGCGTCGATAATCTCGGGCGTGTCGGTCGAGTAGACGCGGCCGGTGCCCAGGTGCTCGCGGTAGTCGTCGTACAAGAAGCTCAGGCCCGCCCGATACACATGCATCGTATTCTGGATAACGCTCTGAAACAGCAGAGTAGCTTGGCCAGTATTCTGATGGCCGTTGTAGGTGCGCGGCCCGGTATCCTGCTTGAAAGAATACGTCGAGCCGAAGTCGTGGCTCGTACCATTCACCAGCAACCCCAGGCTCTGGAACGGCCGGCCCGGCCAGGTGTACGAGGTGCGCGCCTGCGCTGTGTAGCGCGTGGTGGCCTGCGTGGTGCCGTAGGCCGTGCGGTAGGCATCGGGTGCATCTTCGCGAAAGCCTAGTTGCCCGCCCTGCCGGGTTTCACGCAGTGCGCCCGCGCCCAGCTCTAGCACCAGGCCATCGCCCGACATGTATTTCACCTTGTCGTAGCCGTTGAACTGCGTAGCCAGCGGCAAATCCAGAAAGCCGTCGCCGTTGCGGTCCACGCGATTGCCGAGGTGGTCGTTGTGCAGCATCAGCACATTGCTCCACTTCTTGTTGAAGCGCTGCGAGGCAATGGCGTTCAGGTCAAATTTGCCCAGGTCGTTGACGTAGGCATTCAGCAGTACTTGGTCGGTTTTGTCAGGCTCTTTTAGCTGAATATTCACCTGCCCCGCAATGCCCTCATAGCCATTTACCACCGAGCCCGTGCCCTTGATAATATCAATTGAGCCAATCCACGGCCCGGCCAGGTAGCCCAGGCGATAGGGGGCCGACAGCCCGCGCAGGGCCGGCTGGTTGTCGATGGTTAGCAGCGAGTAAGCGCCATCTAGCCCCAGCAATTGAATCTGCTTGGCCCCGCTCACAGCATCGGCGGTGCTTACCTCTACGGCGGCGTTGGTTTCGAAGCTTTCGGCCAGGTTACAGCACGCCGATTTGGTGAGGTCGCGGGAACTGATGGTTTGCATGTTGCCCACCGCCTTGGCCGAGTAGGCAACTGTGCGGCCCGTCACCTGCACCTCGCCGAGGGCCGCGCCACCGCGCAAGCTCACCCGCAAATAAGGCGTGGTGCTAGTGGTGGGCACCGCCACCGTATCGGCCGCGTGGCCCACGGCGCTGACGATGACTCGGTGGCTAACCTGGGCCGGGAATGGCAGCACAAACAGGCCCGCCCCATCGGTGCTGGTGGTGGGGCCGGTAGCCCCGGCCGGCAGCAGCCAGCGCACCACTGCACCGGGCAGCGGCTCAGCTGCGCCGCCCGTTTCGTGGACTTCGCCGCGCACAGCCGCGCCGCTTTGGGCCTGGGCTAGGAGCGGCAAGCCGCAAAAGGGAAGTAAGAAGAAGCGCGGAAATAATCCGCTGATAGTTAGCATATAGCTCGCAATTTAGTGATTTCTGAAACATAAATAACCAGCCCTGACCAGCAGGATTGGCCTTTTTTCAGAAATCGCCTAAACGACGAGCGTACAAACTAAAGTGAGCAATACCCGCCCCGCCCTGGGTGCTCCCGGCGGCGACGAATTGGCCGCCGTGCCTATGGCCACGCTGGCGGCCAGCGGGGTCGCCAGCGGCAGGCCCATCCAAATAGGAGTGGGCAGCAGCGCGGGCGGCATTAGCTGTGGCGCATCGGGTAGCCACTTTGCCACGCCAGCCGTTGTGCTTTGGGCGTTCAGCTTGTGCTGCGAGTGGCTGACATCGCAGCAGCCGCTCATGCGGCGCTTGCCGCAGGGGCGGTTAGTTTTGCCTGCCTCGGTGTTAGCGTCGGCATGCGCCAGCCCCGGCAAGCTCAGCGTGACCGTGCTGCGCCCGCTGATGCGACAGCGATGGCGCTCGGCCGTGAGCCCCACCGAGGTGGCTAGCACCAGCAGCGCCAGCAAGGCACTCAGCAAACGGTGGAGGAGGGGGCGTGGCATCGGGCACAAAAATACGCCTTCGCAGGTGGTTTAATAGTGTAGTAAGCGGCTGCGAAAGTGTAAGATTTAAGCTGGCTGTTTAATGAAGCTTCGCTTCGAAAACGGTTGTCATGCTTCGATTGCGCTCCGCTCAGCATGACAACTGGGCCCGGCTTACCAAAACTACTTTTTAATACGGCTCAGATGTACGGTGCTGATACCCAAATACGACGCGATATAGTGCTGCGGCACCCGCTGCACCACTTGCGGCGTCTTGGACAATAGCTGCTGATAGCGCTCGCGGGGCGTATCCCGAATAAAAGACAGGCAATGCTCGCCGTAGTGCCGGATACGGTCGAACAGAATGCCAGCCAGTTGCTCACGCCGCTCGGGCTCCTCGGCAAGCTCCAGCAATAAGCGGTATACATCTTCCCGCGCTATCCACCACAGCACGCAGGGCTCAATCGTTTCGATAGAAAACAAGCTGGGTGTGTGGTGGCGGAAGCTTTCGAGCGACGAAACTGATTGGTGCTCGAAGAAAAACTGAAATGTAACGTCCTTGCCCTGACTGTTGAACCACACGCGCAGGCAGCCTTTTTCGATGAAAAAAGCCCGTTTGGCTACCTCGCCTTCGTGCAGCAGCACAGTGCGGCTTGGCACCTCTATGCGCGTGAAGCAGTCGGCGTAGCGCTCCCACTGCGCGGCATCGAGCATAAACTGCGTGCGTAACCATTCTAGCATAGCGGGCAGAATCGGGCTGGCCAAGTAGCCACCTGCTCGAAAACTACGCCCAAGATGGGTTGTTTGCGCCGCTCGCCAGCTAGGCCTGACTTTGGTAGTGCACCGGTTCTTGCTGGGAGAATGTATCGCCCCGTTGCCGCTGATACAGTGCATACGACACTGCCAATACCCCCAGCAGCACTGTCGCCCCGGCCGAGGCCCGCGCTGGCTCGCCCGAAGCAGGGTGAGCAATAATGGCCGACACTAGCAAAATAGTGAAGCCAGCGTAGGTCCATTCCTTCGCCCGCGCACCCACCGGGGCCAGCAAGGCCAGTACCCCCAGAAGCTTGGCAATGGCCAGCTCGACGCGGAAATAATCGGGAAAGCCCAGGCGATGGCACTCCACCCGCACGGCGGCGTCCGTGAGGTAAGCCACGGCCGACTTGGTCATCAGCAGGGCTAGCAGGCCGGTAGCGACCCAGTATGCTGCGGTGATTTTTTTCATGAGTAATCTGAAAATTAAATCAATACTACCAGCCGCTTGCCCGCTGGCACATCCGTTTCCCACACGTGTTCGATGTCGGCGAGGTGCACCGTCACCGTGTCTAGCTGCAAGCGGCCATCGGCTGCCAGTTCAAAAGCTTCCGGCAGAATTTCCGAGAAGATTTTGCCGACCTCTGCCCGCGACCAGCTGCCCAGCCCCGACCCGGAAAGCTGCAAATCGGTGCTGCGCAGCGTGGCCCCGGACAGCGCCACACTATCGCCCATCATGGTGCCCACCGATACGAAGCGCACCCGGTGCGTAAACGAACCTGCGCCTTGTATTGCCAGCAATAGCAGCTCGGCCGAGTGCCCCCACAAGTAGTCGATAACTACGTCGATGGGCGAGCTGGCGTGCAAAGTCTTAAGCTGAGAAACAAACTCTTCATCAGACTGCTGCACCGAGATAATTTCATCGGCCCCCAGAGCCAGCAACGCTTGCAACGACTCCGGGTTACGCCCCGTGGCGACAATCCGCCCCGCGCCGTAGTGCCGGGCCAGTTGCACGGCCACGCGGCCTGTCACGCCCGTAGCCCCGTTAATCAGCACTGTTTCACCGGGCTGAATGCCAGCTCGAAACCGCAGCGCCGCGCCCGCCCCGATAACGGCATTGGGTAGCGCGGCGGCCGTGGCATCGTCGAGGTGGGCCGGCAGGGGCACCAGTTGCCGCCGGTCGATGAGGGTGCGCTCGGCCAGCGTGCCCCCGGTGCCCATGGCAAAAACCCGCGTGCCATCGGGCAGGATGCCCACCGCATCGCCCCCAATAATGCGGGCTGGCTGGGCGTGGTCGGCCTGGCTGGAGTAATGGGTGCCCTTGGCCTGGCTTTTATCAAGGTGCTTGAGGGCGGCGGCCCGCACTGTGAGCACCAGCTGGTCGTTGGTTTGGGCGGTAGGTTCGGGCACGTCGGCGTAGTGCGGCCCGTCGCCCTGCGGATACATGATAGCGGCTTTCATAACCAGTGTTGGATTAGGTGATTGATGGGGCAAAATTCCAACTCGTCCCGAGCACCCGACGACAACATATGTTATTAAATAGCCCCGCTAAAAAGCTACTTGCCTGCCTGACGTTTCGCCTTGCTTCCTACCACTGGCTTCTTACCAACTGGCTTAGCCACCTGCACCTGCTCATACGCCAGCCGCTGAAGCTGCACCGCCACCGTTGGCGCGATGCCCAGCGTGCCCGCTGCCTGCTCCTGCGCGCCTAGCTTGCGCGGGTCGTAGCCCGTTAGTTCATTCAGCAGCACGCAGGCATTCAAGTACGCGCCGTAGATGCTGGGGTGGTAATGGTCGCGACCCCACAGGTCGACTTTGCCGGCCTCGGGGGCATCGTAGGGATTTGGGTCGGCCACACCCTCGCGCACGGCGCGCAGCCAAGCATCGCCGGCCGGGGCCACGCCCGCGAAGTGGCCATTTTGGGCTGCTTCGCGGTAGTAGGCCGCGTGCAGGTCGTTGGTCATCGAGTCGAGCGGCAGGCCGCTGTAGCCTTTGTCGGCGGGGTAGGTTTGGTCGGCCCGCGCCCAGGTTTCGTAGAGGTACACCTGGGCGGCGGGGTTGGCCGTGTGCACCGCTTGCTCGAGCCGGGTGGCGTACTCGTAGAAGCGTGCCGGCTGGCCGCCGTGGCGCGTGGGCACCGGGCCGGTGCTGTAGTCGTGCATCACCACCTTATCCCACCAGGGCTGCTGAATCACGGCCAGCGCACTATCGTAATGAAACTTTAGCGTCTGCCCACTGATGGCCTCCAGGTGCACTTCGTAGTGCAGCCCGGCCTCATCGGTCAGCTTCTTGAAAATGCCGGGGATGCCGCCCCACGGCCCTTCCTCGTGCTCATACTGCCGACGGCGCTGCCCGGTGCGGTTGGGTTTGAAATTCTCGTCGGTGATACTCTGGTTGTTGTAGCTTAGCACCGGCTGGAAGGCGCCGTGAAAGAAGCTATTGCCAACGAACAGTATCGTCTGCGGCTTGGCCGGGTCGGCGGGCTTTTGGGCCAAGGCAGGTAAGCTGAGCAACGCGCCGGCCAAGGCCAGCCAGCGGGGGAGAGGGCGGTAGGAATTCATGCAGCAAGTATAGAACAAGAACAAAAAACAAAGCGACTTGCTGTTATTTTAATAGCCTATTTGCAACATTGTTTCGCGATAAAAAGGCCCGAATTATTTTTGGGCGGTGGCTCAGTCAGCCAGCTTTTTGGCAGTAGAAGCTCTTGTTTCAGTAAGCAACATTGTTGCATTATGCTCAAAAAATGCTTTTTTACTCTCCTAGAGCCTTTTTCAGGAATGAGTGAGAACGTGGTAAGAAGTGGTAAAAGGTGGTGGGCTTTTTAAAACGAACCGTACTTTTGTTATCCAGCAAAGGCTTTGTGTCGCCGGCTGGCTACTCCTCATGGCCTCCTCTTTCACCGGCGAATACGACTGCAAGCTCGACCCCAAGGGTCGGCTGGTGCTGCCAGCGAAGGTGAAGGCCGCCCTGCCCAATGCCAATACCAACCAGTTGGTGCTGGTGCGCGGCCTTGAGCCCTGCCTGGTGCTTTACCCGCGTTCGGCCTGGAAAGTGATTGAGGACCGTGTGACAGCCCTCGACGAGTTCAACGAGGAGTACCGCCAGTTTCAGCGCAATTTTTTGCGCGGCATGACGGACATTGAACTCGACAGCATCGGCCGGTTTTTGCTGCCCGGCTCGATGCGCCGCTACGCCGGCCTCGAAAAAGACGCCGTGATAGTGGGCATCGGCAACCGCTGCGAAATCTGGGACCCCGCCCGCTACGACGACTACCTGATTAAAGACGCCGGCGCATTCTCCAAGCTGGCGCAGAAATTCCTATCCGCTTCACCTGACACGCCGGGCGCGCCGGCCACCGCCGCCCTATGAGCCAGCTCACCGAACGCCCCAACGATACCGCCTACCACCGCCCGGTCATGCTGGCCGAGTGCCTCGACGCGCTCGACCTTCAGCCCGGTGGCCGCTACGTCGATGTTACCTTCGGCGGTGGCGGCCACTCCGCGCGCATGCTGGAACAATTGGTTGATGGTCATTTATATAGTTTCGACCAGGACGATGCCGCCGAGCGCGAAGCCCAGGCGCTGGCCCGGCCGCAGTTCACGTTTGTGCGCGCCAATTTCCGGCACTTGACTACTGAATTAACTCAGCGCGACGCGCTGCCCGTTGATGGCCTGCTGGCCGATTTGGGCGTGTCGTCGCACCAGTTCGACACGGCCGTACGGGGCTTCAGCACCCGTTTCGACGGGCCGCTCGACATGCGGATGAACCCCGAGGACGCAACCATGCCCACTGCCGCCGACGTGCTCAACGACTACGACGAGGCCGCGCTGCACCGCATTTTCGGTATGTACGGCGAGGTGACCAATGCCCGTACGCTGGCCGCCACCGTGGTACAGGCCCGTCGGCAACGCCCTTTGCAGACCATTCAAGAGTTGAAGAAAGCCATTCAGCCCGTAACGGCTCGGGGTAAGGAAAACAAATACCTAGCCCAAGTGTTTCAGGCCCTGCGCATTGAAGTAAACGATGAGCTGACGGCTTTGCAGGAAATGCTAATCCAAACGGCCCAGGTATTGCGCCCTGGCGGCCGGCTGGTCGTGATGAGCTACCACTCGCTGGAAGACCGACTGGTGAAGAATTTTCTGAGCCAGGGCAAGTTTTTTGGGCAGGCTGAGAAGGACTTATACGGCCGTACTAGTCTGCCTTTTGAGGCACTCACGCGCAAGCCTATCGAGGCTTCGGCCGACGAAATTGCCCTCAACAGCCGGGCTCGCAGTGCCAAGCTGCGCATCGGCGTTCGCACCTCCATTCCTGCGTAAGCTCATGGCCGCCAATACCATTCGCCCCGCCGCCGTACCGCCGCCCCGCGCCAATGTAGCCCGGCCCGTAGCCCCGCCGCCTCCCGCGCCAGAGGAGGTGCCCGCTGCTGCCGTACCCGAGCCAACCCCCGTAGCTCCGCCGCCCGCGCCGGCTGTCGAAAAGCCGACCGCCGCGCCGCGCCGCAAACCCGCGCCCGAGCCATACGACGACGGGCAATCCCTGAACTCGCCGGGCTCGACTTGGAGCTTGTTTTCGTTGCTCGACCGCTTCACGGGGCTCGATAGCTTCTTTGAGGAAGGGCTGCCGGTCAAGTACTTGCCTAAGCTGTTGTTTGTGATGCTGCTTACGCTGCTTTACATCGGCAACACGCACTACGGCAACCGGATGAACCGTAATATCCAGCGCCTCAAGCTGGAAACTGAAGACTTGCGCGCCGACTATACTACGCTGTCCTCCGACTATATGGAGGCCAGCAAGCAGAGCGAAGTGGCCCGCAAAGTGGCCGCCATCGGGCTGATTGAAAGCTCGTCGCCGCCCTTCCGCATCGGGGTGCCCGCCGGCCGCCTCGACGGGGCCGAACTCGAAACTATGCCCGTGCTCACCGCCGATACGCTCACCGCCCGGGCTGTGCGCGACTCACTCGCCGCGCTGCGGACTGACTCCGTGCAAGGACGCATCCGGCAGCAAGCTACCGAAGCAGCCGGTGCTGCTGATGCCGCCGAAGAGGCCGGCCCGCCGCCGCCCGTGTTAGACGAAGAGATTGATAATGAGACTTCTACTCGTGGTAAACCTGTAGAGTTAGCCGCGCATCAGCCAAGCAATTCTGCTGATAAAGGCCCAAAAAAGTCCAAGACGGTACAAAATACTAAAGAGTCGAAACGTTCCACTCGAACTCAGTCAGCCTCAGCCGATAAGCCCTCTAAAAAGCCTACTCCTCATGAAAGGAAGCGTTAAGAAATCCATCGTCACGCGGGTGCGGCTGGCATTTCTGGGCGTGGCCGTTTTCTCGGGGGCCATTGCCTGGAAAATCTCGCACATCCAGTACCAGGAGGGTGCCAAATGGCGTGCCCTGGAGCAGGAGCGCCGCATCAGCTACCAGTCGGTGCCGGCCACGCGGGGCAATATTTTTGCCAATGATGGCAAGAGCATCATGGCTACTTCGTTGCCCTTTTATCGGGTGGCTTGGGACCCTGGCGTGGTAGAAGATGCCATGTTTAGTAAAGGATTAGATTCGCTGGCCTGGCACTTGGCGCATTTTTTCGGCGACCGTAGTGAGCAAGAGTATAGACGTAAGCTTTTAGATGCCCATAACGCCAAAGACCCGGCTGTGCGCTACATCCGGCTGAATTCGCGGCAGATTAACTTTCAGGAAAAGAAGGAGTTTGCCAGCTGGCCCATCTTCCGGGCCAAACGTAAGGGTGGCGTTATTTTTGAGAAAGTCGACAAACGTTTCCGGCCTTTTGGGGGGCTGGCGCAACGCACGGTAGGCTTCGTGAATGAAGACAAAAACGGCGCGGGTCTGGAATTTACCTTCCAGCAAAAGCTGGCTGGCAAAGCAGGTGAAGCCCTTTACGAGCGCGTGCCGGGCGGCATGAAGCCCGTGTACGACGGCTCCGAAATAAAGCCTCAGCCGGGCTATGACATTAAAACGACGCTCGACATCAACTTGCAGGATGGCGCGGAAGATGCTTTATACAAAGCATTGGTCGCCAACGATGCGCAGTATGGCTGCGCCATTTTGATGGAGGTGAGCACCGGCGAAATCAAGGCCGTGGCTAACCTCGGCAAGGCCAGCGATGGTACTTATAAAGAGGATTACAACTACGCCTTTGCCGACCAGGGCCGCACCGAGCCGGGCTCGACGTTCAAGCTGGCCTCGATGATGGCGCTGCTCGAAGCACACCCCGAGATTCAGCTCGACGACATTGTGGACACCGGCAACGGCCGGATGCTGGTGGGTGGGGCCGTGAAAACAGACTCGCACGGCTACGGCCGCATCACGGTGCAGCAGGTGTTTGAGAAGTCGTCGAACATCGGCGTGGCCAAGCTGACCAACCAGTATTTCAGCGGCAAGCCCTCGGAGTACACCGATTACCTGAAGCGCTTTGGCCTGCCCAAGCCGCTGGGCTTTCAGATGGCGGGCGAAGCTTTGCCCTACATTAAAGACCCGAAGGACCGCACCTGGAGCCGCACCTCGCTCACGACGATGAGCATTGGCTACGAGCTGAAAGTCGCGCCGCTGCAAACGCTGGCCTTTTACAACGCTGTAGCCAATGGCGGGGTGAAAGTGCAGCCCATTATCGTCAAGGAAATTAAGCAGGCCGACCAGGTTTTGGAGCAATTTGAAGCCCCGGTGCTGAACGAGAAAATCTGCTCGGAAGAAACGTTGCGCAAGCTGCGCGCCATGATGGAAGGCGTGGTGCTGCACGGCACAGCGCGGGCCATCCGGCCCAAGGACTATACCATCGCGGGCAAGACGGGCACCGCCTGGAAATTCAAAAACGGCCACTATACCAAGACGTATTCGACCAGCTTCTGTGGTTATTTCCCGACCGATAAGCCGAAGTACAGCTGCATCGTGGTGATTGACTCGCCTAGCAAAGGCCGCATCTACGGCGGCGATGTGGCGGCCCCGGTATTCCGCGACATTGCCGACCGTTGCATGGCCCGCGACCAGGCCAGCCAGCGCCCCATGCTGGCGCGGGTGCCCGCCCGCCGCACGCCCGCGCCGCTGGTGCGCGCTGGTGTGCAAGACGAAATAGCGTTGGTGTGCCAGAAAATAGGCCTGCCCGCCCAAACCCGCGCCACTGGTGGCGAAGAATGGGTGCGCGCCATTCGGCGCATGGATACGGCCTCGGTGACTCGCGCCGTGGAGGTGACGCCCAATAACACCGTATCGCGCACCGGCCGCATGCCCGATGCCCACGGCCTAACGCTACGCGACGCGCTGTTCATGCTCGAAAACCGGGGCCTGAAGGTGCAAACTAATGGCACCGGCCGCGTACGCGAGCAGTCCATTGCGCCCGGCGAGCGTGTGAAGCGCGGCACGGTGGTAAGCCTGTCGCTGCAAGCCACCGCTATTACCGCCGCCGCGCCCATACCACTGCCGGTTCCTGAGCACACCGAGGTAGCGGAGAATACCCTGCTGGTACCAGCCGAACTCGATAGCCGTACCAACAAGCCAGCTAAGGCCGGCGAGAAAGCTAATCGACCCTCGACACCGGCTAAAGCAAACTCCGGCAAAGGCAAGGAGAAAACGGGTATTGCGAAAACCCCCGCTAAGGCTGCATCTGACAAAGACAAGTCTGCCAAACCGACCACGCCGAAACCCGACCCAAAGAAGCCGGCCAAGCCCCGCCGCACGCCGCCGGCCGATATCCGCACCACGCAGCGCAGCGATGCCAAGCCTACCAATGACAAACCCCGCCGCGTTTCCTAAGCAATAGCTTGGAAATAAATAGCGACTTGTTAAACAAGCTAACAGCTAGTGGCTAACAGCTTAAATCAATGAACCTTCCGCTCTTTTCCCTGCTCACCGAGGTGAACGTGCTAACCCAGCACGGCAACCCCGACGTGCCCATCAGCGGCCTTACCCTCGACTCGCGCCAGGCCGGGCCGGGGCAGCTGTTTTGTGCCCTGCGCGGCACCGCCACCGATGGGCACAAGTTCATCGACAAAGCCGTGAGTCAGGGCGCGGCCGTTATCGTCTGCGAAGAGCTGCCCGCCGAGCTGAACCCCGCCACGACCTACGTGCAGGTGGCCGATAGTGCCGCTGCGCTCGGGCCGATTGCCAGCGCATTTTACGGCCATCCATCGCGCCAGCTCAAGCTAGTGGGCGTGACGGGCACCAATGGCAAAACGACTTGCGCCACGCTGCTGCACAAGCTGCTACGCGAGCTGGGCTACCACTGCGGCCTGCTAAGCACGGTGCAAAACCAGATTGACGAAACCGTAATTCCGAGCACGCATACCACGCCCGATGCCATCCGGCTCAACGAGTTGCTGGCGCAAATGGTGGACGCCGGCTGCACTCACGCCTGCATGGAGGTGAGCAGTCACGCCGTGGCCCAACACCGTATTGGTGGCCTGCGCTTTGCGGGTGGGATGTTTACCAATCTCACCCACGACCACCTCGACTACCACGGCACCTTCGATAATTACCTGAAAGCCAAAAAAGGCTTTTTCGACGCGCTGCCCAAAACTGCCTTCGCTCTCACCAACGCAGACGACAAGCGTGGCCCGGTGATGCTGCAAAACACCGCTGCCCAGCGCGCCACATATTCGTTGCGCACAGCCGCTACTTTCCGCGCCCGGCTGGTCGATAATGAGTTGCACGGCCTGCACTTGGAAATCGACGGCCGCGAGGTTCAATTCCGGCTCATCGGCATTTTCAACGCTTACAACTTGCTGGCTGTATACGGCGCGGCGGTGCTGCTGGGCGAAGACCCGACCGAAGCGCTCACCATCCTCTCGGGCCTCACCACCGCGTCCGGCCGCTTCGAGCCAGTCACGGTGCCCGGCAGCGCGATAATCGGCCTCGTGGACTACGCTCACACGCCCGATGCGCTTGAAAACGTGCTGCAAACTTTGCAGCAAACGCGCCGGCCCGAGCAGCGCATTATTACGGTAGTAGGCTGCGGCGGCAACCGCGACGCGGCCAAGCGCCCCATCATGGCGCGCCTCGCCGCTCAGCTTTCCGACCAAGTTATTCTCACCGCCGATAATCCCCGCGACGAAGACCCCCTCGAAATCCTGCACCAGATGCAAGCCGGCATTACCGCGCCCGCCGACGCCCACGTGCAAACCATTGCCGACCGCCACGAGGCTATCCGCGCCGCCGTAGCTATGGCTCGCTCTGGTGACCTCGTGCTGGTGGCTGGCAAAGGCCACGAAACTTACCAGGAAATCAAAGGCGTAAAATCGCCTTTTGACGACCGTGAAGAATTGCGCAGCGCGCTAACGTCGCGCCTCACCCCCTAGCCCCCTCTCCGAAAAGGAGAGGGGGGACTAGTTCTAGTTT
>CAXUKA010000061.1:0-19991 GCA_964251335.1 uncultured Hymenobacter sp.
ATTGCTCCAGTGAACGCAGGCCATCTTCGCTAATCAGCAAGGTGTCGGTGTTCAACAAGTCGTGGGTGTTGAGGGCTACCGGGGTAGCGATTTTCACCTTCTGCACGTTGCGAGCGCTCAACAGCAAGTTCTTATCAGCTTCAGCAGCTACATAAAGGGTCTTACGGCCGTTGTTCAGCTTCATACCATCGAGGATGGCTACGAATTCTTTCGTGCGGGGCGTGCTCAGCACCAGGTTTTCAACCAAGGTCACTTTGCCTTCGCGGGCCAGCACCGAAAGGGCCGACAGACGCGCAACGCGCTTGGTTTTCTTGTTCAGCTTGAAGCCATAATCGCGGGGCTGCGGACCGAACATGCGGCCACCACCTACGAACACACCCGATTTCATCGAACCAGCACGCGCACCACCGGTGCCTTTCTGCTTCTTCAGTTTCTTGGTAGTGCGGGCGATTTCAGCGCGCTGCTTCGATTTGTGCGTACCCTGGCGCTGGTTGGCCAGGTACTGCTTCACGTCGAGGTACATGACGTGCTCGTTCGGCTCGTGGCCGAACACGGCGTCGGACAGCGTAACCTTGCGGCCGGTGTCTTCGCCTTTGCTATTGAATACGGACAGTTCCATCTCTAGTAAGCTTAGCAGGTTATTTCTCCAAGTACACGTAGCCATTCTTGGCACCGGGCACTGAGCCGCTTACCAGAATCAGGTTCTTGTCAGCTACAATACGCATCACCTTCAGGTTCTGAATCTTGACGCGGTCGGTACCCATGCGGCCACCCATGCGCATTCCTTTGAATACGCGCGAAGGCCACGAGCACGCACCGATAGAACCGGGGTGACGCAGACGGTTGTGCTGACCGTGGGTTTGACCACCCACGCCTTGGAAGTTGTAGCGTTTTACAACACCCTGGAAACCTTTACCTTTCGAGGTGCCAACTACGTCAACGAACTCACCTTCTTCGAACAGCGAGGTTTCAACCGTGCTGCCCAGCGTGAAAGTAGCGATGTCGTCGGTGCGGAACTCAACGAGGCGTTTCTTGGGGGTGGTGCTGGCTTTGGCGAAGTGGCCAGCCAGGGCCTTAGTGGTACGTTTAGCCTTCTTCTCGCCATAAGCGAGCTGAACAGCGTTATAACCGTCAGTTTCGACAGTTTT
This sequence comes from uncultured Hymenobacter sp., assembly GCA_964251335.1. Lineage (GTDB taxonomy): Bacteria > Bacteroidota > Bacteroidia > Cytophagales > Hymenobacteraceae > Hymenobacter. Next base: position 1,149 of record CAXUKA010000061.1, read on the forward strand.
AACCTGCGTCACTACGCACGGACCCGCTTCGATGAGCGTGCAGGGAATGTTTTTCCCGTCCGGAGTGAAGAGGCTTGTCATACCGATTTTTTTACCGATGATGCCAGGCATTCTAGTGGATATTAAATGACACAAAAAGAAAAGGCCCGAGTGGCCTTTTCGCTAAGGGAGTGCAAAGGTAGGTAGAATATCCGAGAAATACCAGCGTAGATAAGAAATAATTGTAGCAATGAGGCATTTAGCTCGCTCCTACTAACGAGTCCTAACGATTTTCCACCTCAGCAAGTATATGTACTGACTCCCTCCTATCCATGCAGAAAGCAAAATGCTCTGCTGGCCGAAGCCAACAGAGCATTTTGTTAATCGCAAGCGCTAAGCTCAGACTTTGATTTCAACGTCAACGCCGCTGGGCAGTTCCAGCTTCATCAGCGCATCTACCGTTTTGCTGCTGGTCGAGAAAATGTCAACCAGACGCTTGTAGGTGCAGAGTTGGAATTGCTCCCGGCTCTTCTTGTTTACGTGGGGCGAGCGAAGTACAGTGTACTTCTCCTTTTCCGTGGGCAACGGAATCGGGCCGCTTACGATAGCACCGGTAGCTTTCACCGCTTTCACGATTTTTTCTGCCGACTTATCGACCAGGTTATGGTCGTAGCTTTTCAGCTTGATTCTGATTTTTTGGTTCATGGTTTTTAGAGGCCGATTGCCTCAGGGGTGTGACAAGCTGAAAAAATACTAGGCGCGAGTGCCTTTAGTCTTAGCAACGATAGCCTCGGCCATGTTGGTAGGCACCTGCTCGTAGTGCGAGAAAGTGAGCGATGCCGAAGCACGGCCCGACGACAGCGTGCGCAGGTCGGTTACATAGCCGAACAGTTCCGACAGCGGAACGTCAGCCTTGATAACCTGAGCACCGCCTTTGGTGTCCATGCCTTTCATCAGACCACGACGACGGTTCAAGTCACCAGTTACGGGACCCGTGTATTCGTCGGGGCAAACTACTTCAACCGCCATGATAGGCTCAAGCAGTTTCGGGCCGGCTTTGCGGGCAGCCTCACGGAAACCGTCACGAGCTGCCAATTCGAACGACAGGGCGTCCGAGTCAACGTCGTGGTACGAACCGTGGAACAGACGCACTTTCATGGTTTCGATGGGGAAACCAGCCAGCGGGCCACGCTTCATAGCCTCTTCGAAGCCTTTCTGGATAGGCGCAATGAATTCGCGGGGGATAACACCACCTACGATAGCATTGTCGAATTCCATACCGGGTTTTTCCGGCTCGGTTTCTTTCGGGCCAAGCTCAAAGTTGATGTCGCCGAATTTACCACGACCACCAGTTTGCTTCTTGTATGTCTCGCGGTGCTCAACCTTCTTGGTGAGGATTTCTTTGTAGGCAACCTGGGGAGCACCCTGGTTGATTTCTACTTTGAATTCCCGACGCATCCGGTCAATGATAATTTCCAAGTGCAACTCGCCCATACCACGCAGGATGGTCTGGCCGGTTTCCTCGTCGGTGTTAACGCGCAGGGTCGGGTCTTCTTCGATGAGCTTGGCGATAGCCATACCCATTTTGTCAACGTCGGCCTGAGTTTTAGGCTCAATAGCGTAGCCGATTACCGGCTCGGGGAAGCTCATCGACTCCAGAACCAGCGGGTTCTTCTCGTCGGTCAGCGTGTCACCGGTTTTGATGTCTTTGAAGCCAACACCAGCAGCAATGTCACCCGCCTGGATTTTGTCAATCGGGTTTTGCTTGTTAGAGTGCATCTGCATGAGGCGCGAGATACGCTCCTTCTTGCCGGTGCGGTTGTTCAGTACATACGAACCACCGTCGAGCACGCCCGAGTAGCAGCGGAAGAAGCACAAACGACCAACATATGGGTCAGTTGCAATCTTGAACGCCAAGGCGGTGAAAGGCTCCGAGTTGTCGGGGTGACGCTCTACTTCTTCGCCGCTGTCGGGGTTGGTACCGATGATGGCGGGCATGTCGAGCGGCGACGGCAGGTACGCCATTACGGCATCCAGCATCGTCTGTACACCTTTGTTTTTGAAGGCCGAGCCGCACAGTACGGGCGAGAACTTCATGTCGATAACCGCTTTGCGGATAACGACCATCATTTCTTCGCGGGTAATGCTTTCCGGGTCTTCGAAGAATTTCTCCATCAAAGTGTCGTCGTACTCGGCAACGCTCTCGATGAGTTTCTCGCGCCACTCGGCTACCGTGTCAACGAGGTCCTCGGGAACGGGGATTTCGTTGTACGATTTGCCTTCGGTTTTGTCGTCCCACACAATGGCTTTGCCAGTGAGCAAGTCCACTACACCTTTAAAGGTGTCTTCAGCACCAATCGGGATTTGCAGCGGCACGGGGTTAGCGCCGAGTTTGTCCTTGATTTCGTTAACGGCTTTGAAGAAGTCAGCGCCAGCACGGTCCATCTTGTTGACGAAGCAAATGCGGGGTACGCTGTACTTGTCAGCCTGACGCCATACGGTTTCCGACTGGGGCTCTACACCCGATACGGCGCAGAACAGTGCTACAGCACCGTCGAGCACGCGCAACGAACGCTCAACTTCCACCGTAAAGTCAACGTGACCGGGGGTGTCGATGAGGTTGATTTTGTACTGGTGCGTATCCGGTACCGTGTTGCCTTGGGCATCGGTCGGGTAGTTCCAGAAGGTAGTAGTAGCAGCCGAAGTAATGGTGATGCCACGCTCCTGCTCCTGCTCCATCCAGTCCATCGTAGCAGCTCCGTCGTGCACCTCCCCAATTTTGTGGGTTTTGCCGGTGTAGTACAGAATGCGCTCCGAAGTGGTGGTCTTGCCCGCGTCAATGTGGGCCATAATCCCAATATTGCGCAGGTATTGAAGGTCTTTGTTGACTGCCATTACGGTAGGTTAATTAGCGCGTTAGCGGGTTGTTGAGTTCAGAGAGGAAGACAACCAAAAGTGGCTAAACATTCAATCTAAACTCAACAACCCGCTAAACGCCCGATAGATTAGAAACGGAAGTGCGAGAAGGCCTTGTTGGCTTCGGCCATGCGGTGGGTGTCGTCCTTTTTCTTAACGGCAGCACCTTCACCTTTGGCAGCGGCAATGATTTCGCCAGCCAGCTTGTCTTTCATGGTTTTCTCACCACGGCGACGAGCATACTGAATCAGCCACTTCGAGCCAACAGCAATGCGGCGGTCAGCACGCACTTCAATCGGCACCTGGAACGTAGCACCACCTACGCGGCGGCTCTTTACCTCTACGGTCGGCATTACGTTGTTCAACGCTTTGCGCCACAGTTCGAGGCCGTTCTCTTTAGTACGGGTCTCCACTTGCTCTACGGCATCGTAGAAGATAGTGTAGGCCAGGTTCTTCTTCCCATCATACATCATGTAGTTGACGAAGCGGGTTACGAGCGTCTCCTTGAACTTGGGGTCCGGCAGGAGGATACGCTTTTTCGGTTTTGACTTGCGCATGGTTTATATAGTTGTCAGTTGTTAGCTGCTGGTTGTCAATGAGCGAGCACGTCGAACGACATTGCTTACTGACAACCAGCAACTGACAACTAATAAATTACTTCTTCTTACCGGGTGCTGGTTTGCCACCTTTACCTGCGGCTGCAACTTGGCCCGGCTTCGGACGCTTAGCGCCGTACTTCGAGCGACGCTGCAAGCGGCCGCTTACACCGGCCGTGTCGAGCGCACCACGGATGATGTGGTAGCGAACACCTGGCAGGTCTTTTACCCGGCCTCCGCGAATGAGCACAATGCTGTGCTCCTGGAGGTTGTGGCCTTCACCGGGAATGTATGCGTTTACTTCCTTACCGTTGGTAAGGCGCACACGGGCCACTTTGCGCATAGCCGAGTTCGGCTTCTTAGGCGTGGTGGTGTACACACGGGTGCACACGCCCCGACGCTGCGGGCACGAATCAAGAGCGGGCGACTTCGACTTGGTAGTCAAAGCCTCACGGCCTTTCCGTACGAGTTGGTTAATGGTTGGCATTTAGCGATTGGTTGAACGGAGGCCGTTTGCCCCCAGAATTTTCAGGCCTGCAAAGGTAAGAAATTACTTTGGCAATAGCAAACTTGCTGAAAAAGTTAATCTTCCAGGTTCAGGCCCGATGAGTAAAATGGCACTTTACGCCTCCCCTACCGCGCCCCCGAAGTTCATCGGATAGCTCGGCGTTTCTTGGTGCAGCTTGATGGGGCCGTAGCTCTGCTCGAAGCGCTGGATGTTCTCCTCCAATGCCGAGAGCAGCCGCTTAGCGTGCTCAGGCGTGAGAATGATACGCGATTTCACTTTAGCCTTCGGAATGCCGGGCATCATGCGAATGAAGTCCACTACAAACTCGCTGGTACTATGCGCGATAAGGGCTAGGTTGGCGTATTCGCCTTCGGCGATTTCCTCGCTCAACTCAATATTGAGCGCATTTGGGTCGGGGTTTTGGGCTTGGGATGGTTGCATCAATTTTTATGTCTATACGCGGTGGACAAAACCACTGGAATCAATAAAACTACAAGACATAAGCATTTCACCTAATGGCAGGCCTATAAAATTGCTAGTAACTATCTACGATAAACAGCTTTAACACGCTTCCACAATAGCCTTACTTCATCCATATTAAGTAACAACTTCAATTGTTTGAGGCTCGACCTTATGGTATATATTGACACAGTGAAGGTTAATATGGAAACTAATAAGTCGATTCTATCTAACTCATTAAAGAATACTCTTTCACCAGGTACAACTTTCTCAATAGCGTAAAATACCCAAGTAGTAACTTGATAAACTATCAACCAAATAGCAAAGCCAATGAGAATTAAATAGCCTGCTTTCTTCATAGTGACAAAGAAACAAAAACCCCCGGCCAGCTCGCGCTAACCGGGGGTCACTTTTTACAAACTTACATCAATCGTTAGTCTTGCACGGTCGTCGTCTCACGTTTAGCACGCGAGGCGCGCTTGGTGGGAGCGGCGGGCTCGGCAGCCTGGGCGTTCTGGCGGGCAACCAAATCCTCTTTCGAGGTAACCTCTATGCCTTGGTACTCACGAAGGCCAGTACCGGCGGGGATGAGGTGACCGACAATTACGTTCTCCTTCAGGCCGAGCAATTCGTCGGCTTTGCCACGGATAGCGGCTTCGCTCAATACCTTGGTCGTTTCCTGGAAGGAAGCAGCCGAGATAAACGAGGCCGTACCCAACGAGGCCTGCGTGATGCCTTGCAGCGTCGGCTTCGACACGGCGGGGTGTGCGTCGCGCACTTGAACTAGTTGCAGGTCGCGGCGGCGGAGCGACGAGTTTTCGTCGCGCAGCTTGCGGGAAGAGATAATCTGACCCGGACGCAGTTCCGACGAATCGCCTGCTTCGGTTACCACCTTCATGTCGATGATAACGTCATTCTCTTCCATCAGCGAGCCTTTGTCGACCAACTGGTTTTCGAGGAAACTGGTGTCGCCAGCATCCATTACAAGCACTTTCTGCATCATCTGGCGGACGATAACTTCAATGTGCTTGTCGTTGATTTTCACACCCTGCAAGCGGTATACTTCCTGAATCTCGTTCACGAGGTATTGCTGCACCGAGCTCGGACCCTGAATATTCAGGATATCGCTCGGGGTGATGGCACCGTCGGAGAGCGGAGCACCAGCACGTACGAAGTCGTTGTCCTGCACCAGGATAAACTTCGACAACGGCACCATGTATTTCCGCTTCACGCCGTCTTTCGACTCCACGAAGATTTCGCGGTTACCACGTTTCACCGAGCCGTAGGTTACTACGCCATCGATTTCCGACACAACAGCCGGGTTCGAGGGGTTACGTGCTTCAAACAGCTCCACTACGCGAGGCAGACCACCGGTGATGTCGCGGGTTTTGCCCACGGCACGCGGAATCTTTGCCAGAATGTGACCGGCTTTCACTTTCGTGCCGTTCTCGACATTCAAGTGAGCACCTACCGGCATGCTGTACGACTTGTTAGCATCAGCATCAGCGCCTTTAGCGGGGATGAGAATAACCGACGGGTTCTGCGCCTTGTCTTTCGACTCCACAATTACCTTCTCGCGGAAGCCCGTCTGTTCGTCGGTTTCTTCACGATAAGTAATGCCCTCGTTCAGCGCATCGTACTGGATGGTACCGTCGAACTCGGCCAAAATAACGGCGTTGTACGGGTCCCAGTTAACCAACTCTGTGCCTTTCTCTACCGTTTCGCCTTCTTTCACAAGCAGGAACGAACCGTAGGGAACGTGGTTCGAGATGAACACTTTACCCGTGGTCTTTTCCACGATGCGGATTTCGCCCGAGCGACCCATCACCACGTTGGTTTCGCCCCCTTCGGAGTTTACACCAGCTACGGTACGGATATCTTCGAACTCAATTACCCCAGCGAACTTGGCGCGGATGTTAGGCTCTACCGAAATGTTAGAAGCCGTACCACCTACGTGGAAAGTACGGAGTGTCAGCTGCGTACCGGGCTCACCAATCGACTGCGCGGCGATAACACCAACGGCCTCACCTTTCTGCACCATGCGGCCAGTGGCCAGGTTACGGCCGTAGCACTTAGCGCAGATACCGCGCTTGCTTTCGCAAGTCAGCACCGAGCGAATCTCTACCGATTCGATGCTGGTAGCATCAATGCGGCGAGTGATTTCCTCGGTAATCTGCGAGCCAGCGACAAGGATAACTTCTTCGGTCAGCGGGTCGATGATATCGTGGACGTTGGTACGGCCGAGGATACGCTCGGACAGCGGCTCTACGATATCCTCGTTGTCTTTCAACGCGAAGGTTTCGGTACCGCGCAACGTGCCGCAATCGGGCTCGTTTACAATAACGTCTTGCGAAACGTCAACCAGACGACGGGTCAGGTAGCCGGCGTCAGCCGTCTTCATAGCCGTGTCAGCCAGACCTTTACGCGCACCGTGGGTCGAGATGAAGTACTCGATTACGTCGAGGCCTTCTTTGAAGTTCGACAGAATCGGGTTTTCGATAATCTCGCCTACCGAGCCCTGGAGCGACTTCTGAGGCTTGGCCATCAGGCCACGCATCCCGCCGAGCTGACGAATCTGCTCACGCGAGCCACGAGCGCCCGAGTGCATCATCATGTAGATGGAGTTGAAGCCTTGGTTCTCCTTTTCGAGGCGACCCATCAGCGTCTCCGTAATCTGCGAGTTGATGCGCGTCCACACGTCAATAACGGCGTTGTAACGCTCATTATTCGTAATCAGACCCATCTGGTAGTTCTGCGTTACGGCAGCTACATCAGCTTGCGCCTGCTTGATGAGAATGTCTTTCTCCTTCGGAATTTGGATATCGCCCAGACCCATGCTCAGGCCGCCTTTGTATGCTGACTGGAAGCCGAGGGTTTTGATATCATCGAGGAAAGCAGCCGTACGAGCCATGCCCGTGCGCTTGAACACCATCGAGATGATTTGCTGAAGCTTCTTTTTGGTCAGCAGCTCATCCACGAAACCTACTTCCGTCGGCACGAGCTGGTTGAAGAGCACGCGGCCGGCTACGGTTTCAATGGTTTTCTGAACGAGGTCATCGTTCTCGTCGCGAACCATCGTACGCACCTTGATATAGGCGTGCTTCGACAGTTGCTTCTCGTTGATGGCGATTACTACTTCTTCGTCAGAGTAGAAAATACGGCCTTCGCCTTGAATTTTCTCATCTTCCGTCGAGCGCTTGCCTTTGGTCACGTAGTACAGACCCAGAACCATGTCCTGCGACGGTACTGCAATGGGCGCGCCGTTAGCAGGGTTCAGGATGTTGTGCGAGGCCAGCATGAGCATCGAGGCTTCCAGGATAGCGGCCGGCCCTAGGGGCACGTGCACAGCCATCTGGTCACCGTCAAAGTCAGCGTTGAAGGCCGTACAAACGAGCGGGTGCAACTGGATAGCTTTGCCCTCGATGAGGCGCGGCTGGAACGCCTGGATACCCAAGCGGTGAAGCGTAGGAGCCCGGTTGAGGAGTACTGGGTGGCCTTTCAGCACGTTCTCCAGAATATCCCAAACTACGGCATCCTTGCGGTCAACGATTTTCTTAGCCGACTTCACCGTTTTCACGATACCGCGCTCAATGAGCTTACGGATAATGAACGGCTTGAACAGCTCGGCCGCCATATTCTTGGGCAGGCCGCACTCGTGCAGTTTCAACTCAGGACCAACAACGATTACCGAACGACCCGAGTAGTCAACGCGCTTACCGAGCAGGTTCTGACGGAAGCGGCCCTGCTTGCCTTTAAGCATGTCGGACAGCGACTTCAGAGCACGATTGCCTTCGGCGCGCACGGCATTCACCTTGCGCGAGTTGTCGAAGAGCGAATCGACAGCCTCTTGCAGCATGCGCTTCTCGTTCCGCAAAATCACTTCCGGCGCTTTGATTTCAATCAGGCGCTTTAGGCGATTGTTACGGATAATAACGCGACGGTACAGGTCGTTCAAGTCGGAAGTCGCGAAACGACCACCGTCCAGCGGCACCAGCGGACGCAGTTCCGGCGGAATAACTGGCACCATGCGGATAACCATCCACTCGGGGCGGTTTTCCACGCGGGTAGCGGCATCACGGAACGCTTCTACTACGCGCAGACGCTTCAAGGCCTCAGCCTTACGCTGCTGCGAAGTTTCGTGCGCAGCCGAGTCGCGGAGCGAGTAGCTCAGCTCGTCGAGGTTGATGCGTTCGAGCAGCATTTGCAGCGCGTCGGCACCCATTTTGGCGATGAACTTCTGCGGGTCCTCGTTGGGCAGCATTTGGTTCTCGCGGGGCAGCTTGTCGATGATGTCCAAGTACTCGTCTTCGGTGAGGAAATCGAGTTGCTGCACACCTTCTTCGGCTTGCACGCCGGGCTGCACTACTACGTAGCGCTCGTAGTAAATAATCTGGTCGAGCTTCTTGGTGGGCAGGCCCAGCAGATAGCCGATTTTGTTCGGCAGGCTCTTAAAGTACCAGATGTGCGCTACGGGCACCACCAGTTCGATGTGGCCCATGCGTTCGCGACGCACCTTCTTCTCGGTCACCTCCACGCCGCAACGGTCGCAGATGATGCCTTTGTAGCGAATGCGCTTGTATTTGCCACAATGGCACTCCCAGTCCTTCACCGGGCCGAAAATCCGCTCGCAGAACAAGCCACCCATCTCGGGCTTGTAGGTGCGGTAGTTAATCGTTTCCGGCTTTACTACTTCGCCCGTGCTGCGCTCCAGAATTCCTTCCGGCGAGGCTAGCGAGATAGTAACCTTCGAGAAGTCCTGTACTAACTTCTTGTTTTTTGCGAAAGCCATTATGTTGGTTTTTAGCTGTTAGCTGTTTGGCTTTTAGCTGTTAGAGTCTCTTCTAACAGTTCGACGCTACGAAAAGTGCTCTACGGGTCGGACAGGTACGCCGCGCAGTAGTTTTTCGTCAGGCCTTAAATCACTCACTATCTATAAGCGTCCGATTCCTTTTACTACCCTGACCTGTCTCGGGATAGCTGTTTCGTATCGGATGCCTTTTACCTATTTTTTATAACTAGCCAAGCGTTTATACCGGAGTTGGCCACTTGCGCAACCAACTCCGGCACTACACTTTAGTCAAGCGAAATCTCCAGCGCCAGACCACGCAATTCGTGGATAAGTACGTTGAACGACTCGGGGATATTCGGCTTGGGCAATACGTCGCCTTTTACAATGGCTTCGTACGCTTTGGCGCGGCCTACCACGTCGTCCGACTTCACGGTCAGGATTTCTTGCAGCACGTTGGCAGCCCCAAAGGCTTCCAGCGCCCACACTTCCATCTCGCCGAAGCGCTGGCCGCCGAACTGCGCCTTACCACCCAGCGGCTGCTGCGTGATGAGCGAGTACGGCCCGATAGAGCGAGCGTGCATCTTGTCGTCAACCAAGTGACCCAGTTTGAGCATGTAAATCACGCCCACAGTCACTGGCTGGTCGAAGCGGTCGCCGCTCAAGCCATCGTACAGATATGCCCGGCCCCAATCGGGCAGATTGGCTTCGGTTAACTCACGAGCAACTTCGTCTTCGGTAGCGCCATCGAAAATCGGCGTCGCGTAAGTGCGACCCAATTTCAGACCAGCCCAGCCAAGTACAGTCTCGTAAATCTGACCGATGTTCATCCGGCTTGGTACACCGAGCGGGTTCAGCACGATGTCCATTGGCGTGCCGTCGGGTAGGAAGGGCATGTCCTCATCGCGCACGATGCGAGCCACTACCCCTTTGTTACCGTGGCGGCCGGCCATTTTATCACCCACCTTCAGCTTGCGCTTCTTGGCGATGTAAACTTTAGCTAGCTGCACGATGCCGGCTGGCAATTCGTCACCAACTTCCAGCGTGAAGCGGTCGCGCTTGAAACGGGCGGTGATGGTATTGCGGCGCTTCGCGTAGTTTTTGATGAGCTGTTGCAACAACTCATTCACGCGGTTGTCGGCAGTCCAGTGGTCGAGTTGCAAGTCTTTGAAGAGGTTCACCTCTTCTGGCACTGCGTAGTTGCTCTCGTCACGGTAGGCGTTTTTGTCGGGGAACAGCGCTTCGCTGATGTTCTTCCGACCAAATTTCACGCCTTTTGCCAGCACCTCATCACCGAAGCGGTGCTTGATGCCTTGTGAAGTCTTGCCTTCTAGCAGAGCTACCAGCTTATCAATCATGATAGCCTTCACACCACGGAGTTCGCGGGCGTAGCCTTCTTTCAGGTCTTCAACTTCTTTCTTCGACTTGGCACGCAGGTTCTTGTCCTTTTTAGGACGCGAGAACAGCTTAGTGCCAATAACCACACCGTTGAGTGAGGGCGGCGCCTTAAGCGAAGCATCCTTCACATCGCCGGCTTTGTCACCAAAGATGGCGCGGAGCAGCTTCTCCTCCGGAGTCGGGTCGGTTTCGCCCTTCGGCGTAATCTTACCGATGAGGATATCGCCTTCCTTCACCTCCGCCCCGAGGCGGATGATGCCGTTGTCGTCGAGGTTGCGCACGGCTTCTTCGCTCACGTTCGGAATCTCCGAGGTTAGCTCTTCTTCGCCACGCTTGGTCTCGCGCACTTCCAACTCAAACTCCTCGATGTGAATCGAAGTGAAAATATCGTCGCGAACCACGCGCTCCGAGATGACGATAGCATCCTCGAAGTTGTAACCTTGCCAAGGCATAAAGGCTACCTGCATGTTACGGCCCAGGGCCAGCTCGCCACGGTTAGTACCGTAGCCTTCGCAAAGCACTTGGCCTTTGGTTACACGCTCGCCGTTTTTCACCAGCGGCGTGAGGTTGAGGCAAGTGTCCTGGTTGGTGCGACGGAACTTGATGAGGCTATACGTCTTGCGGTCCGCGTCGAAGCTTACCGACAATTCGTCGTCGTTCAGGTCGTACTTGATGATAATGCGGTTGGCATCTACCGAGTCCACGTACCCATCGCCTTCGGCAATGATGAGCGAGCGCGAGTCGATAGCCGTGCGGCCTTCCAGACCCGTGCCCACAATCGGGGCCTCGGGGCGGAGCAACGGCACTGCCTGGCGTTGCATGTTCGAGCCCATGAGCGCACGGTTGGCGTCATCGTGCTCCAGGAACGGAATCAGCGAAGCAGCTACCGATACAATCTGGTTCGGGGCAACGTCCATGTATGTGTACTCTTCCGGGCCAACGACCGGGAAGTCACCTTCAAAACGACCTTTTACCAGCGTCTGCGTCATCTGGCCATCGTTGTTGAGCAACGAGTTGGCCTGCGCGATGTGATGCGTGTCCTCTTCCTCAGCGGTCAGGAACTTCACATTCGAGCTCATATCCACCGAGCCGGATTTCACCGTGCGGTAAGGCGTTTCGATGAAGCCCATCGAGTTAACCCGAGCGTGCACGCAAAGCGACGAAATCAGCCCGATGTTCGGGCCTTCTGGCGTTTCGATGGTGCAAAGACGGCCGTAGTGCGTGTAGTGTACGTCACGTACCTCGAAACCAGCGCGCTCACGCGACAGACCTCCCGGCCCGAGCGCCGATACGCGACGCTTGTGCGTCACCTCGGCCAGCGGGTTGGTTTGGTCCATGAACTGCGACAACTGGTTGGTGCCGAAGAACGAGTTAATCACGCTCGACAAAGTGCGGGCGTTAATCAAGTCAACGGGCTTAAAGTCTTCGTTGTCACGCACGTTCATGCGCTCCTTGATGGTACGCGCCATCCGGGCCAGACCCACGCCGAACTGGGCGTAAAGCTGCTCCCCTACCGTGCGCACGCGGCGATTGCTCAAGTGGTCAATGTCATCGACAATGGCCTTCGAGTTAATCAAGCCAATCAGATACTTCACAATCAGCACGATGTCCTGATTGGTCAATACCCGCGACTGCTGCGCCATATCAATTTGCAGCTTCTTGTTAATCCGGTAGCGACCAACCTCACCGAGGTCATAACGCTTGTCCGAGAAGAACAGCTTCTGGATGATATCGCGGGCAGTTTCTTCGTCAGGAGCCTCCGTGTTACGGAGCTGACGGTAAATCTGCTCGACAGCTTCTTTCTCCGAGTTGGAGTTATCCTTCTGCAAAGTGTTGTAAATGATTGCAAAATCAGCAATGTTTACGTTCTCCTTGTGCAGGATAACCGACTTGGCACCGGCATCTACGATAGTGTCGATGTCAGCTTCCTCGATAATCGAGTCCCGCTCTAGCAACACTTCGTTCCGGTCGATAGAAACTACCTCGCCGGTGTCCTCATCCACGAAGTCTTCCGTCCAAGTGCGGAGCACCCGAGCAGCCAGCTTGCGGCCTACAGCCTTCTTAAGAGTCTTCTTATCAGCCTTCAGCTCTTCGCTCAGGCCGAACAAGTCCAGAATGTCCTTGTCAGTACCGTAACCGATAGCGCGGAGCAGCGTAGTAACCGGGAATTTCTTCTTCCGGTCGATATAGGCGTACATCACGTTGTTCACGTCCGTGGCAAACTCAATCCACGAACCTTTGAACGGGATGATACGGGCCGAATACAGCTTCGTACCGTTGGTGTGCTTGCTCTGGGCGAAGAAAACGCCCGGCGAGCGGTGCAACTGCGATACGATAACGCGCTCGGCACCGTTGATAACGAAAGAGCCTTTTTCCGTCATGTACGGAATGTTGCCCAAGAAAACTTCCTGCTCAATAGTCTGGAAGTCCTCGTTATCCTTGTCGTTGCAAATGAGCTGCAATTTCGCTTTCAGCGGCACTGCGTAGGTCAGGCCGCGGTCGATGCACTCATCCACCGTGTATTTCGGTGGGTCAACGTGGTAATCGATAAAGTTCAGCACGAAGTTTTCGCGCGAGTCCGAAATCGGGAAGTTCTCGGCAAACACCTTGAACAAGCCTTCGTTCGTGCGGCTCGCAGCGGCCGTTTCGAGCTGGAAGAACTCTTGGAACGACTGCACTTGCACGTCCAGAAAGTCCGGATACTCGATAACTTTTCTAATCTTGGCGAAATTGATTCGCTCACTGGCCCCAGTCAGGTGTTTGACTTCGGCGGCCTCAGTTGCTTGCGGTGTAGCCAATTGGAAAGTTGTTAAAAAATGTACACGTAAGCTACTCTACTGCTGTAACGCTAAGCTCTGCTTGGCGTCGCGGTCGGCGAGGCACCAAGCTGGAGCTTGGTGTTACAGCACTTGCTAGCGTTAGCTTCATTCTATCTAGTCGGGTTCGGAAGGTTGCTTTTACACCTGCACCTACGGTAAAAGCCTTCAGACAAACGCAACGTTATGAGCGCAGGAAAGGACCTTACCACGTTGATTGTCAAATGAGTCCGAAACTCTTGCGACGGTTAACGTGATAAGGTCCTTCATTTTACTTCGCTCCACTGGGGGTGATAGAAGAAGAAAACTGCTAGCGTAAGACAACCGAAAGCAACGGCTTTTGGTTGCAAAACTCTACTTATTGCCCACAAACAGGAAAAGACCTGGCGTGATGCCAGGCCTAATCCGATGCGGGAACAAGCCCGTAGGCGAACCTACTTAACTTCTACTTCAGCACCAGCTTCTTCAAGCTGCTTCTTCAGAGCTTCGGCTTCATCTTTCGTGATGCCTTCTTTCAGGGGCTTGGGAGCACCGTCAACCAGTTCTTTAGCCTCTTTCAGGCCCAGGCCGGTCAGGTCTTTCACCAGCTTAACTACTGCCAGCTTCTGGCCACCAGCAGCTTTCAGGATTACGTCGAATGCGGTTTTCTCTTCGGGAGCTTCAGCAGCAGCACCACCACCACCTACGGCAGCAGGAGCAGCAGCAGCAGCAGGCTCAATGCCATACTCATCCTTCAGGATACCTGCGAGTTCGTTTACTTCTTTAACGGTGAGGCTAACAAGCTGCTCAGCGAAGGCTTTCAAATCTGCCATTTCTGTAGATTATTAAAAAAAGGTTGTGTTGAAAATTGAAAGTTGAAAAAAATGAGCAGCGGTTAGCCAGCAGCTTCTTCTTTTTCGGAAAGCGTTTTGAGGAGGCCAGCCAAGATGTTGCCGCCGCTTTGCAGCGCCGAGATAACATTTTTAGCAGGCGATTGCAGCAAGCCGATAACATCACCGATGAGCTCGTTCTTACCTTTGATGGTGCTCAGCGTTTCGAGCTGGTCGGCACCGATGTAGATGCTAGCATCTACGTAAGCACCTTTCAGCGCGGGCTTGGGCGTAACGCCACGGCCGTAAGCTTGAGCCTTGTAGAAGTCTTTCAGCAGCTTAGCCGGCGTCGAGCCGCTCTCTTTCGAGAACAATACGCCCGACTGGCCTTTCAGCGCCGCGTCCATCTCCGAAGTGTCGCCGCCGAGGGTATCGAGGGCTTTGCGGATGAAGGAGTTTTTGTAGACTTTGAATTCCAGCCCGCGGTTGAAGCAGAGGCGACGGAAGTCGTTGATTTTCGCTACCGACATGCCCGAGGCATCGGCAATATAGAATGCGTTGTGCGACTGGAACTTCTCGCTCAACTCATCCACGAGGGCTTGTTTTTCTTCCCGATTCATGGTTGGTTGATGTTAATTAGCTAGCGGAAGAAACCGTGCTGTCTACCGGAACACCGGGCGACATGGTGCTGCTCAAGGTGATGCTACGGATGTAGGTACCTTTCGACGAAGACGGCTTCAGGCGGCCGAGCGTCTGGATTACTTCCAGCGCGTTCTCAGCCAGCTTCGACGGGTCGAACGATACTTTACCTACCGAGCAGTGAATGATACCGGTTTTGTCAACTTTGAAGTCGATTTTACCAGCTTTCACTTCTTGTACTGCCTTGGCTACGTCGGTCGTCACCGTGCCCGACTTGGGGTTCGGCATCAGGCCACGCGGACCCAATACGCGGCCCAAGCGGCCTACCTTCGCCATTACGGAAGGCATAGTGATGATTACGTCGATGTCGGTCCAGCCTTTCTCGATTTTGGCGATATAATCGTCCAAACCAACGAAGTCAGCGCCAGCAGCAGTTGCTTCGGCTTCTTTGTCGGCGGGCACGAGGGCCAGTACGCGAACGGTTTTGCCGGTGCCGTGGGGCAGGGTGGCTACACCGCGCACCATTTGGTCGGCTTTGCGGGGGTCTACGCCGAGGCGTACGTCGATGTCAACCGAAGCGTCAAATTTGGTGAAGGTGATATCCTTCACTACTTGCGCGGCTTCGAGCAGGCTGCGTACCTGCGTCAGGTCGTGTTTGGCAAGGGCTTCCTTGCGCTTTTTGCTGATTGCTGCCATTGTGTATGTCCTCCGGTTAGTTATTCAGCAAAAGGCGAATCGCCCTTCACGGTGATACCCATGCTGCGAGCCGTGCCGGCTACTTGCTTCATGGCCGACTCCACTTTGAACGCGTTCAAGTCGGGCATTTTGGTTTCGGCGATGGTACGAACCTGGTCCCACGTTACCGAGCCAACTTTGTTACGGTTAGGCTCTTTCGAACCGTTCTGCAACTTGGCGGCATCCATGAGGAGAACCGGTACCGGGGGAGTCTTGATGACGAAGTCAAAAGACTTATCGGTGTACATCGTAATCAGGACGGGGCAGATTTGGCCGGCTTTATCTTGGGTGCGAGCGTTGAACTGCTTGCAAAACTCCATGATATTCAAGCCTTTACTACCAAGCGCAGGTCCAATCGGCGGCGCGGGGTTCGCGGAGCCTCCCTTTACCTGAAGTTTCAGGTAACCTCTAATTTCTTTGGCCATTTGGTTAATAAAGCTGTGGCTGGCGTGACGTAACTCGCGGCAACCTCAGTTCAAGTAATACTCCTAAAGTGGAAGCCCCGCCTGACCGGAGTGGATATCAGACGACGTATATTGTTGGTTACTCTTTTTCTACCTGCGTGTAGCTCAGCTCTACCGGTTGGGCACGGCCGAAAATCTTTACGATAACGTTGAGCTTCTTGCGCTCTTCGAATACCTCGTTGACGTTGCCGCTGAAACCATTGAAAGGCCCATCGATAACCTTTACCAGTTCGCCCACCGTGAAAGGGGTTTCGATTTCAGCTGATTTCTCCTCAGCTTCGTCTACTACACCCAGCAAGCGATTTACTTCGGTCAAAGACAGCGGAACTGGCTTAGCGTTGGTCGTTTTAGTTTCTTTGTCGCCCAAGAAACCGATTACGCCCGGTGTAGAAGTGATGATGTTCTGAACCTCGCCGTGCGTCAAATCCGAGTGGATGATGATGTAGCCGGGGTACAGATTCCGTTCGCGGACGCGCTTTTTGCCATTGCGCATTTCGAAGACCTTCTCAATCGGAATCAGCACCTGCGGGAGAAGCTCCTGCAAGTTGTGCCGACCGATTTCGGTCTCCATGTAGGTTTTGGCTTTTTTCTCCTGGCCGCTCACCGAGCGAACCACGTACCATTTCAACTCACCCATTTCCTAAAATCTAGCGGGCGAAAGTTGTGTAAAACGCGTTGAGGGCGGAGTTGAAGCTCACGTCCATCAGGCCCACCACGGCGGCAAAAACCAGGGAACCTAGTAGTACCAACCCAGCGCTCTTTTGCAGCTCGGTGGTCGAGGGCCACGTTACGTTGTAACGCATTTCCTCGATGGTGTCGCGGAAATAGTTGTTCAGCTTAGCCATGGTTGCAAAATGCCGGTGAGGGCGTAAAAAAGAGCCGCCGAGCGGCGGCCCTAAGTGGCACGAGTGGAGAGATTCGAACTCCCATCAAAGGTTTTGGAGACCTCTATTCTACCCTTGAACTACACTCGTGGGTGACAAACCCATTAACACTATTTGCTTACGGGAGTGCAAAGGTAGTAAAACTTTGTTAGCTAGACAACACTTGCTGAATAACTAGTAAAGTTTTACTCATAAAAAACGCCCCCGATTGCTCGGAGGCGTTTTCAAGCTTAGCGGTTAGGCTAAAACTAGTCGAGGATTTCAGTTACCTGACCGGCACCTACCGTGCGGCCACCCTCACGGATAGCGAAGCGGAGGCCTTTCTCCATTGCTACCTTGTTGATGAGCTCAACCGTGATGGTGATGTTATCGCCGGGCATTACCATTTCAACGCCCTCGGGGAGGGTGATGATGCCGGTAACGTCGGTGGTACGCAGGTAGAACTGCGGACGGTAGTTGTTGAAGAAAGGAGTGTGGCGGCCGCCTTCCTCTTTCGAGAGTACGTACACCTCAGCCTTGAACTTCTGGTGGGGCTTAACCGAACCGGGCTTGCAGATAACCATGCCGCGACGGATGGCTTCTTTTTCAATACCACGGAGCAGCAGACCTACGTTGTCACCAGCTTCGCCACGGTCCAGGATTTTGCGGAACATTTCCACACCCGTTACCGTCGACTTCAAGCCTTCGGCACCCATGCCGAGGATGTCAACTTGCTCACCCGAGTTGATGATACCGCGCTCGATACGACCGGTAGCAACAGTGCCACGGCCAGTAATCGAAAACACGTCCTCTACCGGCATCAGGAAGGGCAGGTCGGTCAGACGAGCAGGAATCGGAATGAACGAGTCAACCGCGTCCATCAGCTCGTTGATTTTGGGAACCCAATTGTCGTCGCCGTTCAGGCCACCAAGAGCCGAGCCCTGGATAACCGGAATGTTGTCACCGTCGAAGTTGTAGAACGACAGCAGTTCGCGGATTTCCATTTCCACAAGCTCAAGCAGCTCGGGGTCATCCACCATGTCCACTTTGTTCATGAACACCACCAGCTGGGGAACACCTACCTGACGGGCGAGCAGGATGTGCTCACGGGTCTGGGGCATCGGGCCGTCGGTAGCAGCTACCACGAGGATAGCGCCGTCCATTTGGGCAGCACCCGTTACCATGTTCTTCACGTAGTCGGCGTGACCGGGGCAGTCAACGTGCGCGTAGTGACGGTTTTTGGTCGAGTACTCTACGTGAGCGGTGTTGATAGTGATACCACGCTCTTTTTCCTCGGGCGCGTTGTCAATCGAGGAGAAGTCGCGCTTCTCGGCTAGGCCCTGGTTAGCCAGTACCATCGTGATGGCAGCAGTCAGGGTAGTCTTGCCGTGGTCAACGTGACCGATGGTGCCGATGTTTACGTGCGGCTTCGACCGGTCGAAATTTTCTTTAGCCATTGTAAAGAGTTGAGAAAAAAGAGGGAATTAAACTTGAAAAGCAATTAGTAAGGGCCTATCACAAGAAAAGCGAAACCCAGCGTGGGCCAATTCAGGCTTGAATGCTGCGTATCGCTCTTTCTTGCTGACCCGGCTCTAACCTACCGCGAAGATAGGTAGTTCCGTATTTGCTGAGCCATTTATGGGATTTGAACCCATGACCTCTTCCTTACCAAGGAAGTGCTCTACCACTGAGCTAAAACGGCTTAAAAGGTATTCTGAAGATTGGACCGAGAGCGGGAGACGAGGTTCGAACCCGCGACCTGCAGCTTGGAAGGCTGCCGCTCTACCAGCTGAGCTACTCCCGCAGTTGGTCTAAACTTCTAAAATGTGGGGGTAACAGGACTCGAACCTATGAACCCGAAGGAGGTGAGTTACA
>CAXUKA010000061.1:20091-22698 GCA_964251335.1 uncultured Hymenobacter sp.
TAAAATGTGGGGGTAACAGGACTCGAACCTATGAACCCGAAGGAGGTGAGTTACAGTCACCCGCAATTGCCGCTATGCGATACCCCCATTTTGATTAATTCCGGTCGTTTACCCGAATTGAGACGCAAAAGTACGGCTTTTTCGGAAAGATGCAAGAGGTAGGCTAGAAAAAAGTTTTCCTTTTCTTCACGCTTCTTTAGTCTATCGAGCCTTTTTCCCTGATAAAACCCTGACAATTATATCAAACCGTAGTAAGCCTTTAGGCGCTCGTCTTTTTCATTATCTCGAATATCACGTAAAGTTTCTTTGAGCGCCGGGTTGCTGGGCACCAGCGTGAGCAGTCCTTTATAGGCCCCGAGGCGCACATAATACTGCGGATGCGTGCGGGCCAGCGTCTCCAACGTCTTCACACCCTTCTCGCGCTCAATGACGGGCATCTGAATCATGAAGGTGCCGAACGACTGCAAATACGCGTACAGGTCGAGGTCATTAACATCGGGCAGGCGGCGCAAGAACCACGGGTATTGCTCCATGGTGCCCGCCTTGGCGTAGCACTCCGCGATGGCCACCAGCAGGGCTGAGCTATTGGTATTCTCCATCGCGACCACTTGCTGGAAGGAGGCGGGCGTGGGAGCCTTGGCAATGGCGGCTACGGCGGCGGCTTCTACCAAGTAGGAGCTATCCCGCAGGCCGGCTTGGTATACGGTGCTAAAGTTCTCGCTGGGGAAGGAGGCGAGCGTCGTGATGGCTTGGGCTCGCACGGCACTGTTGGGGTCAGCGGTGGCGAAATGCTGGATTTCGCTCCGCACGGCAGTGGGGGCCGAGCCCCGGTAGGCGCGCAGGTGGTCAAGGGCCGAGCGGCGGATAGCGTAGAAATTATCCTGCAAGGCGTTGCGGTACATGCCACTCACGCCGGCATCAGCGGCTTTGTTGTGCAGCAGTTCCAGCGGCTCGGCGCGCTGCAAGTAGTTGCGGGCGTGGTAGAACTGAAATACCAGTTCCTCGGTGCTGCGCTCCTCGTCGATTTCGCCTAGAAGTTGGGCTTCGCTATCAAACTTTACTAAGCTTGGGCGGTCGGCGGCTAAGAAGGAGAACGTTTCGTCGGTTTTGGTGATGGTGATGCGGTGGTCATTGGCCTTATCCTTCTGCCAGATGGTGACCGTGACGGGCAAGCGATAGATGGGCTGGAAAATGGTATCCTGCATCTGACGCACGCGCAGGAGCAGTTGGCCATTGGAGTAGCTATGCGTGATTTTCAATTCGGGATGACCACGCTGCATAAACCACTGGTCGAAAAACCACATTAGGTCTTCGCCGGTGGTTTCTTCGAACGCCTCGCGCAGCTTGCTGATTTCGACGGCAGTGAATTTGTTCTTGGTGAGGTAGTGGTTGAGAGCGGCGAAGAAAGCGTCGTCGCCCACGTACTTGCGGAGCATATGCAGCACCCGGCCACCCTTCTCGTAAGAGTGGCGGTCGAACATATCCTCCCGGTTCTGGTAGCGGTAGCGAATGAGCGGCTCGCGCTTGTCGTTGGCTTCTTCGAGGTAGGCGGCTAGGTCATGCTGCTGCACGAGGCCGGCTTGGTCGGGGCCATACTTGTGCTCGGCCCAGAGGTACTGCGAGTAATTGGCGAAGCTCTCGTTGAGCGGCAGGTTGCTCCACGACTCGCAGGTGACGTAGTCGCCGAACCAATGGTGGAATAGCTCGTGCGCAATAGTTGATTCGGAGCCCTCGTACTGCGTGTCAAGCAACTCGCGGCTGGTGGCTTGGATGGTGTTGCCGTGGACAGTGGCAGTGGTATTTTCCATTGCGCCGCTCACGTAGTCGCGCACGGCAATCTGGGCGTACTTCTCCCACGGAAAGTCGACGCCAAGGCGTTTGGAGTAGAACTCCAGCATTTCGGGCGTATTGCCGAATACTGCTTTGGCGGTGTTCTTATACTTCGGCTCGACGTAGTAATCGACGGCTTTACCATGCCACGTATCGGACACCACGGTGAAGTCGCCCACGGCCATCATGGTGAGATAGGGCGCGGCGGCTAGGCTTTGCCGCCAGGTATCGGTGCGGGTGCCATCGGCGTTTTTGCGCGAGGCCACGAGTAGGCCGTTCGACAGCGTTTTATATTGGTTGTCGACCGTCATCGAGATTTCCTGCGTCATGCGCTGGTTCGGGTGGTCGATGGTCGGAAACCAGCACGAATTGCTCTGCGTCTCGCCTTGGGTCCAGATTTGGCGGGGCTTGTTGCGCTCCTGGCCCAGGGGGTTGATAAAGTACAGGCCTTTGTCGGAGGTGATGGCGGCGCTGCCACCCTGCGGTAGCTCGTTAGGCTTGGCCACGTAACTGATGCGGACCTGATAGGTCTGCTCGCGCGTGTAGGCGCGGTCGAGGGTGATGCTCAGCTGCGCCTTATCGTACTTATACGTCAGCGTTTTGTCGCCCTTCTCCCCTACTAGCTGCACGGTTTTGATGTCGAAGCCTTTGGCATCGAGCAACAGCGTGCTTTGGGGGTAAAAGTGCGGGCGCAGCGTGAGCACGGCGATGCCAAGCAGGTATTGCTTGGCCCAGTCGAAGCGCACGTCGAGCTTGGTATTGACTACATCGCTGAGG
>CAXUKA010000062.1:0-22642 GCA_964251335.1 uncultured Hymenobacter sp.
GCGCAAACCCAGGTCGAGCAGCTCCTGGCGGGAGGCATCGAGGCGGGCGGCGAGCGGGTTGGGCAAGGTTGGCTCCATGCGTGGAAGGGCGGTACTAGCTTATCCTAACAAAGCTATTGGCCTTTGCCGCTCTTCCTACTCGCCGCGTTCAGCGCCATTCGTCTTCACGAAGCTGGCTTGTAATCGGCCAGCATTTGTAGGGGGCGCACGGGTTGCCGGCCGCGCTTATGTTGTAGTAGCCGGCATTCATCCGAAGTTTCGATAACCTCGTAATCGCCTGTTAAATAGTTAGTATCTCGGTACTGATAGCCTGCGGGGTAGGGCAGCTTGTCACAATCTGGTGGCCGATGAGAACAAACTATTTTTCGTTGACCAATCAGGTAAAACTGCTTTTGCTGATACCGGAATTTTGCGGTGGTAGAATAGCCGCAGTTGCCACCTACGTCGTAGTTAACGAACAGCACACCCCGCTGAATAGTCAGGCTACTCACCGGGTCGTCGCCGTTGATACCTGAGTGGTTATGCAGCAGTAGTTGCCGGGCCACCACCGCCAACTGGTAGCCGCTGGCCGTGCGCCATAGCACTAGCAGCAATCGTGGCGGCAAACCACGCTCAGGGTGCCGAGTCCTTTCTTCTTCTATAGAAGTCAGGGCTAGTACTACATCGGCTCGCTTATCCCCGTTGAGGTCGCCAGTCGCGCGGCGGTCGCCAAGCAGCTGATAGCCAAATGGTATAAAGCTAGCCGGCGTGCGGCCACTGGTCGGCACAACCTGCGCCTGCGCAACCACGCTACCCAGCAGCAACCCTAGCCACAGGCTAGCTTTCATTTAAAACGGCCGCTTATTCAGCTTCGAGTTCTTGTATCCGTAGCTGAAATAGATGCTCAGGCCCACCAGCAGCCAGGCAAAGAACATGGCCCAGTTGCGGACTCCGAGCTGCGTCATCAGGTAGAGATTGATGAGCAAACCCAGCACCGGCAGCAGCGAAAGCTGCTTCTGGAACGTGACTATGGCCAGTGCTACAGCGGCCAGCAAGAAGGTGAGATACGGGATTTCGTGCGCGAAGCCACCGATGATGTTGCCGCTGGTGGGGTCTTCAAGCAGCCAGCCGCGCTGCCCGCTCACATCGAGCCAGAAGTCGTGGTTGCCGGTGCCATTATAGGCGTAGAGCAGGCCCGCGCCCACCACCAGCACCAGGGGCACCAGCAGTTGGCCGTTGATGTAGGGCACCGTGAAGCGGGCGTTGGACTTGCCCTTGGGGTCGATAATGAGGATGCCGCCGCACACCAGCGCGAAGGCGAACAGCGTACCGATGCTGGTGAGGTCGACCACCATATCCATGTTCACAAACAGCGCCGGCACGCCCACGAAAATACCCGTGACGATGGTGCTGAACGAGGGCGTATGAAACTTGGGATGCACCTTGGCAAACATGGAGGGCAGCAGGCCATCGCGGCTCATTGTCAGCCAGATGCGGGGCTGGCCCAGCTGAAACACCAGCAGCACCGAAGTCATGGCAAATACGGCGCTCACGGCCACTATCTTCGAAAACCAGGTCAAACCCACTTTGGCAAATACGAAGGAGAGCGGGTCGCCTACGCCCAGCTCTTTGTAATTGACCATACCGGTGAGCACCAGCGTGATAAGCACGTAGAGCACCGTGCAGATGATGAGCGCCCACATCATGGCTTTGGGTAGGTCGCGCTGGGGGTTTTTGCACTCCTCGGCGGTGGTCGAGATGGCGTCGAAGCCGATGTAGGCGAAGAACACGGCCGACACGCTTTTGAGCACGCCGCCGATGCCGTTGGGGGCGAAAGGGTGCCAGTTGGCCGGCTGCACGTAGAATGCACCCACCGCAATGACGATAGCCACCACAGCCAATTTCAAGACTACCAGGAAGTTAGAGGCGTTTTTACTTTCCTTGATGCCGATGTACACCAGCGCCGTGATGAACACCGTGATAAGGAAAGCAGGCAGGTCGATAACCAGCCGGAAGCCATCGAATAGCTCGGGGGCGCTGGTCCAGGCTTTATAGGCTTCGAGCTGGGCGGGTGTGGCCCCGGCCAGCGGCTTGTGGGCCTCCATAAGGGCCAGCACGGCCTCGTAGCCGCTGTGGGCACTTTGGGTGCCCATCGTGAGCCAGAGCGGAATATGCACGCCGATGCCATCCATGAGGCCAGTGAAGTAATCGCTCCACGAGATGGCTACCACTATGTTGCCCACCGCATATTCCATGATGAGCGCCCAGCCGATAATCCAGGCGGCGAGCTCGCCAAACGAGGTATAGGCGTAGGTATAGGCTGAACCGCTGACCGGAATAGTAGCTGCAAACTGCGCATAGCACAACGCCGAAAACGCGCAGGCCACCGCCGTAAACACGAACAGCAGCGACACGGCCGGCCCACCATTCAAGCTGGCTTGGCCGATGGTCGAGAAGATGCCCGCCCCAATAATGGCCGCAATGCCCAGCCCCGTGAGGTCGCGCACGGTGAGGTGGCGCGCCAGGCCCCCGCCAGCGCCGCCGTGGCCCTCAGAATCGGCAGGCGGATTGGCAAGAATGGACTCGATGGTTTTGCGGCGAAAGAGCGAAGTATTAGACGGGGGCATTTGGCCAGGAAGAAATTGAAAGGGCAAAATAGCAAGCAGGCAAGTTACGGCCCGACGGGGCCACGGCCGTCGCACAGCGCCCGCCCGGCAATATGCAATTTTTTCCGGCAATAATTCTTACTAAAATCATCACTTCGTTTATCTTTGAATTAACTGAAATACTGCCAGTTGCGATGATTCATACTTGCGTTTCGTTTATGTATCTTTTTCGTTCGAAGTTGTTGCATCCTGCGCGCTCAGGAGGTTTTTCGGACGCTTGCCGACGCTGCTGGCAGTCGCCCTAGCGGCTTGCAATGGCGCGGGCGCTGCATCGGACGGAGCAGAAAAGGCCGCTGTCCCCGCACGACAGCAGTGCACCACTGGATATGGGCGCGCTGAATTGACAGGAGTTACAGTGAGTGGAATTTAGAAATCAATAAAATAACTATTCATATAATTATCATCTACGAAACTTTACTTTTTTCTTGAAAATAAGCTCTCCTTTCCCCCTGCATGAAAAACCTGTCTACACTGCTGGCTTTGTGGGCCAGCGTGGCTGCTTGCGGCAGCGCCCCAGCTTCTGAAGCTGCTAGTGCCGCCGCTCATCCCCCCGCTGCTATGTCGCCTACTACTCCACCCGCTGCGCCGCGCTATGATATCCGTGGCATCTTCGACCCCGGCCTAAACGGCATCGTGGCCTTCGCTTTTAAGATTCCGCACGGCTGGACGTTGCAGCAGTCGCTTACGCGGCATTGGATTGACAATTACCCAGTCGAAACGCTGTACAACGCCGTGGCCTCGCCCGGTGGGCACACTGTGTTTGAGGCGCTGCCCCAGCTCACGTATTACTACGTCGACGACCCGCAGATGCAGCAGATAATGCGCATGGGCGAGCAGCAAAGTGGCCAGCACGACAAATTTTTCGTGGCTCCGATGCTGCCCGTGCCCTACCTCAAGCAGGTGCTGCTGCCGCTGCTGGCCCAAAAAGCCAAGCTACAGGTGCGGGTGGTGGCCGAGCACCAGGAGCCCGTGCAAACCGACCCGAAGACGCATGGCCAATCGGCTAGCGGCTACGTGGATGCGGTGCTGCCCAACGGCCGCAAGCTGCGCCTGAAAACCCAGCTGGTGGTGTTTAGCGGCCCCGTTTCTACCCCCACGGCGGGGCGCATGGCTACCATGTACAATTGGATGGCCGGCAACCTGATTATCCAAACCGATGGCGACCTGGCCACGGCCATCGCCCAGCAAGCTGCCATCGACAAGTCGACGGTGGTGAACCCTGAGTGGGCGCGGAAAAACGCCGCCCTCAAGCAGCGCGGGGCCGAGGCCAACGACAAACTGCGCCAGCAGCAAACGCAGGCTATGCTACAGCAGGCGCAGGCGCGCCTGTATCAGCAGCACCAGCAGTTTGCCCAGCACCATGCCAACTGGGTGGCCCAGCAGCGGGCCAATGGGCAGGTGGCTGAGGCCTTTAGCGACTACCTAGGGGGCCGCACGCTGTACCAAAACCCCGATACCGGCGAGCGCATGAAAGTGGACAACAATTATAGCCACGTGTACCAAGATGGGCAGGGCCACACGCTGGCTACCAACGCACCCCTCAGCGCAGGCAATGTCAATTGGCAGGAATTGCAGCAGGTGGAACTGAAGAACTATTAGCCCTCGCCAACCGGCCAATCCCATGAAAAAATCCGTTTCCCTATTGCTTATCGGGCTAGCGGATGAGGCTGCGGGCTGCGGCAGTGCCCCGGCCGAAAAAGCTACTGCAACCGCTGAAACACCGGCTGCCACTACGGCGGCAGCTTCGACGGCGTCTTCGGCCGACGTTGCCGCCGAGGCGACGGCCCCCCAGCCTGCTGCGCCCCCGCGCCGCCCGGCCGCGCCCTACGAGGTGCGCGGCATCGTAGACCCCGGCATGAACAACGAGATTGCGATGGCGCTGAAAATCCCGACGGGGTGGCAGATGCAGCAGTCGTTTACCCGGAAGTGGAACGGCGCGACCCCCATCAACCAGATTTACGTGCACCTGACCGCGCCCGATGGCCAGCGGCAAATTGAGTTTTTGCCCGAGCAGCCGTACTACTTTGTTGATGGCCAAATGGCCCGCTACGGCCGCCAGCAAGCCGCCATGATGGGCATGCCCCAGCGCACGAATGAGTACGAAATGGCCCCGATGTCGGCCCTCGCCTATCTCAAGCGGGTGCTAATGCCCCGGCTAACCCAGCGCGGCCTGCACTTGGAGTACGTCGGCGAGCACGAGCAGCGCCTGTCGCCCCAGGGCACCATGCGCCGCAGCAGCGCCTACATCGATGGCCGCCTGCCCAACGGCCGCCTCGCCCGCATCGAGTGCACCGTGAATGTGAACCCAACCAACGTGAACGGCGACACCTATTACAACTGGACAGCTTTGCCTAGCATTACGCAAGCTACCAGCAATTTGCCAGCTACTTTTGCCTATGTCACGACGGCCCGCGCCTCGGTGGTGCTCAACCCCAGCTGGCTCCGGCAAAACCAGCAGCTCGTGAACAACGGCCAGCGCTCGAACCAGATAGAAGACGGGAGGCGGCGTGCCATTCAGCAGGACTTTCAGGAGTACCAGCGCAAGACCTACAAGGAGATTGCCGACAATAAAAGCAAGTCGCAAGCCCGTATTAACGAGGCGTTTGACGATGGCCTGCGCGGCGATACCAAGTTCGAAGCCCCCACCACCGGCGAGCGGGTAACCGTGCGCGACGACTACAACCACGTGTACTCCGACGGCCAGGGCACGCTGCTCAAAACCAACGCGCCGCTCGATGCGAGCAACGTGCATTGGCAGGAATTGCAGCGGGTGGAGTTAAAAAATTATTAGCCTGTGCGTGTGCAATCGAGCAGGGGGCGGCATCGGATAAGCATACCTGCTTGACCGATGCCGCCCCCTAGCTTTATTCTCCGCATTCCGCAGCCCTGCTCCGAGCGCTGGGACGCCATGACGCCCAGCGGCCCCGGCCGCCACTGCACGGCGTGCGCCAAGACGGTGGTGGATTTTACGCAACTGACTGAAGTCGAAGTATTGGCCTATTTTCGGCAAGTAGGCGCGGGCAAAACCTGCGGGCGCTTTCAGGTAGGGCAGTTGGTGCAGACTCTACAGCCAGCCGTAGCTGCCAGCCGCTGGCGCAACTGGCTGGGAGCCGTGCTAACGGCCGGCAGCTTAGGCGCGCTACTGGCATCCAAAGCCACCGCTCAGCCCACGCAATACATGTACTCTACTAGTGCTGGTCCCGTTCCGGCTACCCCGGCCAGTGGGTTGGGGCTAGCTAGCAGCCCCGCTACCAATGCGGTGCCTGCGCCCGCTGCGTCGGCACCGCTACCAGGTGGTGTGCTTACGCTGCGCGGCGTAGTGCGCGATGCCAGCACTCATGAGTTGCTACCAGGTGTAACAGTGCTGTTAAAAGGCCCAGTGCGAGGTGTGAGCACCGATGCGAATGGTGAGTTTTCGATACCCATCACTGCCGCCGACAGCCTGCCGGTGCAACTGCAAGTGTCGCTTATTGGCTATGAGAGCATTGAACGGCTAGTATCCGCTACTGAGCTAGCGCAGCCGCTAGACATCGCGCTGGCAACTGACACCCACATGCTAATGGGCGAAGTAGTTATTACGTATGCGGCCAAGCCACCCATGCCCTGGCACCCACGCCGCTTTTTCAACTGGAGCAAGCACTGGCTCACGCGGCCATTCAGGTAATAAGCTCTTGGATTTTTGGTTTATGTAGCTTATTTACTCAGTGTTATGCGGCAGACTTCTATTCATATCCCCAAGCCCTGCCATGAAAAGTGGGACGCGATGACGCCCACGGCCACCGGCCGCCACTGCGCCGCATGCAAAAAAACGGTGGTGGATTTCACCCAAAAGACCGACGCTGAAATCCTGGCTTATTTCCGGCAGATGGACGGCCGCGAAACCTGCGGCCGCCTCAGTAGCGACCAACTAAGCCGGCCGCTACTGCCCGCCTTGCAGAGCCGCCCGGCCGCCCGCTGGCGCACTTGGCTGGCACTGGCCGTAGCCGCGTGGGGGCTGCGGGCTGGCCCAACGGCGGCTACCGGCACCCCAACCGCTGGCCCACGCACCACCGCACACCCGCACAAGAAAGCGAATCCCAAGCATCGGCCGGCGATGCCTGCGCTCAAGCTGCTGCACGGCACCGTGCGCGACTCGGCCACGCACGAGCCTTTGCCGGGGGTTGCTATTTTTCTGAAAGGCGAGAACCGCTCGACGATGACCGATGAGGCTGGCAATTTCAGTTTGCCGCTGCCCGCTCAGCGTCCGCGCACCGGGCGGGCGCTGGTGCTACACTACGCGGGCTACCAGTCCGAAACCGTGCACATAGCCGCCGCATCTTCTACGCCTATGCAACTGGCGCTACAGGCCGACCCGGCAGCAGACGGCGCTACCATAGTTGGCTACGGCATCCAAACCCGGCAGGACATTACTGGTGGGACAATCGCCATTCGTATCGAAGACCCTGCCCCTACTCCTTGGCCCTGGCATCCGCACTCGTTTTGGCGCTGGCTCACGCAGCCTTTTCGGCACTGATTGAAGGTAGTACCCTATACATTTGGCACTTATGACACCTCTTTACGTTCAAGTTCCGACTCCTTGCGCCGAAAGCTGGGCGGCCATGACACCTACTGGCACTGGGCGACACTGCGCCGCCTGCCAGAAAACAGTGGTGGATTTTACGCAGCAGACCGATGCCGAAATCCTGGCTTACCTGGCGCGAAGCAGCAGCCACGCATGCGGCCGCTTGCGGGCCGACCAACTGGCGCGGCCCTTGCAACCAGTGGCTGACGGCCACCGCCCGCGGCCTTGGCTGAGGGTGGTGCTGGCACTCGGCAGCCTAGGTGCATTGCTGGGGCATAAAGCGGCGGCCCAAACCATCGTAGGCGGCTCTGCTGGCCCCGTACCAATGGCTGCTTCGCCTGCTCAAGAGCCAGTTTATACGCCCAGCAGTCCGGCCAAGGTGCAGCCGGCCTTGCGGCCCGGAAGCTCGCGTAACCTCTCTGGCATAGTTCGCGAGGGAGGCACTCAGTCACCGCTGCCAGGCGTAACTGTATTGCTCAAGGGCACAACACTGGGCACATCAACCGATGTCAATGGCGCCTTTACGCTAACCGTACCGGGCGATTCCTCAACAATGCAGTTGAGCTTCCAATATATCGGCTACACTACCATCGAGCAGACAGCGTCTACGGGCACCAATGCCCCGTTCGATGTAGTGCTGCAACCCAGTGGGGAGCTTGTGATGGGAGTCATAGTCACAGGTATCAACATAAGCCAACGCCGACCGTGGCCCTGGCACCCCCGCGCCCTTTTCAACCGCAGCAAATACCTGGTGGCCCGAGCACTGGGCCGCTAAAACCTTCTTGACTAGCAGTGTAACCATTCTACCTTAATACGATGGCCAAGCCTTTCATACAGGTACAGAGTCCCTGCCACGAAAGCTGGGCCGCCATGACGCCCACCAGCACGGGCCGCCACTGCGCGGCGTGCCAGAAGGTAGTAGTCGATTTCACGCAGAAAACGGATGCCGAGATTTTAACTTACCTGGCACGGGCAGGCAGCCAACCCTGCGGGCGGTTTCGGGCAGAGCAGTTGGGGCGGCCGTTGCAGCCGGCGGCCACAGTCAATCGGTGGCGTAGCTGGCTGGCTTCGGTGCTGGCGCTCGGTGGGGTGCTGGGCAGTGGGCGAGTAGCAGCCCAGGCGAGTAGCCCCCAGTCGGGCGGCGGCCCAACGCCTATTACCAGTAGCTCGGCCCTCAGCGCTACCGCGGCAGCAGCGCCAAAACCTACTCAAGCCTCTGCCACTATGCCTCGCGGAGCAGATGAGCCCCTGGTAGTGCGCGGCATCGTGACCGATGCCACTACTGGCGACCGGCTGCCGGGCGTAACAGTGGTGGTACAGGGCACTTCGCGGGGCGTAAGCACTGGGGCCAATGGTGAGTTTGAGCTGACGCTTACTGAACACGATGCGTCAGGTATGCTGGTGGTTAGCTTCGTTGGCTACACCAACCAGCCAGTGGCCATTGCCAGCTTCAGCACCACTGCCCCGCTTCCTATCAAGCTCACTGCCGCTGTCATGGGTCTTGGCGAAATGATAGTAGTAGGGGGCTATAATGCTCGCAAGCCGTACCCCTGGCACCCGCGCGCGTTTGTTAGCTGGAGCAAATACTGGCTGACCCGGCCCTTTCGGCGCTAATGCCTTGCAGCTGGATATATTTAGCCAATGTCGAGTCTCAATTCGCACAAAGCCCACCTATTAATAGCCGGATGGCGGCATTGGGCCGGGGCCACGACAATGCTGATAGGCCTACATATGCTGGTAGCCTTACCTGCTCAAGGCCAGGAAGTAACGAAACCCAATTCGCCGCTAACAATTGCCACTACCACCATCAGCGGAGTGGTGTATACTACACACGGCACGCCTGCAAGAAAAGTTACTGTCACCCTCTGGTCAGATTCGCTAGTCGCTACAAGCCTCGTTACCAAAACCAATGCGCGAGGAAAGTTCTGCTTTGCTGTAGCCTCGGATAGCGTAGTGTTTTTTTCCTCCATCTGCGCCGTTCGCCGCCCGCCCAAGCGCTATGACCGATACGCTACAGAGGCCTGCGCTGACCTAGTGTCAAGCAACGTCCAGCCATACCTATTGCGCCTTGAGCGTCATAAAATACCGCGCTTTCGCTAACAGCTTGAAACTATGCCGAGTCACTCCGTCACTATTCCTCGCCCTTGCCTAGTCAGCCAACAAGCACTCTCGCCCACTGAGGCCGGCTGGCACTGCGCCCGCTGCCAAACCGAAGTCATCGACTTCACCCGCCTGAGCGAAGCCGAGGTGCTAGCCTACCTGGCCGAGCGGCCAGGGCAGCGCGTGTGCGCCGCCATGCAAGTGCCAGTGGTGCCCCGACGGGCCTACGGCGCTGGCTGCTGGCTATCACGGCTTTTCTGGGTTGGCAATCGGCTTCGGCCCTGCCGCCACAGCTACCGCCAACCCAGCTCCCGCTACTTACGGCGGCTAATCGCCACACCCGCATCGTTATCAGCGGGGTGGTGCTGGATGATTCGCTAAAAACACCTCTGCGTGACGCTTACGTATTTATTGAGGGCACCGAATATGGCGCTGTCACGAATGAGCGCGGAGAGTTTTTCCTCTCTTTCTCTAGTGATTGGGAGTTAGCCAAAAAAGGCGAATTATTATTAGCTGTTTCGGCCGGTCATGTCTCTTTCGAGCGGCAGCAGGTCGTAGTCAGCTTTAAAGACAACCCTACTCCGGCACCCTTAGTCATCCGATTGTTGCCTTCGCTGCTAAGATTCAATTTTGCTTTAGGTAAAATACGGGTAATGCCACCACCCGTCGCCCCGCCCGGCTCAGGCAAAAACTAGCTTTCAGCCAAACTTTTCGGCTCGAAAAAGCCTTTGCTCAGGGATATGTTCTACCGTTCTCTGGCGCTGTTTTGCCTGCTGCTGTCGGCTTGCTCCACGTTCAAGCCCGTGCCGACCACCCGCTTCAACCCCACGGCCACCCGCGCCGAGCTGCCCCACGAAGAGGCAGTGCACCCCAAAAACTCGCTGGAGTGGTGGTACCTCACCGGCCACCTGCGCGACCAGGCCAGCGGCGAAGAGTTTGGCGTGGAATACGTGTTCTTCCACTTCAACCTGAAGGATGGCAAAGACGACTACCAGATGGTAAACGTGGCCATTACCGACCCGCAGGGCCAGCATTTCAACTACGACTACCAGCTCGACAAGCTGCCGCGCCTGCTTACCGACTCGTTGCCGCTGCGCCTGCGCGATGGCAAAGCTGGCCAAACCTGGAAATTTGACGGCCAGGAAGGCAAGTACCAGCTGCAAGCCGCCCTTACCGGCAAAGCCAACGCCGGCTACGCCCTCAACCTCAGCACTACGCCTACCAAGCCCGTGCTGCTGCACGGCGGCACCGGCTACGAAAACTACGGCAGCGGCGTGCTGGCCGGCTACTACTCGTACCCGCGCCTGGCCACCACCGGCACCCTCACCGTGGCTGGCAAAACCCATCAGGTAGCCGGCGACCTCTGGTACGACCGCCAGTGGAACTGCACCAGTATCGTAACAAAAGGCGTGGGCTGGGACTGGCTCAGCATCCAGCTCGACGAGCAGCCCAAGGCCGAAGTACCCCAGCGCACCGAGCTGATGCTGAACACGCTCCGCAACAGCGAAACCGGCCAAAGCCTCAACAACGGCTCATACTTCTCGGCCGATAACCAGAACCTGCACCTCTCTGGCAATGACTTCCAACTGACGCCCCTCACCTACTGGCTGAGTCCCAAGTCAAAAAAGAAATACCCCGCCAAGTGGCGCGTGCAGGTGCCCGCCCAGGGCTACGACCTCACCGTGGAGCCGCTGGTGCCGCAGCAGGAGCTGGCGCTACGCTTTTTCCACGCCTTCACCATGTATTATTGGGAGGGCATGTGCCGCGTCACGGGCACGCACAATGGCCAGCCCGTGACCGGCAAAGCGTATGTGGAAATCACGAATCGATAATACTATACACAACACTCTATTAGCGTTGCTATTGCTGGCAGGACCAGTGGCGTTTGGCCAGCGGCCGAATACCAGCCGCCAAACGCCGCCCAGCCCAGTCGATGTCCCCGCTGTTAGCCAGGATGCTACACTCCGGCGTGTTGATTTTACCGCCGCTATGCAGCCTCCGCCAACCGGCAAACAAGGCGCGCAGTCGCTGCCGACGTTCGGCCGCAAGTACACGGCCCTCTACACCCAGCAAGGCGATTTGCAACAGATAGTGGCGATGCGGGGGGAGCTGTTTTCATCCGCTACGGTTCGGTATTACTTCGTGCAAAACGAAGTAGTGTACATCGAGAACGTCTATGTGAATGCTTCACGCATGGGCTCGTGCGGCCAGATTACCTTTCACAACTATTACTTTCTCAACCAGCAACGCCTCGTTAGCGTCCAAATAAACCAGCAGCCTAATACTGGTTTCTACGCTTCCTGCTACCCGGTGGTGCCCGCCACCGAGCTGGCGGGACTACTGAAGGAGTTGCCGCCGATGCTGGCTGGCCTGCAAGCATTTCGGCCACTCAAGCCGTAGCTATTCTGCGTTGGCGGTGGGCTCAGTGCTTTACTGAGCACCGCCTTTTTGTCCTAAATGAGCTTAATGGGCCTAAACCATTTTTGCGGCGCACGGTATATAAGCCATGCTCAAACGTGATTTTATCAAGAACGCCACGGCGTTCGCGCTCAGCGCCCTCGTTAGCCCCGCCGTGCTGGCCCGCGCCCAGGAAGAACGTTTTCTGCGCGAAGCCCGCGCCACACCGATGGCCGACGGGCCATTTACGCTGCCGCCGCTGCCCTACGCCTTTAATGCGCTGGAGCCGAGCATCGATGCCCGCACGATGGAAATCCACCACGATGCGCACCACAAAACCTACGTTTCGAAGCTGAACGAGGCCGTAGCCGGCAAGCCCCAGGAAAAGCTGCCACTGGCCGACCTGTTGGCCACTGCCAGCACCCAGCCCGATGCCATCCGCAACAACGCGGGCGGGCACTACAACCACTCGATGTTCTGGACGCTGCTGGCCCAAAAGGGCGGCGGGCAGCCCACCGGCGCGCTGGCCGCCGCCATCACGAAAGACTTCGGCTCGTTCGATAAGTTTAAGGAGGAATTTACCAAAGCCGCTACCACGCGCTTCGGCTCGGGCTGGGCCTGGCTGAGCGTGGACAAAACTGGTAAGCTTTTCATTTCCAGCACGCCCAACCAGGACAATCCGTTAATGGACTTGCCCGGTATCGTGCGCGGCACGCCCGTGCTGGGCCTCGATGTATGGGAGCACTCCTATTATTTGAAGTACCAGAATAAGCGTCCCGAGTACATCGCCGCCTTCTGGAATGTGGTGAACTGGCCCGAGGCGGATAAGCGCTTCGCGACTGCCAAGAAAGGATAAGGTCAATGAGTGAATGAGTGAGGGGTGAATGAGTGAATGAGTGAATGATTCTGTTGACATTCACTCATTCACCCCTCACTCATTCACTCATTGATTTTACCCCACCAGCCACCCGGCCAGCAACGCCACCCCAATAATCGCCACGCTCGGCACCCGCTCCCAGAGCAACACCAGAAATGTGATGCCCACCAGCAGCGGGTTGAGCGGCAAGTGCCAACCCGTAGGCAGCCCCGGCAAGTCGAGTAATCGGTCGGGCAGCGGGTGGTAAAGCAGCAGTGCTGCCGAGCATACCAACCCGGCGCTCACGGCATTCACGCCTTCGAGCGAAGCTTTCACTACGCGGTACTGGCGCAGGCCATCCCAAAAGCGTATCGCAAAGAATATCAAGAAGGTGCCAGGCAAGAAGATGCCCGCCGCGCCCACGGCCGCGCCCAGCAGTTGGCCACCTAGCCCCATGCCCGTCGGCCGCATAGCCAGTGCTCCGATGTAGGAGGCAAACGAAAAATTTGGCCCCGGCAGCGCCTGCACCACACCCAGCCCCGACAAGAATTCTGGGGCTGTGAGGTAATGCTTAAACTCCACAAATTCAGCAAACAGCAACGGAGCCAGTACCTGCCCGCCGCCAAAAACGAGCGAGCCGTTGCGGTAGAAATTCTCAAACAGGCGCACCGGTAGCAGGTCGGTGTAGTGC
This sequence comes from uncultured Hymenobacter sp., assembly GCA_964251335.1. Taxonomy (GTDB): domain Bacteria; phylum Bacteroidota; class Bacteroidia; order Cytophagales; family Hymenobacteraceae; genus Hymenobacter. Next base: position 13,251 of record CAXUKA010000062.1, read on the forward strand.
CCCAGCAAGGCCGCGCCCAGGAAGATGCCCAGCCACAGCACAAAATTGGGCCACTCCACGCGCAGGGGCTTTTTGTCTTGCACCACGGCGTGCTTGCGGTAGCGTAGCGTAGTCACGCTGCCGCCCGCCAGCAGCAGCACCGGCAGCACCCACGGCAATTGCTGGAAGTAGGCTATCATGGCGGCCGCCACCATCAAGGCCACTGAGGTTTTGGTATGAATGACTTTTTCCGCAATGCGGTAAGCCGAAAACGCTACGAAGCCCACCGCCACCGGCTGCACAAACTGCACCAGATGCGCCGTGCGGCCACCATCGACGTGGCTGAGCAGCAGGCCCGCCAGCGTCATAATCAGCACCGCCGGCAAGCACCAGATAATCAGGGTTAAATATGCCAGATTGGGCCCACCCAGCCGCAAGCCGATGGCCGTAATCGTCTGGGTCGAGGTGGGGCCGGGAAGCAGCGCGCACAGGGCTTGCAGTTCCAGCAGGTCGGCGGCGGTGAGGTAGCGGCGCTTGTTCACGAGCAGGCGCAGCATCATGGCCACGTGGGCCTGCGGGCCACCAAAGGCCGTGCAGGCCAGCCCGAGCACGTCTTTCAGAAAAATAACATTGCGTGTGCGCCGCATCCGCCGTCCTTCGCGCCGCGACGGCACAGCCCCTGGCGGGGCCAGCGGCTCGGCAGAAGTAGCTAGCACGAGGGTTTCAGGAAGCACAGAGCGGGGGAATTGGGTTCCCGAAGATAGGACGCAATCGATAACGATAAGACCATTAACCTGTAACGGCGGGCGTAGCGAGTATCAATGCTTGCGAACGTTAATCAGTAGTAGCGCGAACTTTCCAGTTCGCGGGCGTATCGACGCTTGCAGACGTTTGCTTACGTGGCTGCTCGCTGCGCTCGCCCGCGAACTGGAAAGTTCGCGTTACTACTGAATAAATACCGGCCGTATCAGGTTTTCAAACGTGAAAATCTCATCCCATTTCGACTGGGTCAGCAGGCCACGCTCGGTCACGGTGATGTCGTGCACCGACTTGCCGGTTTGCAGTGCTTCCTTGGCAATGCTGGCCGAGGTTTCGTAGCCCAGCACGGGGTTTAACTGCGTCACGATGCCGATGCTGTTGTACACCATATTGGCCGCGTGCTCGGCGTTGGCCGTGATGCCGACCACACACTTTTCGCGCAGCGTGTGGCTGGCATTGGTGAGGTAGGTGATGCTGGTGAAGAGCGCAAAGGAGATAACCGGCTCCATCACATTGAGTTGCAGCTGGCCCGCTTCGGCGGCCATCGTCACCGTCGTGTCGGCCCCGATGACGTAGAAGGCCGTCTGATTGACCACTTCCGGGATTACCGGGTTCACCTTACCGGGCATGATACTGCTGCCGGGCTGCAAAGCTGGTAGGTTTATCTCATTGAAACCCGTGCGCGGGCCGCTGCTCAGCAGCCGCAGGTCATTGCATATCTTACTCAGCTTCACGGCTGTGCGCTTGAGCACGCCCGAGAGCTGCACGTAAGCGCCAGTATCGTAGGTGGCTTCGATGAGGTCGCCGGCTAACAATAAGTCGAGGCCGGTTACCTGACGCAAATGGTGGGTCACGAGGCCGGCGTAGCCGGGCGGCGTGTTTACGCCGGTGCCGATGGCGGTAGCCCCCATATTGATTTCGGAGATGAGCCGGCGCGAGTCGTCGATGCGGAGCAGCTCCTCGCGTAGGTTGGTGGCGAAGGCGTGAAACTCGTCGCCCATGCTCATGGGCACGGCGTCTTGCAGCTGGGTGCGGCCCATTTTGAGCACGTTCTTGAACTCCTCGCCTTTGGCGGCGAACGCGTCGGCGAGCTGGCGCAGCGCATCGCGGTAGCTCACCAGCTTGTTATTCAGCGCGATGCGGAACGCCGTTGGGTAGGCGTCATTGGTACTTTGCGAGCAATTTACGTGGTTGTTGGGGTGGCAATATTGATACTCGCCTTTTTGGTGGCCCATGATTTCGAGGGCCACGTTGGCAATTACCTCATTGGCGTTCATGTTCACCGACGTGCCCGCGCCACCCTGTATCATATCGGTCAGAAACTGGCTATCGAACTCGCCGGTCGCCACCCGGTCGCAGGCCGCCACAATGGCATCGGCAATGGCGGCGGGCAGCACGCCCAGCTCTTTATTGGCGAGGGCTGCGCCTTTTTTGACATACGCCAGCGCCTGCACGAATAGCGGCTCCGACTTTATCGGGATGCCGGTGATGGCGAAGTTTTCCATTGCCCGCAGGGTCTGGATGCCGTAGTAAACGTCGGTGGGAATGGGCAGTTCGCCCAGAAAATCGTGTTCGAGCCGGGTGGAATTGGTCATAGAAGGAAAAAAGGCTTTGTACGTAAATGTTGTGCTTGCGTAAACCTCACCCCCCGGCCCCCTCTCCAAAAAAGAGGGGGAGCTGCCCGCAAGCGGACGCAGGCAAACGGTAGCATTCGTCAGGCTCCCCCTCTTTTTTGGAGCGGGGGCCGGGGGGTGAGGTTCACGCGCTACAAAAAAAGCGGCTGGCCCTTCCAGGCCAGCCGCTTTCTCAAACATCAGCTTATTACTTACTTCTTCTTCAACCCCAGCTCAATCAGCCGCTCGTTCAAGAACTCGCCTGCCGTGATGTCGGCTTCCTTCTTTGGGTTGTCGGCCGTAACCAAGTGTGGCAGAGCCGCCAAACTCATTTCCGAGCGCGGGTGCATGAAGAACGGGATGCTGTAGCGTGAGGTGTTCATTTTTTCGCGGGGCGGGTTTACCACGCGGTGGATGGTGCTTTTGAGCACGCCGTTGGTGAGGCGCTGGAGCATGTCGCCTACGTTCACCACAATCTGGTCGGGCAGGGCGGTGATAGCAATCCACTTGCCGTCGCGGCGCTTCACTTGGAGGCCGTCGGCGCTGGCACCCATCAACAGCGTGATGAGGTTGATGTCGCCGTGCTCAGCGGCGCGCACGGCATCGGCGGGCACCGCGTCGGGGTCTTCGATGGGGAAGTAGTGGATAGGGCGCAGAATGCTGTTACCATTCACCACTTTATCGTCGAAATAATTCTCGGGCAGTTCCAGATACAGCGCAATGGCGCGCAGCACGTCTTTGCCAGCGGCCTCCAGGGTGCGGTAGGCCTTCATGGTGCTTTGCTCGAAGCGGGGCACTTCTTTCGGCCAGATGTTGGCGGGGTACTGGTCTTTCACGGGGTCTTCGCCCTCAACCTCTTGGCCGACGTGGTAAAACTCCTTCAGGTCGCCGGTGTTGCGGCCCTTGGCGTGCTCCTTGCCTTTGCTGATGTAGCCGCGCTGGCCAGCCAGCTCGGGCACTTCGTAGGCTTGCTTGGCCGGGTCGGGTAGCTGGAAAAACGCCTGCACGTCGTGATACAGGGCTTTGGTTTGCTCCTCGTTGAGGCCGTGGTTTTTGAGGGCGATGAAGCCAATGCTTTGGTAAGCATCACCTAGTTCTTTGACGAACTTGGCTTTGCGCGCGGGGTCGCCCGAACGGAAGTCGGCGAGGTCGAGCGAGGGGATGTGGTCGGGCAGGTTATCAGCCATAATTAGTGGGAGTAATTGTGTTGGTTGCTGATTGATGACTGCCAACTACTGGTAGCGAATGGCGCTGGCGGCCTGCGTTGCCTACGCAACCGGCCCCAGCCCCACCCTGCTAGCAGCAACCAGTAGATGACTACGCGAAGTTAGCGAAGCCCGTTCAAACCCTTAAGTCAGCCCGCGCCGTACTGTAGGGGTTACACGCTTCTTTCTCACCTTTTCACGCTCTCACCTTTATGAAATACGCATTTTCACCGCTTGGCGGTTCGCTGGCCCTGGCTGCCCTGCTGGCGCTGGGCAGCTGCAACACCTCGCAGCAAGCCGAAAGCGCCTCTACCAACGGCCCCGCCGACCGCAATACTGCCCTCGGCGCCCAAAGCCCCGCCAACTCAGTAGCCGGCGATGCGCAAACCAAAAACGGCATCACCCTGACGCCCTTCGACGACTCGCCCAAATTCCCGACGGCCCAGATGCAGCTTACCACGCCCGTGGCTGGCTCCACGGTGGCCAGCCCGGTATCCTTTTCCTACGACCTCAGCAATTTCGCGCTGACCAAGATGACGGGTAGCGACCACGCCATGCAAATGGCCAACTCGATGAAGGGCCAGCATATTCACCTCATCATCGACGACCAGCCCTACATCGCGGAATACGACACTAAGTTTTCGCAAGCCATCCCTGATGGGCAGCACGTTATCCTGTCGTTCCTGTCGCGCTCGTACCACGAAAGCCTCAAGCACATGGGTGCGTACGACTTGCGGATGATTACGGTAGGCACGCCGCCAGCCGGCACCCCAGCTATGGACTTCGACGTGAAAGCGCCCGCCCTTTTCTACAGCCGCCCTAAGGACACCTACTCGGGGGCCGATGCCAAGAAGATTATGCTGGACTTCTACTTGGTGAATACTACCCTAGCCACCAACGGCAACAAGGTGCGCGCCACTATCAACGGCACTGAGTTCATGCTCGACCAATGGCTGCCTTACATGATGGAAGGCTTGCCGGCTGGCCAAGCCACCATCAAGCTGGAACTGGTGGATAAGCGTGGTGGCCTCATCCCCGGCCCGTACAATTCGGTGACGCGGACGATTACGGTAGCACCGTAGTTAGCTGCTTATCAGACAATAAAACGTCTGTCATTGCGAGCGAAGCGAAGCAATCGCATCAGGACGAGCCGCTCGGGTTCCGTTCGGGTGCGATTGCTTCGCTGCGCTCGCAATGACAGACGTTTTTTATTGCTTATCAATCGTTGCTTTCACAAGCTCCTGCACCTCCGGTTTCTCAAAGTCGCTTTCATCTTGAATGTGCGGCATGAGCTGGGCCATAATGGCTTCCTGGCGCTGGCCGGCGGCCCAAGCCTCGGCGTAGGGCGTGTCGGGCGAGAAGGTGACGCGGGAGTAGAGCGGCAGCCACTTATTGGGGTATTGGGCGGCGATTTTGGCTTCGATGCGCTTTTGTAGCAGGAAGCGCGGGTCGGCTACGCGGTCGCGCATCTCTACGAAGTTGTAGAGGGCCAGCTCGGCCATGGCATCAGTGTTGGGCTTGCGTAGGCGCTCGAACTGGTCGAGCACCTCGCCCCAGTTTTCTTCGCCCAGCTCGTCGAGCAGGCGGTCGAGTACGGTGCAGTCTTCGAAGCCGGCATTCATGCCCTGCCCGTAGAAGGGCACGATGGCGTGGGCCGCATCGCCGAGTAGCAGCACCGAATCCTGGTAGCTCCAGGGCCAGCAGCGGATGGTGACGAGCGAGCCCGTGGGGTGGTCGAAAAACTCGGTATCCAGCTCCGGCATCAGCGGCACCACATCGGGGAATACCTCGCCGAAAAACTTCTCTACCTCCTCGGGCGTGCGCAGGCTGTCGAACGACAGCGCGCCCTCGTACGGGAAGAACAACGTGGCATTGAACGACCCATCGAGGTTGGGCAGCGCAATCATGAGGTAGTTGCCACGCGGCCAGATGTGCAGGGCGTTTTTCTCCATCTGCCAGGTGCCGCCGGCCCCCGCCGCAATGGTCAACTCCTTATACCCATATTCCAGGTATTGCTGCGAGTAATCGGCTCTATCGAGCCGCTGCATAGCCCCGCGCACCGCCGACCACGCGCCATCGACCCCAAAGAGGCGCTGGTAGGGCACGTCGTATTCCCGCCCACTACCTACGTCGCGCAGGTGCAGGCGTCGGCCGGGCAGGTCGAGCTGCGTGAGCTTCTGGCCGAAAGTGATTTCTACTTGAGGCTTAACTTCTACCAGGTTGAGTAGCGTCCGGTTGAGACTATCGCGGCTCACCGAAAAAATCGCCTGGCCTTCCTGGCCGTAGGGCTGGTAGGTGAGCTGGCCGCGCTGGTCGTGCATCACACGGCGGTACATGGGGATGCCCACCTTGCGGATATCGTCGGTGACGCCCACGCCCGCCAGCCCGCGCCAGCCCCGGTCGGACAAAGCCAGGTTGATGGAGCGCGACTCGCGCAGGCCGGCCTTGCGGGGGTCGGGCAGGCGCTCGTAGAGGTGCACCGGGTGGCCGCGCCGCGTGAGGTACAAGGCTAATAACGTGCCTACTAGGCCCGCGCCCATTACCACGAGCGGTTCGGCAGCGGGGGCCGCAGCGGTGGGAGAAAGGGAAGAACTGGGAGAATCCATGCGATGAAGGTAGCAGCAAAAACAACGGCCCGGCGGGCGGCTATTTCAGGCTGGCTATCGGGTAAATGAAAGCTTGGGAGCTGTTGCTAGTTGAGCTGCTGCCCAGCGAAAAGAGGCCGCCACTCTTGAAAGTAGCCTGGGCGTTTACGACCTGGTAGCGGTCGGGGCTGGCTAGGTCGGCCACCAGCAGGTGCGCCAGCTTACGTACCCGCAGCTTCAGGGTATCGGGGTGTTGCTCGGGCGGACTGCTGGGGTTGAGTACTTCTAGCGTGAGCACGACTGGCCCCGTACCACTGGGAGCGGTGGCCGATACCTTCACCCGCTCGGCTTGCAATAGCTTTATCTGCCGCTGAAAAGCAGCGTCGTCCTGATGTTTCAGGGCCACGTCGGACGCTATTTCCAACTGCTGTCCGCAGGCCGCCAGCCCGAGCGCGAGCAGCCACAACCAATGCTTTTTCATACCGTTTTTTATTAAAACCAGCTGGCTGCCAAGGTCATCAGCTGTTCCAGTGCCGCTTGGTCGTCGTGGTCGAAGTCATTGAGCTTATCGCTGTCTACGTCAAGCACGGCCACTACTTCGCCGTTCTTGAGCACGGGCACCACGATTTCCGACTTTGAGTCGGAGCTACAGGCGATGTGGCCGGGAAACTCCTCCACGTCGGGCACCAGCACCGTGCGGGCCTCGGCCCAGCTGGTGCCGCACACGCCCCGCCCGCGCCAGATGCGCGTGCACGCAATAGGCCCCTGAAACGGCCCGAGCACCAGCTCATCGCCCTTCACCAGATAAAAGCCCACCCAGAAAAACCCGAACGCCTGCCGTAGCGCGGCCGCCGTGTTGGCGAGGTTGGCGGTGAGGTCGGGCTCGGCGGCGGTGAGGGCTTCGATTTGGGGCAGCAACTCGGCGTAGCGGGCAGCTTTATCGGTAGCGGTGATGAAGAGGTTTTCGGCCATTAACTGAATAATTATCTGATTACAATTGATTTAATACGCTCGTCATGCTGAGCTTGCCGAAGCATCTTGGACGCTTCGTTGTCAACGCCACGGTTAGTTCATCAGCCAAGATGCTTCGGCAAGCTCAGCATGACGAGCGTTTTTATACTTCTTGTAGAAGTGACAGCGGCAGCGAAGCGCTGTGCTCGTTTTCAAACCAGAACAACTTATCCGGCCCGACGTTTTCGACTGCCTTCCAATTGCGCAAGCCTACGCGGGGCGCGGCCACGCCGCGCTCCAGGCGCTTGGGGCTGCGGAAGACGCGCATCTCATCCCATAAGCCACTAGCTAACAGCGCCCCGATGACCGTGGGGCCACCTTCCACCAGCACCGAATCGATGCCCCGAGCGTGGAGGTCGGTAAGCACGGCGGGCAGGATATCGGGCGCGGCGGCGATGTCGGTTGGCAGGGCAATAAATTCCAGATTGGGCTGGCTGGCGCGCTGGCGGTGCGTGTACACCAGCGTAGGCTGCGAGCCGTCGAAGAGGTGATGCGCCGGGGGCAAGCTCAGGTTTTTGTCGAGCGTGATGCGAGTGGGCTGGGGGCCGGGCCAGTCGCGGGCGTTGAGGCGGGGGTTGTCGTGCAGGGCGGTGCGGGTGCCCACCAGAATAGCGGCCTCCTCAGTGCGCCACTTGTGGGTGAGCAGGCCAGCCTGCGGCCCGCTTATCTGCACCGGCTGGTAGTGCGGGCCGGCCAGAAAGCCATCGGCCGACTCGGCCCACTTGAGCACTACGTAGGGGCGCTTTTTTTCCTGAAAAGTAAAGAAGCGTTTATTGAGTTTGCGGCCTTCCTCGGCCAGAAGGCCGGTGCTGACGTTGGCCCCGGCGGCTCGCAGCTTGGCCAAACCCCGGCCCGACACGAGCGGGTTGGGGTCGTCGTTGCAGACGATGACTTCAGGCACGCCTTTGGCAATGAGCAAGTCGGCGCAGGGCGGCGTTTTGCCGTGGTGCGAGCAGGGCTCCAGGGTTACGAAAACGCGGCTCTGGCGCAATAATTCCTGGTTTTCGACGCTGGCCAGGGCATTGACTTCGGCGTGGGGGCCGCCGTGGCGCTGGTGGTAGCCTTCGCCAATGATGGTGCCCTCGGGGCCAACTACCACGCAGCCCACCATGGGGTTGGGGCGGGTAGTGCCCTGGCCCAGAGCGGCCAAGTCGAGGGCGCGGCGCATGAATAGCTCGTCGTGGTGCATAACAGGGGTAAAAGTAGCGGCCGCCACGCGTAAAGTGCGGCCCCGAAAGTAGGCCTTGCAGCCTGTCCCTTCCCCACCCGTACTTTTGGCCCAATGACCACCGCCGAGTTTACCGCCCAGCTTACCGCCGCCCTGCAAGACCTATACCCCGGCCCCGAAGCCGCCGCCTTGGCCGCGTTGGTGACCGAGCAGCTACTCGGCCTTAGCCCCTTGCAGCGCCGCATGCAAGCCACTACCCCCGTGCCCACCGAGGTGCTGGCACAATTGCCCGCTATTCAGGCCCGCCTGCTGGCTCACGAGCCGGTGCAGTACGTGCTGGGTACGGCCCACTTCGCGGGCATGGACTTAGAAGTATCGCCTGCCACGCTCATTCCTCGCCCCGAAACGGAAGAATTGGCCCAGCTAATTGCTCAGGAGCAGTCCGGGCGCGGCGGCCTCACGGTGCTTGATGTGGGCACCGGCTCGGGCTGCCTGGTGCTGGCCGTGGCGCAGGCACTGCGGCCGGTGCGGGCAATGGCCATTGATATTTCGGTCGATGCGCTGGCAGTGGCGCGGCGCAACGCCGCCCGCTACGCACCGGAAGCGGAGTTTCAGCTACTTGATATTCTGGCTACTACGCCAGTCGGTATTTCACCCGGTAGCCTGGATGTTTTGGTAAGCAACCCGCCCTACGTGCGCGACAGCGAGCGGGCGCAGATGCGCGACAATGTGCTGTATTGGGAACCGGCCACCGCGCTTTTTGTGCCTGATGCTGACCCGCTGCTGTTCTATAAACGGCTGGCAGCGTTGGCGACTGCGCTGCTACGGCCGGGCGGTGCAGTGTATTTAGAAATAAACGAGGCGCTGGGCGCGGAAACGGCGGCGCTGTTTCCGGCAACCGACTTTGCAGAGGTGCGGGTAATAGATGACTTTTTTGGGCGGACGCGCTTTGTGCGGGCTACGCGAAAGTGATTTCCCACGGGGTTTTCGCTTGAGTGAGGCCTGCGGGAAATAAGGATGAGCAGTGCGTTTGTAATTTCAGTGCTGGCACGGATGCGCTACGGCATACGGA
>CAXUKA010000063.1:0-22453 GCA_964251335.1 uncultured Hymenobacter sp.
CACGAGTGCCATGGCGTACCAGCCGATGCCCCGGTCCCAGAAGTTGGGCGACTGGCCGGTGGTTTTGTTGGCCCATTTCTGCTCGCGGCTTTCGTCGTAGCCGTGGTAGAGCAGGCCCGTTTTGGGGTCAACAAGATTTTTCTCAATCAGCTCAAATTGCTTGGCTACGTCGTCGAGTCCCTTATTATCGCTGCTTAGTGCGCTGTACTCGGCGTAGAACGGCTCGGCCATGTAGAGGCCATCGAGCCACATCTGGTTGGTGTATTTCTGCTTGTGCCAAAAGCCGCCGGCCTTGGTGCGCGGCTGCCCGTCGAGCTGCTTGCGCAGGGTGGCGGCGGCCAGACGGTACTTCTCCTGCTCAGGCACCGATACCTGGGCCAGCAGCAGCACGGCGTGGCCCACGGCCAGGTTATCAAGGTTGTAGTCTTCCATTTTGTAGGTGCGGATGCTGCCATCCTTGTTTACAAACTGGTCGATGTTTTTCTTGATGTAGTTGAAATACTTGGGGTTGTCGCTGCGTTGCCATACGCGCTCCAGGGCGCGGTTCATCAGGCCTTGCTCGTAGTCCCAGCGGGCGGTGCTGCGGCCGCCTACCACAATGGAGTCGGGCTGCCGGGCCATGAAGGCATCGGCCATGCGCTGCGATAGAGGCAGCGTTTGGGCCTGGGCGAGCAGGGGGGCGGCGAGGGCAGTGGTAAGTAGGAGGGTGGGAAATTTCATAAGTAATTGAAGCTGCCCTAGCGTAATACCCCCCGGCCCCCTCTCCTCCGGGAGAGGGGGAGCCTGACGAAGCAGGATTGCTGTGACTAAGGCTTGCTAAATCGTTCTTGTAAAGTTGTCGTTAGGCTCCCCCTCTCCCGGAGGGGAGGGGGCCGGGGGGTGGGGTACTACGCTAGGGCAGCAAGTACGCTACCGAGCTGCCACTACCACCACTTTTTTACCCACTTTCTGCCCCAGCTCCACGTCTTTCTTGGCCAATTTAGTGTTTGTATTCGTCAGGCGAATGCTTTGGCTGCGGTCGCCGGTCACGCGCAGGAGTAGGTCGGCCCCGTTGGCGTAGCGGATGTTATCGAAGCTGATATTCTTGCTGTTCTGCACTTCCAGCACGGGCTTGGTTTCGGTCGAAAGCAGCGTCACGTTTTTAAAGCGAATATTCTCGGCTTCCTGGCAAAGTAGTCCCTTACTGGTTTCCAACGTGATGTTTTCCAGGCTAATATCCTTGATGCTCATTTCGGGCAGGCCGCGTACCAGAATGCCCGTATCAGCGCCTCGGCACACCACATTCTTGATGTAGAAACCTTTGAACTGTGGCGTTCCCTCACCCAGCGGCTGCGCCTCGATAACGGGCGGGGCGGTCGACTCGCCGGCCAGCGGCACGGGGTCTTTGGCCATGTAGTACATATCGAACAGGATAGCCTGCCCGGCAATGTCACGCATGACGATGCCATCGACGTAGATATTTTCGACCACGCCGCCCCGGCCCCGCGCCGTTTTGAAGCGCAGGCCCACATCGGTGCCCATGAAAGAGCAGTTACTCACAAACAGATTACGCGCGCCGCCCGACATCTCCGAGCCAATCACGAAGCCGCCGTGGGCGTGGTACACCCGGCAATTGCGAAATACGAAGTTTTCGGTGGGCACACCCCGCTTGCGGCCTTCCTCATCGCGGCCCGACTTGATGCAAATACCATCGTCGCCCACATCGAAGGTGCAGCTTTCGACTACGCCGTTGCGACACGATTCGAGGTCGATGCCATCGGTATTCTGGCCGTACCACGGGTTTTGGGCCGTGACGCGGCGCAACGTGATATCCTCGCACAGCAGCGGGTGAATAGTCCAGGCCGGCGAGTTTTGGATAGTGAAATCTTCGAGCAAAATCTGCTTGCAGCGCGTGAGGCTGAGCATATTGGGCCGTAGGTAGTCGCGAATGTCGTCGAAGTCGGCGGGGTTCAGACTCTTACGCTTCTGCCCAGTGGCCGCCAGCTGGTTGCCCTTGAGCGAGCCAGCTGAAGGGTACCAGTAATCCTTTTTATCGTTGAGCACGCCGCCCGAGGCCACCAGCTTTTTCCATTCCGTATCGTTGAGCTTGCTTTTCTTGACGGGTCGCCAAGCATCGCCATTGCCGTCGAATGTGCCGTTGCCGGTGATGGCAATATTCTGTAAATCAACCCCCGAGATGGGGGCCTGACTGCGAATAGCGTCCTCGCCTTCCCAAGTGGTTTTCACCAGCGGGTACTGCGAGCGGTCGGCCGTGAACTGCACCAGCGCGCCGTTGGCTAGATGCAGGTTCACGTTGTTTTGCAGCACAATGGGGCCGGTAAGCCACAGCCCGGCCGGCACCAGCACTGTGCCGCCACCTTTGGCGGCGCAGTCGGCAATGGCTTTTTGGAAAGCGCTGGTATTCAGTGTTTGCCCATCAGCCACGGCCCCGTACTGGCGCAGGCTGAATGTGTCCTTCTTAAACTGAGTCTGCCGCACGGCAGGCAGCTCGGCAGCGGTGGTAGGCAGGGTGGGGGGCATGGGCGGGGCTGGGCGGGCAGCCGCGAGCGCCAGCAGCGCGCCGGGTACGAGCAACAAGTGCTTCATAAACAAGAAAAGAGCAGCCCGGCCGCTAGTGGCCGAAGCGAAGGGGTGGGAACGACGCAAGTAGCACAATTTAAAGCCAACCAACACGGCGCAGCCCAAAATCAGCAGGGAATACTACTGCGCCCAAGCCAATGGCGCAAGCATCGCAGCCTTTTTATTTGCGCTATCGTTGCCGGGAACGTTGCCAGTAGGGTTCTTGTATGCCGTGGGCGAGCTGAGTATGCGGGCTTTATTACCGTGCAGCAAGCTAATTGTCTGCGGTGCCCCAAGGGTGGCAAGTAGTATTTTAAGTGGGGTGCAGAGCCAGCCCCGCACCTCACCCACAATGGGCCACTAGCCGTACAAGCCGAACTGAAGAGTACAGGATTTGCTGACTTATGAATGTAGTATGAAGCAATTCTGTATTCAGTATCTTCGCGTCCTTTTCCGCAGCTTCAATTTTTAGCTATCGCAAATCATGGCTGGTATTCAGCAAATTCTGGAAAATAACAAGCAATGGGTGGCCGATAAAAACGCTAAAGACCCAGAGTTTTTCCAACGATTGGCCAATGGCCAGACGCCGCGCTACTTGTTCATTGGCTGCTCCGATTCGCGGGTGCCCGCCTCGGGCATCACGGGCACCGGGCCAGGCGAGATGTTTGTGCACCGTAACATTGCCAATATGGTGGTACACACCGACATGAACCTGCTGAGCGTATTGCAATACGCCGTGGAAGTGTTGGGCGTGCAGGACATTTTAGTAGTGGGCCACTACGGCTGCGGCGGCGTGGCAGCCGCCGCCAATAATAAGCAGTATGGTCTGATTGATAACTGGTTGGTAAATATCCGCGACGTAGTGCGCCTGCACGAAACTGAACTGCTGCGCATTCAGGACGAAAAACAGCGCCTGCGCCGCTTGGTCGAGCTCAATGTGATTGAGCAAGTGCATAATCTGGCCAAGACCAACATCATCCAGAACGCCATGCGCACCGACAAGCCGCCTCGCCTGCACGGCTTGGTGTATGATATTGCCGATGGCGTACTCAAAGACTTGAAAGTTAACGGCTACCAGATGCTGGAGCAGATGGAGCACATCTACGGCACCGAAGCGGTGCACGTGGCCGACCACGATGCCAATACCTACGATGGTCCGCACGTGAACCCAGCCACGGAGGAAGTAATAGCAGCGGAGCCTGATGCTACGAATTAGCTGGAAGGCAAGATTTTAAAGCTAAATCTCGGCAGCGGCAGGACTAGCTCGATAGTGTCAGGAGCCTTGGCTCGGGGCAATGTCGAGCTGGTCCCGCCGCTTTTTGTAGCCCACGGTGCGGGCCAGAATCCAGCGGTGCATGGGTTCTTCCCAGATGCGGTGCCCGATTTCGGCCAGCGCAATGGTGGCGAAGAATTGCAGGAAAATGTGCTGGCCCCAGCCAAAATAGTCGTGCCACCAGATGCTGAACACGCCCACGTGCAGCAGATAAAAAATGTACGACCGCTGCCCCAGCGCATGAATGAGCCGCGTAGACAGAAATGTGCGCACCCAGCTGCGCTCGGCCAGCAGCCCGGCCAAAAACAGCGTCATGCCGATGGGAAAGACAATGATATTGAAGAAGATAGTCGAGGGGTAGACGTTGCCATCGTAAGGCGTTTGGGGCGAATCTATCCAAGCCAGCACGGCGATGGTACCAGCCATCCAAAGCAGGCCCGCCAGCGTGAGCCAGGGCCGCCCCACGACCTGGCCCGACGGCCGCCCGCCCCACCAGCGCGCCAGCCCCACGCCCAGCGTAAACTCAACTACCCGCCCAAAAAACGTGAACCCGAACAAGTGGTGCCAGGTACCAAACAAGCCGTGCAGCGCTGGCCGGCCCTGACAAAGCAGCGTGAGCGCCACGCCCGTAGCGAAGGTCACGAGCACGAAGCCCACCGCCCCGAGCGTACCGCGCCGCTGCCACAGCACCAATAGCACCGGCACCGAAAAGTAAAAGCATTCTTCAGGTGTGAGCGACCAGCCCTGCGGCAGGCCCACGTATTTGAGGGTATTGGAAAAGCCGCGCAGCATGCTTTCACTCAAGGAGATAAGTAGTAGGGTGTTGGCGGTTTTTCCTTTGGGCCAGGGCCAGTACACGTGGAATAAGGCGGCGGTATTGAACACGAAATACACCGGGTAGATGCGCGCCACGCGCCGCCAGAAGTACTCGCGCCACCAGCCTCGCGTGAGTTGCACGCTGCCCTGGTAGCGGCTGGCAATTACGAAGCCGCTGAGCACGAAAAACATACTCAGCGTAATGTAAAACGCCGTGAGCACTCGCCCTACCGGCTCGGGCGTGCCCACCGGCCGGAAATGCACGAAAAAAACCAGATACGCCGCAATAGCCCGAATGCCTGTGAGGGCAGGATAGTAAGCAGGCCGTTCGGCAACCAAAGAAGACGCCATGCGCGAGAAAAGAAGCTAAGCGGGAGTAGAGGGGCGGCCCAGCGTGCGCGCCAGCAGCCAGCGGCGGATGGGCTCTTCGAGCAGCCGGTATCCCAGCCACGATAGCAGCACCGTGGCCAAAAACTGCCCACCGATATAGCGGCCCCACCCGAAGGTGTCGTGCCACCACACGCTGAACACGCTGACATGCAGCAAGTAGAAAAAATAAGAGCTGCGACCCAGCTCTTGTACTAACCGGGTAGATAAGAAAGTGCGCACCCAGCTGCGCTCGACCAGCAGCCCGGCCAGCAGCAGTACTACGCCGAGCGGAAACAGTACATTATTCAGCAGCGTGGCCGCTGGGTAGCGCGGCCCCTGGTAAAAGTCGATGGGCGAATTGACCCACACCAATAAGCCAACCGTGATTAGCAGCAGCCCCGCGCCGGCCAAGGTGCGCCAGGGCCAGCAGCCGGCCGCCGACAAAGTCGCTGCCCGCGTGGCCCACCAGCGCGCCAGCATTACACCCAATACAAACTCCAGCACCCGCCCAAAAAACGTGTAGTAAAGCAGCGCTTTGTACGAGCCAAATAACCCATGCAATGCCGGCCGGCCGCTGCACAGGGCCGTAAATGCCAATCCGATAGCTAGCATCAATAGCGCAAAAGCCAGCGGTGCCCCGCGCCAACGGCGCTGCCAGAGCAGGAGCAGCGGAGCAGTAAAATAAAAGCACTCTTCTACCGTGAGCGACCAGCCCTGCGGCAGCCCTACGTAGAGCAACGTGTTAGAAAAACCGCGCAGCAGACTTTGACTGATACCGATGAGCAGCAGCTTGTTAGCCCATTGCCCTGGCAGAATGGGGAACAACTGCTGATACAGCGCCCAGCCATTGAGTAAGAAATAAACAGGATAAATGCGTGCCACCCGTCGCCACAGGTAGCGCCGCCACCAGGGGCGCGTAAGATGCACCCCGTGCTGGTAACGGGTGGCGATGACAAAGCCACTCAGCACAAAAAACAAGCTGACACCCACGTACAACTGCCCCGACAGGCGCTCGTACCAAGCCGGGCTACTGGCGGGGTGGAAATGGTGGGCAAAAACCAGGTAGGCCGCCACCGCTCGCAGCCCGGTGAGGGCCGGGTAATATGGGTGAGGAGCAGGGCGGGCAGAATCGGCGGCAACAGGCATCAGCCCGCAAAATAAGGCTAAGCTGCTAGCCGGGACTGTTGGCCTACGTAGTGGGCGGGTTTGTCGGGTTTTAGTAGGTAGGCCTTGGCAGGCACGGGTAGCTTTGCCAAAATTTTGCTTGCCGATTATATGAAGCTTCTCGCTACTGCCCTCCTTGGTTTGCTATTGCCCGTGGGTGCCTATGCCCAAACAGCCTCGCCCGCTGCGCCGCTTCTGGCCTCTAGTGCGCCTGTTGCGCCCGCCGATTCGGTGCGGCCCAGCTACTGGTCTACCAGCATGAAGGCTGGCCTCAACGCAAATGAGTCGTTTCTGTCTGACAATTGGAAGGGTGGCGGGGCCAGCACCGTGGGTTTGAGTGCCCTCTTCAATGGCAAGGCCAACTACCACCACGACCGCCACACTTGGGCCAACCAAGCCGATTTTCTCTTTGCGTTTCAGTATGCTAAAGGCCAGGGCTACCGCAAAACCCTCGACCGCCTGTGGCTCGATACCAACTACGGCTACGACCTCACGAAGAAGTGGGGTCTGTTTACGTCGCTGAATCTGCTGACGCAGTTTGCGCCCGGCTACCAATATGATAACGACCAGGCGCGGCTGGTATCCAGCTTGTTCGCACCGGCCTATATCACTAGTTCTTATGGCCTTGAGTATCAACCATCCACGCGTTTCAAGCTGCGGCTTTCGCCCTTCTCGCCGCGCCTGACGGTGGTGAACGACATTGCCCGCTTTCAGGGCACGCCCACTGATATCATCTACGGCGTGAACCCTGGCCACAGCACACGCTGGGAAATACTGGCGGCCCAAGCCCTGGCCGAACTCGACCAGCCCCTCGGCCCCAATGCCAACCTGAAGGCGCGCTACGTGCTGTTTGCCAACTACGAAACATTCACGCCGCAGAAAATCGACCACCGCCTCGACCTCACGCTCACGGCCAAAGTCAACAAGTACATCAACGTGAGCCTCAGCGGCATTCTGCTCTACGACTATGACCAAGACCCCGGCGTGCAGTACAGCCAAAGCCTGGCCATCGGCATCTTGCTGAGCCGCGAGCGAGCCGCCACGGCGAAGTAAGAAGCAGTAGCTTAGGCGCTGCGAGCCCGAGCTACTTGCTGTTCAACAGCTCGTTGTGCAGCCAAGCCTTGGCTTCGGCCAGCGTGCGGTGCTGGTCGGGCGTAATGGCATAAGTAGGGTTGGCGGCTGCGTTGTCCGAGTAGTTATTCACGGCCATTTGGCCAAACACTGTTTCGGGTACCACGAAGCTGACGTGCCGAATACCCGCCGCGTAAGCGCGGGGGTTCCAGTCCTTTTCGAGCCATTCCTGGTCGGCAGAGCGGATGGCGCTCACGCCGCGCGTGTCGGCCAGCCAGCCCAGTGGCTGCGTGCGCGTGGCCTCGTCAGCGTACAGCTCCAGGCCCCGATTCATGAGTGAGCGAAACTGCGCGCTGTTGGCAAACGAGTACCAGGCCACAATAAGGCACGGCACTTCAGGAGCCAGCAGCATAGCCCCATAAGGCTCAGAATGAAGGATAATATCAGCCACAGGAAAAGCGGGCGGCAAACGACCAACACGCTGGCCAGCTTATACGCGGCAGCGGTGGCTAGGATGAAAAATAGCTGAGATTTTCAGGGCAGGAGACAAATATTTCTCGGAATGCTGAACGCTGAATGAAGACTCCTGCCGCCTTCCCGGCCAGTAGCGTAGGGGCTACCTTTGGGGCGTTTTCTGCACCTTTTGTATGCCCCGAATTTTACAGGCCGCCGCAGGTTTTGCGCTGGCTTTGCCGCTGGCGGCTCAGGCCCAGCAGGTTGCTACACCCGCCGATAGTGCCCGCCGCCTCCAGGAAGTAACTGTGTATGCCACTCGCCTGGGCCAGCTAGCGGGCCAGACCGGCCGCTACGTAACCGTGGTGCCCGGTAGAACTCTCAGCCGCTACCCGGTTACGTCGCTCGACGACCTACTGCGGTTTTTGCCGGCCTTAGAAATTCAGAGCCGGGGCAGCATGGGCGCGCAGGCCGATATCACGCTGCGCGGCTCGACCTTTAACCAAGTGCTGCTGCTGCTGGATGGCATGCGCCTGAACGACCCGCTGACGGGCCATTTTGCGGGTTACCTACCCATTACACCGGCCGAGATTGAACAGATTGAAATAGTGCGCGGCCCCGGCGCAGCGCTCTATGGCCCCGATGCGGTGGGCGGCTTTATCAACATCGTCACCAAGACCTTCGCCGCCACCCATCGCCCCGATGGCACCGAGCTGGCGGGCACGTTTATGGCCGGCGAATATGGGCTGACAAGCACCAACGCGGGCTTTTATGGGCAGGACAAAGGCTTGCGGCTGGCTGGTGGCATCTTGAATAACACGGCCAGCGGCCAGCTGCGCGACGCGCCCAGCACCTCGCGCAATGATGTGAAGCTGAATACGTACTCGCTGTCGGGCGCGTACCAGCTTACCGAAAAATTCAGCGCCGCTGCCCGCGCCAGCTTCGATAGGCGCGATTTCAACGCCCAGTATTTCTACACCACCAACCCCGGCGACCAGTCCCGCGAAACCACCAGCCGCGACTGGTACCAGGGCCAGCTGCGCTACGAATGGAGTGAGCGCGCCCGCACCGAATTGCAGATTGTGGGCACCGCCAGCACCGATTTATACGTGTACACGCCGACCTCGGTGGCCAGCGACCACCTCATGCACTACCTCAACGTGCAGGGCCAGCATCAGTTGCAACTATCTGCTAAAGTGCGCGCTACGCTGGGCGGCCAGGCCGACCGCCGCGCTGTACTCAGCAACGACCGGGGCGACCACGCGGTGTGGCACACGGGAGCCTTCGCGGTGGCGGTGATAGCGCCCACGCCCGGCCTGAATATCACCGCCGCTCTGCGCCTCGACCACGACCAGAACTACGGCACCGAGCTGGTGCCGCAGCTCAATGCCAGCCAACAGATAGGCGAGAAGCTGACCGTGCGCGGGGCCGTAGGCCGGGCCATCCGGGCCCCCAATTTTACGGAGCAGTACAACTCGGCCATTCGCCCCGGCATCGTGCCCACGGGCTTCAACGTGGGCAACCCCGGCCTGGCCGCCGAGCGCACCATTAACTACGAAGCTGGCCTCGACTACCAGCCCTGGCGGGCGCTCACGCTACGCGGCACCTACTTCAATCGTTACGGCAAGAACCTGATTGACTATGTCAACCAGACCGGTAGCCAGACCATCGAGGCCACGGGCTTTACCAATCTCAGCCCCGCTGCCACTTACCGCCTGGCCCAAAACCTGTTTGCCGTAACCACCCAAGGCATCGAAACCGAGGTAACTACCCGTGCCCAGCTTGCGCCTGGCCTGCGCCTCGATGGCTCGGTGGGCTACACCTGGGTGCACCTGGCAGTGGACGGCGATGTCGTGTCGCAGTACCTCTCCAACGTGGCCCGGCACCTGGTGGCGGGCTCGGTGAGTGTCACGCACCGGCGTGGCACGTTCACGTTCAGTGGATTGTATAAGCAGCGCGATGCTCAGGCCGCCGCAGCCATCAGCCGCGAGCTCACGCCCAGCTACGCCGTGTTCAACGCCCGCCTCGATGTGGCGCTGCTGCCCGAGCGCCTCTGGCTGACGGGGCAGGCGCAGAACCTATTTAACGCCAAATATTCGGATTTGCTCGGGGCGCAGATGCCCACGCGCTGGCTCATGGGCGGCGTGCGGGTGGCGTTGCGGCGGTAGTACAGTTTAGCTGGTTTTTATGCCTTGATAGCATCTGGTTTAAATGCTTGTAGCTGTGGCGTGCTACGCGGCGCAGTAAATCATTGGTAGGGCATAGATAATTACGAATCCTACACTAAAAATTCGAGCTAAAGCCTATCGTAACGAGTGCGATAGCTGGCGCAAAACGGCGGCGTATAACTTGCGCGCTGTTCTACTTTCCCGCCACCTTTATGTCTCGTTCTCTTCGTGCCCGCCAGCTGGTGCTGCTGGCTCCGCTGGCCTTGGCTGCTGCCTGCCAAAGTGTTGATAAGCAGCAGTCCGCCACTACGACTACTGCCCCCGCCGCCGACTCGACGGCCGCTAAGAAGCCTCAGTACCTGAGTCAGCCACTGCTCAGCAACATCTACACCGCCGACCCATCGGCGCACGTGTTCGACGGGAAAATCTACATCTATCCTTCGCACGACATCGAGGCGGGGATTCCCGAAAACGACAAGGGCGACCACTTTGCCATGCGCGACTACCACATTCTGTCGATGGACAGCGTGGGTGGCAAGGTTACCGACCACGGCGTGGCGCTCGATATCAAGGACATACCCTGGGCCGGCCGCCAGCTGTGGGCACCCGACGCGGCCTTCAAAAACGGCACGTACTACCTGTACTTCCCGGTGAAGGACAAGCAGGACGTGTTCCGGCTGGGCGTAACCACCAGCAAGTCGCCGAGCGGGCCGTTCAAGGCCGAGCCGCAGCCCATCAAGGGTAGCTATAGCATTGACCCGGCCGTGTTTACCGATACCGATGGGCAGGCCTACGTGTACTTCGGCGGCCTGTGGGGCGGCCAGCTCCAGCGCTGGCAAACCGGCACCTACAACCCCAATGCGCCCGAGAAAAAGCCCGATGGCGACGAGCCGGCCATTAGCCCCCGCGTGGCCCGCCTCGCGCCCGACATGAAGGAATTTGCCGGCCCGGTGAAGGAAATCACCATCCTTGACTCATTGGGCAAGCCCCTGAAAGCCAGCGACACCAAGCGTCGTTTCTTCGAGGGTGGCTGGCTGCACAAGTACCAGGGCAAGTACTACTTCTCGTACTCGACCGGCGACACGCACCTGCTGGTGTACGCCGAGGGCACTTCGCCCACGGGGCCGTTCACGTACAAAGGCGTTATCATGCAGCCCGTGCAAGGCTGGACCACGCACCACTCCATCGTGGAGGTGAAGGGCAAGTGGTACATCTTCTACCACGATACCCAGCTGAGCGGCAAAACCTGGCTTCGCAACGTGAAAGTGACCGAGCTTAAGCGTCGGCCTGATGGCAGCATCGTGCCGATTGAGCCCGGCTCGGGCAGCTAAGCGACCAAGAGTAACCTGTTTTTGAATCAGAATGGGGGCCTGGAATATGAGTTGTTTAGCTCATATTCTAGGCCCCCATTCTTGTTTTAAGGCCGCACTGCTAACTCCGAGGAGTAGACTTTATTTAAGGAAATATCCGACTTCATTTTGATGTTAAGGCGTAGCGTATAAGTCATTCAATCAGATGCTTAAATAGAGTAAGAAAAGACTTTGAAGCCTTTTTTTGCTGAGTAGCTAATGGCTCGGATGACTGCGTATTTCGCACAGTCAAAACCTCTCACTCCATGCGCTACTATTTATTCCTGCTCCTGACGCTACTGCTGGCCACCGGTCCGGCTCTTGCCCGAAACTCACCAGCCGTTGCCCAACTCGATTCGAGATTGGTCGCCCAGGCGGCACCCGATACGGTAGTCACGACCTCTTTATCCGCCGCACCCGATACGGCAGCAGCTATTCACCGACTGTTTCTGGCTAAGCGTAAGCGGCGCATTGTAGTGGTGGCGGCAACAGTTGTAGTAGGAGCGGTTAGTAGCGGTGTATTACTTGGTACAGCTTCCACATATGATATCACATTTCAGGCAGTTTTCGGGGCGTCGTTTATTCCTGCTACAGTAATAGCAGGAATAACGGAATTGGTGTGTTACAACCAGTATAGTCGCAGACATGAGCGACAGGTCATCGCAGATTATCAGAGCCATAGTCTACCTAAGCCTCTGCGGCAAAAGCTGAAGCCTAAGTATTTTCAGTAAGCCTAAGATGCGCAGAAGCTGGCAGTGTATCCTGCTTATCAATTCCTCGTCGCATTGTGAAAAACCTGCTTCTACTCATTGCCTTACTGCTGGTTGTAATCCCAGCTGTAGCCCAAAACCTCCCAGCGGTCGTTCCACTCGGTTCGCCGCCTGCTGCCGCGCCCGCGCCTGATACGGTAGCAGCTATTCACCGGCTGTTTGCGAACCGCCGCAAGCGGCGCAATATCATCGCAGGTGTGATAGTGGTAGGGGCCGTAGGCGCAGTTATTGTAGCATCCGCAAGCACTGACCATTTCTTTAATCAGGAATACTATACGAAAGTCTACGCGGGAATGGCGGCTGTAGGCGTTGGTATCGACTTTCTTGCCGGAGTCGCTTTTATACGGAGTGAAGAACGGCGAGCGGTGAACGCTTTCCAGGAACATCGACTGCCAAAGTATTTAAAGCGAAAGCTTAAACGAAAATACTTTGTACTTGAGCCAACGCATTAGCCTTGGTGAGCATTCGTTCGTCTTCCAGACCGACCTTTTCGCAACGTATTTTTGTTGATTAAAGTCAGCCCGCTTGCGGGCGTATCAGCGAAATCCGTTTAATCTGTTTGAATCTGCGATGAAGGTTTGCCTTGCCGAAAAGCCCAGCGTAGCCCGCGAAATTGCCCAGGTCATCGGGGCCGACCGGCGCATGGACGGCTACTACGAGGGCAACGGCTACCAAGTGACGTGGACGTTTGGCCACTTTTGCCAGCTCAAGGAGCCCGACGACTACCGCCCCGAGTGGAAGCGCTGGAACCTCCACGACCTGCCCATGATACCCGATGCCTTCGGCATCAAGCTCATGCGCCGCGACGACGGCGTAGTGAAGCAATTCAACACCATAAAGCGCCTGCTCGACGCGGCCACCGAAGTCATCAACTGCGGCGACGCTGGGCAGGAAGGCGAGGTTATTCAGCGCTGGGTAATCCACGAAGCCAAGTGCCGCAAACCGGTGAAGCGCCTCTGGATTTCGTCGCTCACCGAAGAGGCTATTCGCCAGGGTTTTCAAAATCTGCGCGATGGCAAGGAGTTCGATAGCCTCTACCAGGCAGGCCGCAGCCGCGCCGTGGGCGACTGGCTGCTAGGTTTGAATGCTACGCGTCTTTTCACCCTCAAGTATACTACTTACCAGGACAAGCAGCTGCTGAGCATTGGCCGGGTGCAGACGCCCACGCTGGCGCTGCTGGTGGCCCGCCACCACGAAATTCAGAACTTCAAGCCTGAGCCTTATTGGGTGTTGAAGACGGAATATCGTAACACCACGTTCACCCGCATCAACACCGAGGCCGAGCAGAAAGAAGCCCAGGACGCGCCCGATGAGCAGTCCAGGCTACGCGCACTCGGCTACTTCGTGAAGGAAGACGAGGCCAAAAAAGCCCTCGAAGCAGTGAAGCCCGCGCCGCTCACCGTTACAAACGTGGAGATTAAAAAGGGCCGCGAGTCGCCGCCGCGCCTGTTCGATTTGACCTCGCTGCAAGTGCAGTGCAACAACCAGCTGGGCCTCTCGGCCGAGGATACGCTCAAGATTGTGCAGGCCCTGTACGAGAAGAAAGCCGTGAGCTACCCGCGCGTCGATACCACGTTTTTGCCGGACGATGTGTACCCCAAAATTCCCGGTATTTTACGAGGTATTGGGTATTCGAACTTCACTGGGCCATTGCTGGAAAAGAAGATTCCGAAAACGCCCAAAGTATTCAATAACAACAAGGTAACTGACCACCACGCCATTATTCCGACGGGCAGCGGCGGGCCGGGCAGCGGCATGGAAAGCAGCGTGTACGACATCATCGTGCGCCGCTTCATTGCGGCTTTCTACCCCGACTGCGAGGTGAGCAACACCACCGTGCTAGCCGAGGCGGCCGAGTACCTCTTCCGCGTGCGCGGACGCCAGATTCTCAGCCCTGGCTGGCGCGTGGTGTACGGCGACCCGGCCCAGCAAACCGCGCCCAAGCCCGCCGCTCCGGCCGGCGAAAAAGCCGCCACCGGCAACGACGATGACGACGTAGTAAGCACGGTACTCCCGAGCTTCACCAAAGGCGAAAGCGGCCCGCACCAGCCGCGCCTGGAAAGCAAGATGACCCAGCCGCCCAAAGACTACACCGAAGCCAGCCTGCTGCGCGGTATGGAAACGGCTGGCCGCAATATCGACGACGACGAGCTGCGCCTGGCCATGAAGGAAAACGGCATCGGCCGCCCCAGCACCCGCGCCGCCATCATCGAAACGCTATTCAAGCGCAACTATGTGCGGCGCGACAAGAAGCGCCTGCTGCCCACGCCCACCGGCGTCGAGCTGATTGGTTTGATAGGAAACCCCACCCTAAAATCGGCCGAGCTAACGGGCCAGTGGGAACAGAAGCTGCGCCAGATTGAGCGCAATGAACTGCCCTCCGACCAGTTTTTGGAAGAGCTAAAAGGCTTGGTGCGCGAAATGGTGCAGGAAGTGAAGATGGATAGGAGCGGCCGGGCGGTAACTTCTACTTCGGCCATAAGCGCCCCGCCAGCAAAAGCCAATGGCCAGCCATCGGCCACTACTGGCACTACTGCCAAAGCCGCTGGCCAGCCCGCCGCCGCAGGTCTCGGCACTTGCCCCGCCTGCAAAACCGGCCACATTCTGCGTGGCAAAACGGCCTTCGGCTGCGCCCGCTTCCGCGAAGGCTGCCAGTGGCGGCTGCCAGCCGAGGTGCTGGGCAAAAAGCTGAGCGACCCGCAGGTAAAAGCCCTGCTCACCAAAGGCCGTACCCAGCTCATCAAAGGCTTCGTGACGGGTGCGGGCGAAAAAATCGACGGTGCACTGACGCTCGACGCCAAGCTGCAACCCGAGCTGGTGCCCGCCGCTGAAAGCAAGCCCACCACCGCCACCGACCCCGGCCAGATACCGTGCCCGGTGTGCAAGCTCGGCACCATGCTCAAGGGCAGTAGCGCCTTCGGCTGCTCGCGCTTCCGCGAAGACTGCCAGTTTCGAGTGCCCTTCGAGTGGGGCGGCAAGAAGCTGACCGATACGCAATTGCGCCAGCTGCTGCGGCGCGGCGAAACGGGCGTTATCAAAGGCTTTTTATCAGCCAAAACCGGCAAGAAATACGATGCCGCGCTGAAGGTGGATGAGGGACGTGTGATACCGGTGTTTCAATAAGCGAGTTGTTTTAAGTTAGCAGAAGTCAGTAATCCAATGAGTTATTGCCTTCTGCTGGCTGGCCCGCGTTATCGATTCAGCCGATAGCTTAGCTTAATACTGAATAGGTTGTGACGCCCGAAATTGGTGGCGAAATACGGTTCTAGGCCCAGGGCACTGAGGCCAGTACTGGCGGGCAGGCGCAGGTTGGCGCTTAGAAAACCCATGCCCCAATTATCGTTGTTGCTGCCATCGTGGTAGGACACGGCGGCGCCCGCCAGCAGATGGTTGCCGAAGGGTTGCCCCAGGCCTACCCCCAGCCGGCTCGCGTAGCTGCCGAGCGCATTTTGGGCTCCGTAGCCCAGGTCATACTGCCCAAATACCTTGCGATGGTAGCCAAAGGCAATCATGGCTTCGGGCAGCAGGTTGAGATTACGAATGTTATCAGAATTGCCGATTAGCGAATAACCCAGCTGGCCCGTGTGCAGGCCCAGCCGATAGTCGAAGCCAAACCGGCCAGACGGCGAGTTGGTGTGCCCTTGGGCGTACACGTGCAGGTCGTATAGCCGGTGGTCGCCTAGGTAGCCAGGCGCCGGCGTGTAGGAGGGCGTATTGCTGACACTGGCGATGTCGATAGTCTCGGTGCCGACCCACGCGCCGCCGCCCACAGTATTTACCAGATTGTTCTCGGTGTTAGGAGCAAATTGATAAGCCACCTCGCCGCCGACAGCCTGCGTGCGGTGCCCATAGGTATAGCTGCTGGATGAGCAGCCGCCTGATGGGTGCTCATCATACTGATTATGCAGCGTACCTACGCTGAAGGTGATAGTATGCTGCGCGCCAGCTTCTTCAGTAGGAGGGGTTTGCTGCGGGGCCGGGGTTTGGGCGGTGGCCAGCAGCAAGGTGCCGCCCAGCAGTAGGCTCAAGGGGAGGCCCACCAGGCGAGGGGCATTGCGCCCCAGCGCCAGCAGCCACGTGTAGGCCTCGGCTAGCAATACTGCTAGTAGTAGGGCTTGCAGAACCAGTATTTCGGGCAGCGAGAGGGTGCCCGGCGCCAGCCGGGCCGTGGCGACCAGCAGGCCCATGCCTACCAAGGCAGGTGCGCCTGCTGTGGGTGTGGGCAGCGTGGGCGCAACGTCCAGTTCAGCCCGGCGCACCAGCCAGCCCCAGCCACCCAGCAGCGCAGTAGCTTCGAGGAGCAGCAGCCATTGCAGGCCTGGCAGCGTGCAGCCGGCCAGCGTCAGTGGCGCGCCGAATAACGGCTCGCTGGCTGGGTCGCGCCAAAATTCTATGCCGAAGCGCCCCAGGCACAGTAGCCCCATTGCCAGCAAATAGCGGCTAGCACCGGGCCAACTTGCTGCCCGACGGCGCAGCAGGTGTAATAGTATTGCTGTACCCGCACATAGCAGCAAGTGGTAGAGCTGCGTGGGTACCACTGGCAGCGCATGGCTAGCCCCGATTGGCAGCAGCCCCTGCGCTAGCTGCTCGGCATAGGCGGGGGTGCCCGGCCCGTAGACAAGGCCCCAGCTACCAGTTGCCGTTGGCTCGCCCCAGCAGCAGCCAACTAGCACGCAGCCTACGCTTTGTACTGCCAGCGCCCAGCACAGCGGCCCGGCAAAGGCATCGAGCACTGCCCAGCCTCGAAAGCCCAGCGCCCGCTGCAGCGCCAGCACTGCCACCAAGCTAAACGCCGCGCCGCCTACTATAGAGCGCGGCCCTTCGGCCACGGCCCGCACTACATCGGTATTGCCCCCAAGCCAGGCCAGCCAGTCGCCCGGTGCCAGAAACACCAGCTGACAGCCCAGCACCAGCGCCAGCGTCGAAGCCGCCACCAGCGGCAGCCAGCTGCGCCAGGCGTAGCCACGCCGGTAGCCCTGGGCCAGCAGCAAGCCCACATATAAGGCAAAGGCCGCTAGCTGGCTGACTTCGTAATAAGAATGCCCATGCGGACTAGGCAGCGAGTAGAGTAGGGCCATCATACTGGTGCGCTGCCTGACTGGCAGCAGCGCCAGCTAAGCTAGCGACCCGTTACTCGCTGAGAAACAAAATAATGCCTACTATTGGGTGCCAGTCTAGATAGTGCATTAAAAGTAAAAGCCAGATTATCAAGCTATACACTAGCTGATAATCTGACTTTACAGCCCCAAGCTTAGTAGCTCGCTATTTCTTGGTTTTTGGCACGAATGGCTTGCCATTAAGCTTGGGGCGTGAGCCCGAGCCGACGGGCTTGCCGTCGCGGAAGGTTACTTGGTGGTCGATGCTGGTGCCATTGGCTTTGTAATAAGTCCACTGGCCGCTGGTCTTGCCAAATTTATACTGGCCGGCCTCGGCTTGGGTGCCGTCTTCGCGCATCTCGCGGTAGGGGCCGGAGAGCACACCTTTCACGTAGGTGCCTTCCTTCCAAAGCTTGCCATTTGCGAAGAACTGCTCGCCCAGGTCGGTTTGCTGGCCGTTTTCATACTGCTGGCGCGTCTGAATTTGGCCATTTTCGAAGTACGTCAGGCGCTCGCCTTGCAGCTTGCCGGTGGGGGCATAGGTTTCGACTTTGCGAGGCGTCTTGCCATCGGCGTAGTACTCGTGCCAAGTGCCCACGGGATGGTTGTTTTTGTATTGCTCCTCAGCCTCGCGGGTGGGGGTGGTGGCATCGTAGTAGCGCAGCACTTTGCGGTCGCGGCCCTGGGCCGAGTAATCTGTTTCTTCCTGCACCACACCGCTTTCGAAATAGGCAGTGGCGCGGCCAGTCGGGATGCCCAGGCGGTAGGTGGTTTTGCTTTTCACCTTGCCGCTTTCATAGTACGAGGTAGACGGCCCGTCGAGGGCAGCCGTGCCGGTGCGCGGGGCCACGCGCTTGGTGAGGTCGTCGCCGAGCTTGTTGGTGACGGCGCGCTCGTGAATGGCGGCCGGCGAGTAGGTGCCTTCGGTATGCAGCTGGCCCGTGACGTAGTATGAGCGGTAGCTGCCCTTGCCGGTCTTGTCATTCATCACGGTTTCGCTTTCGAGCTGGCCGGTGTCGTAGTAGGTTTTGTACGAGCCGCTTAGCAGGCCGCCGCGCATCGTGCCCTCACTCTGCACTTTACCGTTGGGGTAGAAGAATTTCACCGCGCCGTTGGGCTGGCCATTGACGTAGGTGACTTCGGCGGCGGGCTGGCCGCTTGGATACAGCTCGCGCACCGCACCGTTGGGCTGGCCTTTGGTATCGAGGGTGGTTTGCAGCTTTATTTCGCCGGTGGGGTGGTAGGTGGTGAGCGGCCCGCTGGGCTGGTCGTCTACAAACGTGCCTTCTTGCGCTACACGTCCGCCTTCGTAATATGTTTTAAATGGCCCCTGCCTGATGCCCTCGCGGTAGGTGGCTTCGAGCCGGCGCTGGCCGCTGGGGTGAAACTCGACATACACCGAGTCGCGCTTGCCATCGGTGTAGCGGGTCTGGGCTTCGAGGCGGCCACTGCGATAAAAACGCTTGTATGGCCCCTGCATCACGGTATCGGCAGCCACGAGAGCGCGGAAAATCTCGCGGGGACGGGTTTTAGTTGAGTCAAAATAAACAATAATGCGCTGCTGGCGCTGGGCATGGGCCGCCAGCGGCAGCAGTATTAAAAGCAACAGGTATCGCATAGAAGGCAGAACGGTAACCAAGGTCTTTTAGCGCAAAGTGGCGCGAAGCTGAGGCGCGAAGTCCAGTAAAGCCGGGCTGGCTTCGCAACACTTCGCACCCAAACTTCGCGCCACTTCGCGCTAAAAAAATGCAGGCTATAGTTTTTCCAGCACTATCGAGCTAGCGCCGCCGCCACCGTTGCAGATGCCGGTCACGCCAATGGTACCGCCTTCCTGCGCCAGCACGCTCAGCAAAGTCGTGACGATGCGCGCTCCCGAGGCCCCCAGCGGGTGGCCCAAACTCACGGCCCCGCCGTACACGTTTACCTTGGTGCCTTCGAGGTTGAGCAGCTTGTTGTTAGCCAGCGAAACGACTGAAAAAGCTTCGTTAATTTCATAGAAGTCAACATCCTTGGCTTCCAGGCCCGCATTCTTCAACGCCTTCGGAATGGCCAGCGAAGGCGTAGTCGTGAACCACTCCGGGGCCTGCTCGGCATCGGCAAAACCACGGATACGCGCCAGCGGCTTGATGCCCAGCTCGTCGGCTTTTTCACGGCTCATCAGCAGCACGGCGGCGGCCCCGTCGTTGAGAGTCGAGGCGTTGGCGGCCGTTACGGTGCCGGTTTTGGTGAAGGCTGGTTTGAGGCCAGCGAATTTGTCAAATTGTACTTTGGTGTACTCCTCGTCGTCGCTCACTACGGTGTCTTTGCCGCGCAGCGTAATGGTCACGGGCACAATCTCTTCCTTTTTCTTGCCGGCTTGAGCGGCGGCGGCGCTGCGCTCGTAACTCTGGCGCGCAAAGGCATCCTGCTCCTCGCGGGTGATGCCGTAGCGCTCGGCCGTGGCATCGGCGGCGTTGCCCATGGCATAGTCGTGGTAAGGGTCCCAGAGACCATCCTTTACCAGGCCGTCAATCATCTGGCCATTACCATACTTAGCGCCGAAGCGGGCTTTGTCGAGGTAGTAGGGCACGTTGCTCATGCTCTCCATGCCACCGGCCAGAATCACGTCGGCCTGGCCCAGCATAATAGCCTGAGCACCAAACATAATAGCCTTCGAGCCCGAGGCGCACACCTTGTTCACGGTGGTGCATTCTACGGTGTCGGGCAAGCCGGCCTTCTTAGCTGCCTGCCGGGCCGGGGCCTGGCCGAGGTTAGCCGAAATCACGTTGCCCATTATTACCTGTTCAACCAATTCGGGCGCTACGCCGGCTTTATCCAGCGCGCCTTTGAGGGCGATAGCGCCCAGCTCGACGGCCGTGAGCGAGGCCAGCGCCCCGCCAAATGAGCCAATCGGCGTGCGCACGGCGGCTACGATAACTACTTCTTTTACTTGCATAACTGCGTTGGGGTGGGAGAGGGGAATGGGTAACCAAACCAGGACAATTGGCCCGGCTTGGCGGTTCAAAAGTACAGCGGCCGGCCGGGCAACTGCCTTACCACGTAGGCGTGCCGGGTGGCGGGGGCGTGCCCTGCCGGGCGCGGGGCCGTTGCTGTAAGTATTGCTGCTCACTGGCGCGCAGGGCTTCCAGCAGCTGCTGAGCCTGCGCTGGCGACAGGTTCATGGCCTTGAGGCGCTCGCGCTGGGTTTGCAGCTGGAGGTCGGCATCGGTGGCTGCTTCGGTGCCGAGGCGCTGGCCGCGCCCAGATGGTGCATCGCGGCCTGTAGCCTTGGCACCAGTATCGAGGCCGCGCTGGCGGCCAGGCTGCGTGCCGGTGGGTAGCGGCCGCTCCTCACCGCTGCCGGGGCGGAAGCCACCTTGGGTACTATTGCCAGTATTGGGGGCCGGGCGCTGGTTGTCGGGCTGCCCTTCGGTAGAGGTCGGTGGGCTGGTGCCAGCAGGTGGAGCACCGGGCTGTGGCGGGGTTTCGGGCGCGGGCGCTGTGCCAGGGCGGCTGGTGCCGGCCTGCTCGCCGGGGCTGGGAGCCGAGCCCTGGTCGGCAGGCTGGGGCGCGTTGTGCGGTGCTTTGGGCCGCGGGGCGGGGGCGACCGTTGGTTGGTCTAAGGAGGGAGGCGGCGATGCAGCTGGGCGGCCGGCCAGATACTGGCTCAGCAGCTCGTAGTTGTAGCGAGCGGTGGCATTGGCTGGGTTTAATAGCAGCGCCTGCTTGAGCAAGCTAACCGCCTGCGCTGTTTGTCCTTGTTGGGCCAGCAGTACGGCCAGCTGCTGCCGGGCCGTGCTGCTAATAGCCGCTGGCACAGTAGGAGCCAACAGGCGGCTATAGGTAGCGCGGGCCGTCGCCGTCTGCCCAGCCCTGATTTGGGCCTGAGCTAAGTCGAGCAGCAGCGCCGGGGCGGGGCCGCCGCGCCCAGCCAGCGCAGTGGCTTGCTGGTAGTAGTAAACGGCCTCGGCGGCCTGCCCACGCCGGGCAGCCGCCTGCGCCTGAAGCTGCGCGGCATTGTGCTCGCGCACATGCAGCAGCCAGCGCCAGCCGGGCAACCCGACACTCAGGAGCAGCAAGGGTAGGAGCCAAATTTTCATTGGTCGGGGCGTAGTACGCGCACGGTTATCAGGCTATCTATCAATAGTAACACCAACGCCACCCCTAGTGGATAGCGGTAGCGATTATTGGCTACCGTGACGAGGCGGCTGGTGGCGGCGCTGCTGGTAGGAGGCAGGTTGCGAAGGTTATTCAGCAGGGTAGATAAGCCGTTTTCGCGGTTGTTCAGGGCTACATACTGGCCGCCGGTCTGGGCCGCTACCTGTAGCAATGGCCCTTCGCGTAGGCGGCTTACCACGGGGCGGCCTTGGGCATCGCGCAGCCCTACGCGGCCGCCCGGCGCGGGCACTGGCCCACCAGCCGCCGTGCCCACTCCTACGGTGTACACGCGGGCTCCGGTGCGGCCCAGCTCGCGTAGTACCGGCTCTAGGTTTTCGCCAAAGTCTTCGCCATCGCTCACCACTACAGCGGCCGTGGCGCGGGGTGGGGCGCTGCCCGCCACCGGGGTGGCTTTGGTCGGCCCCAGGTGGGCGAGGAGTAGGTCGAGCGGGGCGCGTAGGGTGGTAGGGCCGGGCGGCATCAGCCGGGTATTAAGTGTATTCAGAAACAGCCGTAAAGAAGTCTGGTCATATGTAAGTGGGCATTGCACGCTTGCCTCCGACCCGAAAATAATTAGCCCCAGGCGGTCGGCCGGAAAGGCAGTTGCTAGCTCCGTCAGCGCTGCCTGGGTGCGTAGCAGGCGCGTAGGCGTCACATCGGCCGCATCCATTGAGTGCGATACATCTACTACCAGCCACAGGTCGAGCCCGCTGGTGCGCACCGCCTGCGAGCGCACTCCCAGCGCTGGCCCTAGCCACGCCAGCAGCAGCATTGCCCCCGCCACGAGCCGTAGCGGGAGCTTCCAGGCCAGCCGCCCCACGCCCTGGCTTAGCTGCCGGCCCAGCCGCCGCGTGCGCTGCACCTGTAGTATCAGCAGGGCCAGCAGCAGCCCCAGGCCCAGTGCCACGGATGCAAAATCAGGATAGGCCCACGTGAGCATAAATGCAGCTTGCTGGGTAGAATAGTAAAAGAATAGCGGCCGCGCAGCCACGCGGTAGCCAGCAAAACTAGCGTAGCAACATCTACAGAGCCGATTTCTGTTTCCTGGTTGACTTAGGTAAGGAATAATTTATCCGCAGCTAATACGCGCATAACCAAGGGAAAGCACGTTGTACCCAGCAGCCCACGGTGAGAAACTTCAAAAAAAGGTGCGAAACTTTGCGTCGTCGTTATATATTTGCACCCGCTAAGGCTGAATAAGTCGTCGCAAGCCACATCACGGAGAAGT
>CAXUKA010000064.1:0-22289 GCA_964251335.1 uncultured Hymenobacter sp.
GCTAAGGCCTCTTTTGCTGATTTACGTCTAACTTACGTTAGGCTCCCCCTCTCCCGGAGGGGAGATGCCGGGGGTGGGGTTACACGTTAGGTCCCAATCTCTGGCGGCGTCTCATCTTTCCGCTTCTGCTCCTCGGTCGCCTCGTCGTTTTTCTTATCTTCTGAAGGCCCGGCGGGCGGCGTATTGGCATCCTGCGAGCCGTGGGCGGCGTGGCCGTGCTCCTCGGGCTTGTAGTTGGCTTCCATCTCGGCGAGCTTCTTTTTGCCGTAGGCTAGTTTGGTGATATTCAAGAACAACACCGGCACGGCGAAGATGGCCAGGAAGGTAGCCGCCAGCATACCGCCCGTCACGGTCCAGCCTATTGTTTGGCGCGACACGGCCCCCGCGCCCGAGGCGAAGGCCAGCGGCAGCACGCCCAAGATAAAGGCTAGCGAGGTCATGATAATGGGGCGCAGGCGTAGGGTAACGGCTTCCATGGTCGCGTCCATCATGGGCATGCCCCAGTCTACGCGTTCCTTGGCAAATTCCACAATCAGAATGGCGTTTTTGGCCGCCAGACCGATGAGCGTAATCATACCAATCTGGGCGTACACGTTGTTGGTGAGCTTGGGCACCAGCGTGAGCGCCACGATGGCCCCGAAGATGCCCAGCGGCACCGCCAGCAGTACTGAGAAGGGCACCGACCAGCTTTCATAAAGGGCAGCTAGCAACAGGAATACAAACAGAATCGACAGCCCGAAGATGATAATCGTGCTGTTACCCGAACTGATTTCCTCGCGGCTCAGGCCCGAAAAGTCATAGCCGTAGTCAGCCGGCAAGGTCTGAGCGGCCACTTCTTTCAGTGCCTCAATGGCCTGACCCGAGCTGTAGCCGGGCTTGGCGTCGCCGTTGATTTCGACTGAGCGGAACAGGTTGTAGTGCGAGATAAGCGGTGCGTTTTCGACCAGCTTGTACGTAACAAGCGAGCTGAGCGGTACCTGTCCGCCGGCCTGGTTGGCCACATAGAACGTATTGAGCGCCGTAATATCCTGGCGGTAGCTGGTGTCGGCCTGGGCCACGACGCGGAAATTGCGCCCGTACTTGGTGAAGTCGTTGATGTAGGTACTGCCCAGGTACGTCGACATGGCGCTGAAGACGTTGGTGAGCGGCACGCCGAGTTTTTTGGCCTGCTCCCGGTTTACGGTGAGCTGATAGCCAGGAGTTTTGGCGGTAAAGAACGTGTAGGCTCGCGCTATTTCGGGGCGCTGGTTCACGGCCCCCACAAACTTGTTGACTGTCGCTTCGAAGGCCTTAATATCGGGCGAGCTTTCGCGCTGCTCCAGCATAAAGCTGAAGCCGCCCGTGTTGCCCAGGCCTGGAATAGCGGGCGGCGGCACCACGATGATGTTGGCCCCTTTGATGACCGAAAACTCCTTTTGCAGCTGAGCAATCACGCCGAAGAGCTGCTGCGAAGCTTCCTTGCGGTCGTCCCAAGGCTTCATTTGCAAGAACATCGTGGCGCTGCTCGACTTAAACGAGAAGTTAAGCGCGTTCAAGCCGCTGATGCCCACCATGTTTTGAATGGCCGGCACCTTCGCCTTGACAATCTGCGCCATCTGGGCCAGCGCCGCCTGCGTGCGCACGCCGGACGCGCCCTGCGGCAGCTCGACGGCCACAAACAATCGGCCCTCATCCTCAGTCGGAATAAAGCCCGACGGCTTGGTACGGAACAGCGCAAACGTACCGCCGTACACGCCCAGCAGCAAAATGCCCACCAGCGGGGCAAAGCGCAAAGCCTTGCGCACGCCGTTGGCGTATGACTTGGTGACACGCTCGAACCACTGGTTGAACTTGTAGAACAGCTGGTTAAGACCCTTCGAATCGGCTGTTTGCTCAGTGGGCCGCAGCATCAACGAAGTGAGCGCTGGCGTGAGCGAAAGTGCAATAAATGCCGAGAGCACCACCGAAATAGCGATGGTAACGGCAAACTGCTGGTACAATTTGCCCACGATGCCCGGAATGAAGCCCACCGGCACGAACACCGCCGCCAAAATGAGCGCAATAGCAATAACCGGGGCCGTGATATCTTTCATGGCCTTTTCGGTGGCCTCGCGCGCCGATATTTTCTCGGTGTCGATGTAGTGCTGCACGGCTTCTACCACCACGATGGCATCATCGACCACAATACCAATGGCCAGTACGAAGCCAAAGAGCGTCAGCGTATTAATGGTGAAGCCCAGCGGGATGAACATGATAAACGTGCCCACAATAGCCACCGGCACCGCCAGCACCGGAATGAGCGTAGCCCGCCAGCTTTGCAGAAACACGAATACTACCACCGTCACCAGCAGCAGGGCGATAAGCAGCGTTTCGACCACTTCGTGAATCGACACCTGCACCACCGATACCGACTCAAACGGCACGCTGTAGGCGATGTCGGGCGGGAATTTGGCTTGCAGCTGTTTCATGGCCGCGTACACGCCGTCGGCCGTTTCGAGGGCGTTGCCGCCGGGCACCTGGTTCACGAGCAGAATCGTGCAGGGGTTGCTGTTCACGAAGGAAGTCTGCGAGTACGAGAAGCTGCCGAGTTGCACGCGGGCCACATCCTTGAGGTACACAATAGAGCCATCCTCGGGCTTGGTACGCACGATGACGTTCTCAAACTCCTGCACCGTCGTCAGGCGGCCATTCACAAAGAGCGAATATTCAAAGGCTTGCGCGCCCGTCTGCGGGGCCGAGCCGATGGAGCCGGCCGCCACCTGCATGTTTTGCTCTTGCAAGGCGGTGGTCACGTCGGTGGCGCTGAGGCCGAGCTGAGCCAGGCGGTCGGGCTTGAGCCACACGCGCATCGAAAAGTCCTGGCCGATGCTCTGCACATCGCCCACGCCTTTCACCCGCAGCAAGGCGTCGCGGATGTAGATGTTGGTGTAGTTGTCCAGAAACTTAACGTCGTGGCTTTTCTTGGGCGAGTACAGCGCCACCACCATCAGGATGGTCGGGTTGCGCTTCTTCACCGTGAGGCCCAGGCGTTTCACCTCGTCGGGAAGCTGGGGCTGGGCCACGCTCACGCGGTTTTGCACGTCGAGGGTGGCGATATCGACGTTGGTACCGATTTCAAACGTCACGTTGGACGAGATGCGCCCGTCGCTCGTCGCGTTCGACGACAGGTAGGCCATGCCCGGCGTGCCGTTTACCTGCGTCTCGATGGGCGTGAGCACGGTTTGCTCCACCGTGAGGGCGTCGGCCCCGGTGTAGCTGCCCGATATCTGCACCACGGGCGGCGAAATATCGGGGTACTGGCTGATAGGCAGGCTTTTGAGCGACAATACGCCCAGCAGCACCAGCACTATCGACACGACGATGGCCGTGACCGGCCTGCGTATAAAAACGTCAGATATCATTCAGGGAAGGATATAATATTGAAAGCCAGTAGAATGGCTGTAAAAAGAAGGGCGTCGGTCATGCAGAGCGCAGCGAAGCATCTCGCGTGGCGCAGTAATTCCTAACGTTTTTGAGGTTAGTGCAGCACGCGAGATGCTTCGCTACGCTCTGCATGACAACGATAGGGCTATTTGCCCCCAGCCGGCGCAGCCGCTCCGCCCTGCGCGCCTGCTGGCTTACTCGGGTCACCAACTTGGATTTTCGCCCCTTCGCGCAGATTCTGCACCCCGTCGCTCACAATGGTTTCGCCGGCTTTCAGGCCCTGGCGCACTACCGTTTTGTCTTTTACTTTGGTGCCAGTCACCACTTTGCGCTGGGCTACTTTGTTGCTGTCGCCCACCACGTACACGTAGAATTCGCCCATTTGCTCGGTCACGGCGCGGGCCGGGATAACGAGCTGCTTGCCGGTGTCTTGGTTGAGCACACGCAGCGTAGTGTTCATACCGGCTTTCAAAGTGCGCTGAGGGTTAGGGAATTGTACCCGTACTTTCAGCGTACCCGTTTGCGGGTCCACGGCACGGTCGATGGTCACGATTTTGCCGGGCAGCTTATAGGTCTTGCCACCAGGCACTTGCAGCGTAAAAATGGAATCCTGCCGTACACCTTTAGCCTGCTGAAGCTTGGCGAAACGGGCAATATCCTTCTCGCCAATGTTCACATCCACAGCAATCGGGTCTTCGGCCGACACGGTGTTTATCAATGTCTGGCCCTGGGTCACGAGGGCCCCGAGTTTCACTTGCGCGATGCCAATGGTGCCGGTGAGGGGTGCCGGAATAGTAGAGTGGCGCACATCCAGCTCCACGCTGCGGAGCGAGGCCTGGGCAGCTGCAATTTGAGATTGCGCATTGGCTACGTCGGCTTTCGATACGTCAACTTGCTGGAGGGCAATGGCATCCTGCTCGGCCAGGCGGCGGTAGCGCTCGGCATCTTTGGCTACCCGCACGTAGTTTGTGCGGGCCACTTGCAACTGGGCGCGGGCCTGGTCGGCGGCGGCGGCATAGCGTGTGCGGTCGATGGCGTAGAGCCGCTGGCCTTGGGTCACGCGTTGGCCGTCTTTTACGTAAATATCAGTGAGGTAGCCGGTTACTTCGGCTAGCAGCTGCACTTCGTTCAGGGGCACCACGGTGGCGGGGTACGAGTCGGAGCTCACTACAGCCTCGGCCTGCACTTTGTACACGGCTACGGGGGTGGCGGGGGGCGGGCCAGCTTGCTGGGCTTCGTCTTTCTTGCCGCAGGCAGCCAATAGCCCGGCCAGTGCTAGCGCCGGCGCGAGCCGGCCAACGGTTGTTAAGTTGAAATTTCTCACTGATTAAACGTAATATTGCCCAAGGCGCGCTGCACATCTAGCTTGCTAGACAGCACGTTAAACAATGCGTTGTAGTAATTGAGCTGCGCCGTGCGCAGGTCGGCTTCGGCCACGGTCAGCTCCAAAAAGGTCTTGACGCCCTCGCGGTACTGAAGGTTAATGACGCGGTACACTTCCTTGGCATCGGTCAGGTTGAGCTGTAGGGCGTTGAGCTGACTCAGCGCGCCTTTGTATACGCCCAGCGCTTGGTCGTATTCGGTGGTAATTTGGTTGCGGGTATCGAAGAGGTCGAGGTCGAGCCGTTCGTCCTGCAAGCGGGCGATTTTCAGATTCTGAATCCGCCGCAAACCCGTGAATAGGGGCAGCGCAAACTGCGCCCCGGCCTGCTGGTTGGGATACACTGTTTTGTACAACTCCGAAAACTCGTTGTTCTGATAGACCCGGTTGTAGTTGTAAAAGCTTGACAACGTGGGTAGAAAGCCATAGCGATAGTAGTCGATGGTAATGCTCTGCAACCGCTTCTGCGTCTGGAGCTGCTGAATCTCGATGCGGCGCTCGGGCACCAGCAGCTCGGTGGTATCGAGCTGAGTTTCGCGCACCATTTGCAGGGTGTCGTATTGCAGGGCCAGCGGCTTTTCGGGGCTCAAGCCCATCAATTGCTTGAGGTTGGAGTAGAGGCCGGGTAGCGTGGCGGCCGTGCTGCGGCGCTGCGCATAGGCATTGCGCGCCGACACCGAGGCTCGCAGGTAATCGGTTTTATCGACTAAGCCTACGTCGAGCCGGGCCTTCGAGTCCTTCACCTGCCGGTTTTGGCGCTGAATATCCTCGTCCAGAATTTTGAGCTGCTCTTCAGTTAGCAAAATGTTGTAAAACGCTTTGCTGACGTTCGTTACCACGTCAATCTTGTTGGCCGTGGTCGTTTGCTGATACACCAGCCGCGTCGGCTTCACCGAGCGCGCCGCCCGCAGCACGTCGTTGCTGAACAGCAGCTGGCTGGCCGCTACGCCCAGCGTCGAGGTATTGGCCAAGCCGATGCGGATGACCTGCTGCGGCCCGCTGGGGTTGGTGAGGTCGGGGAAAACCGTGGTTTGCAGCTGAATATTACGGGTGTAGATGCCCGTGCCGTTCACCTGCGGCAGCCACGACGACAGCCCGATGCGAATATTGCGCTCGCCAATCTGCTCATCGAGCTGCGACTGCCGCACCAGCGGCTGGTTGCGCAGCGCAAAATCGATGCACTGCGGCAGCGAGGCCGTGCTAGGAATGGGCTGCGAAGCCGGCGCACCCGGCGCTTGCGCCTGGGCCGGCGTGGACCACCAGCCACTGGCCAGCGTCACAAAAAAACCGGCCAGCCAGCACCGGAATTTCCGATGCCGAGCCAGCCGGCCGGGGTAACAAAGTATAGATTTCCTTAACATTACTAGCGCTTACAAAGCCGACCCTTGCGGGGATTCGAAGCTTAGTAAGCTGCCAGCCGGATAAATGTTTCGCGGAATCTCACTACTTCTTCACTTGCACAGGTAGGTCTTCGAGCTGGGCATAGCTGAGCTTCCAGTTGCCATCGCCGCCTTTCTTCCACAAAAACAGGAAGTTGCCTTCGCCTATTCCGGGCGTGGGCTCGCCCGGCGTGGGCAGCACATCTACTGAGAAAGTCCCGGCCTCGTAGGCCGTGTTGGCATCGGTACCCGAGCTGACAACGCTGGTTTTAAGGCTCGAAATGGTATTAATAGTAGGGGTAATCCACTTATTAGTAATCTCGCCCTTGCCGCTAAAGTGGGTTTCGCCCTGCAAAAACTGCGCGTCGTCGGCCAGTAGCGAGGCGGCTTTGGCAGCGTCCTTGTTGTTCCAGGCGCTGAGGAATTGTTGGTCGAGGTCGGCTACGCTCGCGTTGCCGGTGGTAGCCGTGCCGTTTGCACCGTTACTATTGTTGCCAGAGCACGAGGCCAGCAAGGCCGCCGCGCAAACCAGAGGCAGGTAGAATTTCATAAAAGGAGTTTTGGGAAAGAAGGGGCAGAAAGGCCGAAAAACCCAAGCCGTTGGGCCTGGGTTTTTCGCTTGAAAAAGAAGAATCAGCTTACCAGCTTTTGCGCCGCACTGGCGAGCCGGGGTAGGGCGTATCGCTTTGGCCGTACTGCGTATTGGGCAGATAGCCAGCGGCTACAATAGTGCTTGGTGCGGTAGATGGCGCAAAGGACTGGGCCGTAACAGCGCTGGCCACGGCAGCTGTAGTAGCTACGCCCATAGCGGGGTGGGCAGCAGCAGCATTCGCAGCCGCGATGCGCTCCTCAGCGGCCCGGTGCTCGGCCGAGGCGGCGCGGGCATTGGCAGCGGCAATGCGCTCATTAGCAGCGGCGCGCTCGGCGGCTAGGGCAGCGGCTTTTTTATGCTTGTTGTCGATGTGCTTGCCCACGGCGTAGCCAGCACCCGCGCCCACAGCCCCGCCGATGAGGCCACCTACAGCCCGGTTGTGCCGGTCGATGAGGGCACCACCTAAGATACCGGCTGCGCCGCCAATAGCCGCGCCTTTGCCCTGTGGGCTCCAGCCCTTGCGCTGTTGGGCCTGAGCATTGTAGTTAGCAAACATGCTGACTAACAGCATCGGAAGGAGGAACAACCAGCTAGTACGTTTCATGGGAAGGTGCAGGAGAAAGTGGAGGAAAATTTTGCTTGTGCCGAAGTGTTGGCAAGCACTGTGCCAAGTACGGCGGAGGCTAGGCAGTGGTTTGCCTTGGTAGCTCAACTGTAGCGGCCGCCCCAGGATGACCCTTTCGCTGCTAGCCTAGTTTACAACTCCCGCACCAGCACACGCACATCCACTGTGCGGCCGTGGTCGTCGGCGCAGGATATTTTCACCTCGCCGTTGGGCGGACGGAAAAACACCCGTTCGGTGGCTTGGGCGGCCCGCAGAAACTGGTCATTTACATACCAATACACTTGGCGTACCTCACCCGCCGCCGCGCAGCTGAGCAGCAATTGCTGCTTTTCGGCGGCGTTGAGCACGTACTCGGCGTGGCCAGCCGGTGAGGTGATGGCGAGCAGCGGCGCGGTATCAGAGGCGTCGGTGCTGGTGCCGCGCACGAGGCGGCAAGCCGGATTATGGGGCGGCAGGCGGCGGGTGGGCTGGCCTTGTGCTTCGCGGTAGGCCAGTACTTCGGGCAGCACATTAGGGTACAGCTCGCGCTGGTAGCCGCTGGCCGGGGCGCAGGCGCGGCAGTAGCTATACGCCCCATCGGCCGATACCAAGACTTCCTGCTGGTGCTGGCAGCGGCGGCTATTGGAAGTGCCGGGTAGGTAGTAATCAATTAGTTGGTTGTCGCAATGCTCGCCGGGCACGAGGCCGGTTTCGGCGCACACCAGGCGAAAGTCGAGGCTGGCGGGTGGGGTAAACCACTCATTAGTGGAGTTGTAAGCCAGCGCATTAAATAAATCGAAAAGCAGGGGAGAAGCCACATCGGCCCCCGTCAGAGCGGGGCTGCCCTGGCCGTTGAAATTGCCCACCCACACACCGATGGTATAGTCTTTATTGTAGCCAATGCTCCAGGCATCGCGGCGGCCGTAGCTGGTGCCGGTTTTCCAGGCAATGCGGGGCAGGTGGCGGCTGCTGGCGGCATCGACGGGCAGGTCGGGGCGGGTGCGCTGGGCGAGGATGTCGGTGAGGAGGTAGGCAGCGGCGGGAGATACCAATTGGCGGCCCGGCCGGGGGGTGAGGTTGCACGTGAGGTCAGCGCTAGCGGGGCGAATTTCCCACCATTCGCCAGCGCCGCGTACAGCCCCGTCAACTCCTCCAACGTTGCTCCGCAGCCGCCCAAAATCGTGCTCAGCCCCAATTGCGGCGCATCGCGTGCCACTTGCCGAAAGCCCGCCTGCCGCAGCGTGCCGGTGAAATTATCTACTCCCACCTCCGACAAAATCCGCACCGCCGGGATATTCAGCGAATAAGTCAACGCCCGCTCCATCGTCACTTCGCCCTGGCAGTGCTTGTCGAAGTTCTCCGGCCGGAAGCCCTGGAAATTGGTCGGCACGTCGGGTAGCACGGTTTTGGGCGTGAGTAGGCCCCGGTCAAGGGCCAAGCCATAAAGCAGCGGCTTGAGCGTGGAGCCCGGCGAACGTATCGCTCGCACCCCATCGACTTGGCCTAGCGAACCAGCATCCTGAAAATCGACTGAGCCGACGTAGGCTTCCACGGCGTGGGTCTTGTTGTTAACTACTAGCACGGCGGCCTGCGAAATGCCCAGCGTAGCCAAGCGCCGCACGTAGTTGCGGGCCAGGTCTTCGGCCTTGGCCTGGGTGGCGGGGCGTAGCGTACTATAGATAAGCGGTGTGCCGGACTGCGACAGCACCAGCCTTCGCGCTAGGTGCGGGGCCAGCGTAGGCGCGGCGTGGCGCTGGGCCTCCAGCGGCTCCAGCAGCGCATCAGTGATATCCTGGGCTGGGAAAAGCTTTTGCTCCTCAAAATACCGCAGCCAGCGGTTGCGCTCCTGCAAAATCTGCGCGTTATTCTTGCCCAGCACCAACCCGCCCGGCCGATTAGGGATGATGGCCAGCGTCACGGTCTGGGCCAGCGAGAGATAATTGGGAGGCTGCTGAAAGTAGAGCAGCGCCGCCGATTTCACGCCTTCGATATTGCTGCCGTAGGGCACCAGATTGAGGTAGAGCTGCAATATTTCGGCCTTGCTGTAGTGGGCCTCCAGCTGCATAGCACGCAGCATTTCGAGCAGCTTGTT
Organism: uncultured Hymenobacter sp.; assembly: GCA_964251335.1. Lineage (GTDB taxonomy): Bacteria > Bacteroidota > Bacteroidia > Cytophagales > Hymenobacteraceae > Hymenobacter. Next base: position 9,451 of record CAXUKA010000064.1, read on the forward strand.
TTTGAAAGTGCGCTCCTTTGGCTCCAGGAGGCGGGCCACTTGCATGGTGATGGTGCTGGCCCCAGTGGTGCGGCCTTTGCCAAATAGGTTGCGGCCGGCAGCCTGCGCGATGGCCACCGGGTTCACCCCGAAGTGGTAGCGAAAATACCGGTCCTCCTTCTCGATAATGGCCGTTTGCAGCGCCGGAGTTATCTCAGGTAGCTCGGTTTTCATCCGCCACTTTTGGGTGGGGTTGAGGTAGGCGTGCAGCACGGTGCCATCGGCGGCGAGCACGAGCGGCGAGTACTGCGGGGTGGGTGGCAGGGGGAAAAGGCGGTCGAGGGCCAGCGTCAACAGAGCCACGAGCAGCAAGCCGCCGCTTATCTGGATGAGCCGCCGTCGCCGCGTTTTCTGCATCCTCAAAAATACGGAGACGTAGCGCGGACTTTTAGTCCGCGACATGTGTCGCGCGCTCAATAATCACTTACCCGCGATACCTGCTCACCCGCGGACTAAAAGTCCGCGCTACTTACTGCGTAAAAACACCCGAAACAGCGTGCCCCTGCCTTCTTCACTCTCCACCTCAATGCGGCCGCCCTGGCTTTGCACCAGCCGATTCACCAAAAACAACCCCACGCCCGTGCCCTCGGCCGCCTGCGGGTGAAAGCGCCGAAACAGCTGAAACAGCTCTTGCCCATGCGTGGTCAGGTCGATACCCAAACCATTGTCCTGCACCTCCAATATGGGCTGGCCGGTTACCTCCAAGGTGCGAATATGCACGCGTGGCGCACGGTCGGGGTGGCGGTATTTAAGAGCGTTAGCCGTGAGGTTGAGTAAGATGGTGCGCAGGTTGCTGCGCACGTAGGGCACCTCAGGCAAGGCGCTGAAATCGAGCTGAATATCGGCTTCGGTGGCGAAAATCTGTGGGTGCAGCGTGGCCAGCACATCGGCGGCGAGGTCGGCCAGGCGCACCGGTTCGGCGGCCTGGGAGGCGGGTTGGCGGTGCTCCTGCACTACGGTGGCCAGGTCGTCGATGGTGGTGCTTAGGGCGTGCAGCGACTTGTCCATGAAGTGTAGCAGCTGGGCATCGGCGGAGTCGGCGAAGGTGGCAGCGCGCTGAATTTCAGCAAACAATCCCAATAGGTTATTTACCGGCTGGCGCAGGTCGTGGCTGGCCGCGTACACAAAGTTGTCGAGGTCGGCATTGGTGCGGGCTAGCTGTTGGTTAGCGGCTTGTAGCTGGTAGTGGTAGCTGGCTTGGTACTGCCGCCACTCGTTTTTCTCGATAGCGTGGCGCACGGTTTTGGTCAGCAGCTCGCGGTCGAAATGGCCTTTTATCAGGTAGTCGAGCGCGCCGGCGTTGAGGGCGCGCACGGCCAGGGTTTCGCTGCCGCCGCCGGTTATCATCACCACGCAAAGCGAATTGGGCGGCCCGAGCTGTTGCAGGCTTTCAAGCAGTGCGAGGCCGTCGGCGTCGGGTAGGTTGTAATCGAGCAGCACGCAATCAGGCTGCACTTGGGCAAATAAAGCCAGCGCTTCCTCACCCGATGATGCTTCGTACAATTCCAGCCGCTCTTCGCCCGGCTGCGGTTTTAGGTAGCGCTTGTAGAGCGTGCGGTCGTGCTCATTATCGTCAACCAATAATACTTTCTTCACGCAACAGATTTAATCTTACTGAAAAACAGGTAGCTCCGACGCGCCGAGCCAATACTGAATGGTCAGCCGGATTTTCTCTTCCAACTCGGTATAGGATACTGGCTTGGTCAGGTAGCTGTTGGCCCCCAGCCGGTAGCAGTCCTCAATGTCGCGGCTATTGGAAGAAGTGCTAAAAATAATAACTGGAATATTATGCAGGCGCGGGTCGTGCTTCACGATGTTGAGCACATCGCGGCCATCAGTGCCAGGCATGTTCAGGTCGAGTAGCACCAGGGCGGGCAGGGCCTTGGGCCAGGCGGGGTGCTTGCCGTAGCCGCGCAGGTATTCGAGCGCTTGGTCGCCATCCGAACAGCGCAAAACGGGGTTTTGGAGGGCGTGCTTGCGGAAAGCCCGACCTAGCGCCAGGAAATCTTCGGCGCTGTCTTCGACCACTAAAACAGGTGAAAGCGAATTGCTAGACACTTGGATAATTTTTAAGGATTGAGAAATAAAAGGTTGAGCCTTGGCCTAATACGGATTCTACCCAGATTTCGCCGCCATGCTTTTCAATCATTTTTTTGGCAATGGCTAATCCCGCGCCCGTGCCTCCGCCAAACTTGTCTTGCGCATGCAAGCGCCGGAAAATGCGGAAGATGCTATCGCGGTGTCGTGGGTCGATGCCAATACCATTGTCCTGTACATAAAACACGTAATAATCGTTTGCATGCACAGCCCCGCGCACGCCGGCCGTGCCCGCTGGTGCCTCCCCGATTATAAGATGGGGCGCGGGCTTGTCAGTGTACTTGATAGCGTTGGATATCAGGTTATTGAATACCTCGCTTAGCCGCGTAGCATCGGCCAGGATGGTGGGCAGCGGGCCGCGTACTTCCACGGTGGTGTGGGTTTGGTCGAGGCGCGGTTGTAGCAGCTCAAGTACTCCGCCCACTACTTGGTTGAGATTGGTGGGTGCCACTTCGAGGTCGAGGCGGCCGATGCGCGACAGCAGCAGCAGCGAATCGATGAGCGTTTCCATGCGCTGGCTCAGGCGCACCAGCGTTTGCAGCTTGTGCACGCCATCGGCATCGAGCAGCTCGGCGTAGTCTTCGAGCAAAAAAACCGAGTAGTTGTGGATACCCCGCAGCGGCTCCTTAAGGTCGTGCGAGGCTACGTAGGCGAAAGAATCGAGCTCGTCGTTGCTGCGCGTCAGTTCGGTGTTGAGGCGACTGAGATTGGCGGCGCGCGTCTGCAGCTCGTTGAGCAGCTTTACTCTGATGTCAGAAATGTGCAGCCGGATTTCCCGCGCTGCCTCCAGCTCCAGCGGCTGCCAGGGCGCGGCGGTGTTTTCTACCTCCTCGGCCCAGGCCGCAAACGACTGCCGGGGCGAGAGAAACAGCTGCCCGTCCTCCATCTTCTGCACCTTCTCGTTTTTGCCGGCCCAGTGCACGGTTTGCAGCACCTCGGGCCGAAACCAGAAGATGTAGTCGCCGGGCTCCTGCGCCAGCGTAATGGCCAGAATGCCGCTCGCCGTGGCGCGCAGCGCCCGCCCCGCCGGATTGAGCCGGGCGTAGGAATCGGTGTAAAAAACGTCCTGCCGCACGTTTTCGCGCAGCCACTCGGCCAGCTCGCGCAACTGGGGCTCGGTGGGCGTATTGCCCAAGGTAATCAGCTCGCCCTCAAAGCAAATGGCTGCCCCGCCACAATCGAATGCATCGAGCAACGTAGTCGATTGCTTGTATAGGCCTTCCAGGAAATTGACCTGGCTGCCCATCTGCTCAAACAGCTGCGCCTGCGCCTGCTGCACGCGCAGCTGGTAGGCGTGCTGTTCTAGCTGCTCTTTGGTGCGCAGCAGCGCCGAAAAGGTCTTGGCGATAAACAAGCATAATTCGCGCAGCTCGTAGCTCACCAAGCGCGGGCTGTCGTGGTGGCACATGAGCATGCCCCACAGTTTGCCGTCCTGAATGATGGAAATGGTCATGGTCGCCGCCACGCCCATGTTCTTCAGGTACTGAATATGAATGGGCGACACCGCCCGCAGTACCGAATAGGTCATGTCGGGCGGGCGGCCGGTGGCGGGGTTGCGCACCGGCACCAGCGGCGCGGGCACGTAGTCCACGTCGGGGATAAAGCGCAGCCAATTCTTCAGATACATAGCCCGCGCCTGCTGCGGAATATCGCTGGCTGGGTAGTGCAGCCCCAGCAGCGGGTCGAGGTCGGCGCGCTTGTCCTCAGCTATCATTTCGCCGCTTTCATCGGGCGCAAAGCGATACATGCCCACCCGCGCAAAGCCCGTAATCTCGCGCACGTGCTCCACGGCGCGCTGGCTAAATTCGAGTACCGTGCTGGCTTCCAGCATCTGGCCCAGTGTATTGTTGAGCGAGGGCAGGTTGAGGGCGCTCACCTCCGTCTCGGCCACTGGCTCAAACTCTACCCACAGCAGCCCATCGTAGCGGTGCAAGATGAGCTTGAAAAACGGCTGGCCCTTCACGTAGTCGAGGCGAGCGCCCAGCAGCTTGGGCGTGGTGCCAAGCGTAGGCCAAAGCTGCGCCAGCTCGGCCAGCCGGCTGGGGCCGAGCAGGCGCTCGAGGCCCTTGCCGAGCAGCTGGTCGGCCGATATATCGGCGTGCACCTCCACGTTGTCGCTGGCCTGCACCACCAGCCGGGTCGCTTCATCGAGGCACAGCACAAAGCCGTAGGGCTGCACCAGACCGGGAATGTGAATGGGCTCGCGGTCGCAATTCGTAAGGGTAATAGGTTGGCCGAAAAGACTCTCGTCGGTCAAGCTGGCGGCTGGTTGAGCCATGCGTCTAGTTTTTGAAAAGTAAGGCTGGCCGATTGCACTATCTCGGCCTCATTCTCCGGTGTTGCCTCCTGGGTTAAGAGCTGGCAAAACGCCTTCCACAGCAGCCCGGTTCGTTCGCCGTAGCCCGAAAAATACGTGCGCAACGGGATATTTTGCTTCGCCAGTTGCCGTGTTATTACCTGCCCGCCCAAAGTAGAGCCCTCCACTACGTACATCGCGCCCAATAGTTGCGGCCAGGTTTCCATCGGCGGCATGTCGGAGCAAATAGCTAGTGATGAAGCTGGTTGCTGCAAATCTTCCAGGATAAGGTGCGTACGCTGGCGGGTGTCAGTTTCCCATTCCGGCCCAAGGTTTTGTGCTTTTAGCCGTGCCTCGTAGGGCACCAGGAAGCCGTACATTTTGGCTAAAAAATGGGCGGTAGCTTCTTCGGTGATAGTGCCGACGGTAAGCTGCTGGTTGAAGGTGTTTTGTTCCAGAGCATCGTGCGCGGGTCGGGTTTCGAGGCGCAGGGCCTGGAGGATGGGGGAGGGGGACATAGTGGCGAAAATACGATTGTGGCCCGGCGTAACCTCACCCCCGGCCCCCTCTCCTTGGGGAGAGGGGAGCCTGACGACTTTTCAATGACTGCTTGCGCCCACTAACGTTCGGCTCCCCCTCTCCCCAAGGAGAGGGGGCCGGGGGGTGAGGTAACCCGCGTTATTTCACTCGCACCACACCCGCCCCGTTATACGAGTGATACTCCGCATTATACATCGCATCGGCGCTCACCGGCCCCAGCTTAAACGTGCCTTTCGAAACCGCCCGCGCCAGGTAGTAAAATACCTGCGGCCTGGTCGAAGCCGTGGTGAAGAGGTTAATCCGGTCGTCGCGCACATCCAGGTAATCGGGCGTGCTGGCGGCCTGCGCGCCCGGTATCTCGCGCTGCGGGCCGAGGCGCGGGTTCTCGATTTCCAGGCCAGCGGGCAGCAGGTCAGTGATGGCTACGTTCTTCACTTCGCCGGCCGCGTCGGCGGCTTGTAGCGTGATTTTTACTACCACCAAATCATTCTGGCGGAAGGTGTTCGAAGCCACCGGCACCCCGTCGCGGGTCAGGAACTGGCGGCGCACGCGCAGGTAGCTGTCCTCCTCGCGCACGTGGCCGCCGACCGAGATGCCCTCGGCTTCCCAGAAGTAGTAGAGCGCGCCCGCGCCGCTGGCTTGCAGCAGCAGGCGGTAGTTGGCCACGTTGTTCACGGTGAGGTCTTTGCCGTCAAATTTGCCCAGGGCCTTGCCGCCGGCCGAGAGGGTGGCAGTGGCCGTGCTGGCCGCGGCGCGGCGGGCTATTTTGCCCAGCGCAAGCAGTGCAAAGGCCCGTTCCTGGGTGTTGAGGTAGCCGGCCTGGCGCACCTGCCGGCTCAGCTGCCGCGCTATGCTGGCGACTTGCGGATTATTGGGGTCAACCTCGAACAAGGCATTGAGCGCCAGCGCCTCATCGCGGATGGGCGACGAGAACGACTCGGCCAGCTCGCGGCGGTGGTTTTCGGGGCTGAACTGATGGGGCAGCGTTTCCTGGAAGGCCCGTTGCTGCCCGCCCAGCGCGTAGGTGCAGGCCAGCAGGAAGCGCGCATCGCTAGTGAGCAGCGGGCGGTTGGCCTTGTAGTAGTTGAGGGCCACGGCATCCTGGCGGCCCGATAGGGCCAACACGTAGAGCGAGTAGGCGATTTCGCGCTTGGCAATGGTGCGCTCGCGGGCAATGTTGCTGGCGTCGAAATACTGGAATTTCTCAGTTTCGCGCTGCTTGAGGCGGAACTGTAGGTAGCGCAGTACCTTATCGAGCAGGTTCTGGTTTACGGCGAAGCCGGCCTGCTTGGCTTCGAGCAGGAAGTGGGCGGCGTAGGCCGTGGCCCACCAGTTGTCGTAGTCGCCGCCCGGCCAGTAGCTGAGGCTGCCGTTGTAGAGCTGCATCGACTCTATTTTGCGGATGGCCTCCTGCATGTGGTAGTTGGGGTTATAGCGCTGGGTTTTGCGACCGGGCGCGCCTTTCTGGGCCAGCGCGGCCGCCAGGTCGCCGTAGTACAGCTGCGGAAATGCCGCCGACACGGTTTGCTCCAGGCAGCCGTAGGGGTATTCGAGCAGGTAGCTCAAATCTTTCGAAAACTGCGTGAGCGGCGAACGGCTCAGCAGCATCTTGCTCCGCAACGAGCTGGGCAGGAAATCGGTACTCAGGTCGAGCGTGGCGGGCTTGCCGGCCGTGACTTCGCCGCTGCCGGTGCGCTTTTCAAGCGGCGCGGCTGGGCGAACTGGAATTTCAATGAGTTCAGAAAAGGTTTCGGCTGAGCCTTTTACCCCAACTGCAACAATCTTGACACTACCGTTCCCAATGGTTTGCTTTGCACCGATATGAAAAGTGACCCGCATTTCTTTGTTAGGAGGAAGTGGCAAGGTCCACTCTTCTGACCGATACTTGATTGGGGTGTCAGCCATCGGAATTAATGGCTCAGCAGAAATAAGCGGGCCAGTAAGCTGCTTAGTGACTTTGACGAAAATCTTGCCGTTCGTCGTATTCGTCAGTGTCACCGGCACGTCAATCGTATCCCCCGGCGACATACACCGGGGTAGCGCCGTGCTAATCACCACCGGGTCAGCCACCTTCATCGTTTGCTCGGCGTTGGCGAAGGCGTCGTCTTTGTAGGCCACGGCCATCACGCGCAGCGCCCCGCTGAACTGCGGCACCCGCACTTTGTACTGCACCAGGCCGTTGGCATCGGCGGTGAGCAGGCCGCTCCACTTGGCCACCAGCTTCACGCGGCGGCTGGGCACGGGCGAGGTGCGGCGGGCCAGGTCGGCCGCGTCGCCGCCGCTGCTGCTGGTGCCCAGCTCGGGCAGCAGGAAGGGGTAAATATCGAACGCACCGACTTCGAGCGCCCGCTTCTGGTAGAAGTAGCCGTAGGGGTCGGGCGTGCGGTAGCCTTTGCGCTGCAAAATGCCCTCATCCACCACCGCCAGCGTCACCTGAGCGTGGGGCGCGGTGCGCACCTCAATGGTCTGGAAGGTCTGCGAGCGGCTCAGCTCGGCCGCTTTCAGGCTGAGGGGCAGGTGGGTGCTGGGCTTTTCCACCGTCAGCGGCACGAAGCCCCGCGCCACGGTCAGCGGCAGCGAATTATCAGTAATGGGCCGGATGGCGGTGGCCGTGATGTAGATATTCGGCACATGCCCGCCGCGAATGGGAATGCTCACCCGCGCCGATTTCTGGTCGGTATCGACGTAGAAATGGTCCATCACCCGGTCGCGCTCCACCGTCACGAGAATGCGGCCGGGGAAGGGCGTTTTTAGCAGCAGCTGCGCGGTCTGGCCAGGCTCGTACTTGGGCTTGTCGGCCTCGATAATCACCTCGCCTTCGGTGTTGACCTCAAACGAGTTGCCGGCCGTGTCGCCGTGGCCGTAGGCGTAGAAATGCTCGGCCACGTAGGTGCCCGCACCTGGCCGCCGCACCCGCACCTCGTACTCGCCCGAGTAGGTGGGCGTGAAGCTGAACGACGTATTTCGGCTAACTGCTAGCTGCTGGGTATTAAGTACTTGCTCGCGCTTCTGCGAGTTGTACACGTAGCGCCCGCCCTGGCGTTCCAGCACGGTTTCCCAGAGTAGGCGCACCACCTGCACCTGGGCCGGCGCGGACACCGGTTTGCCGGCCGGCGTGAGGGCTATTAACTTGATATCCAAGGCCTGGTCGGTATTGACCAAGCCCGATAGCCGCTGAATGCCCAGCATGGCCGCCTGCGTCTGCACCTCGAAGCTGGCGAGGCGGTTTACCGGCCGGCCGGTTTCGTCGAATACCGTGGCGAAGGCCGTGCCTTCGAGCGTGCCGAGGTCGCGCACATCGGGCAGGGCGTAGGTGGCGGTGCCGCGCCCGCTGGCGTCGGTTTCGCCCTCGCGGCGTTCTTTTTGGAAGCGGTCAACGTCGCTCGTCGATTGCCCACCCGAGTTGATATAAAAATTGTAATCAGGATAATCTTTGGCCGAAAAAGTCTTCTCTTTCAACGAAAACTCAACCTCAAACTTGCGTCCCGCCGCCGGTGGCCCAAACAGATTTTGAGCCAGCACGGTAGCCGAAACTGTCTCGGTCGGATGCACCACCGCTGGCGCGGCCGTCACCGTCACTTTCATGCGGTCGGGAATGAATTCTTCCACGCTTATCTGCTTGGAAGTCAGTAGTACGTCGTTGCCCGTCAGCACTTCCAGCGTGAAGAGCCCCGTCATCACGGTGGCGGGCAAAATGAAGCGCGACTCGACCGCGCCGGTGGCGGTCAGCTTCTCGCCGAGGCTGGCGTATTCCTTGCCGGTGGGCAGCAGCAAGCGCACCTTGATGGGCAAGCCGGCCGGGGGCGTGCGCCAGTCGTCGGTGCGCACCACGGTGTTGGTATAAATGGTGTCGCCGGGCCGGTACAGGTCGCGGTCGCCGTACAGAAAGGCTTGATAGTGGGCCGCGTTGCTGGTCAGCCCGCCCACCTCGAAGCGTGAGGTTTCGACGCGGGTTTTATTCAGGCTGAGAAAGGAAAAATCGGCGTCCTTGGTAGCCGTGACCATGCCCAGCCGCAGCCGCGAGCCGGCCACGCTGTCGTAGCGGGCCACGCCCTGGGCGTTGGTGGTGGCGGTGGCCATCACCTGGTTATTGGTGCTAATAAAGCGCACCGTGGCCCCGCTCACCGGCTTGGCCGAGCGAATAGAGTTCAGGAAAACCACCGCGCTGCCATCAGCCGCCTGCTTGCCAATGAGGCCGAGGTCGGTGAGGGTCACCAGCTTTTCTTCGCGCAGCCAGAGGTGCTCGGTGTCCTGCACCCGCACCACGTACAGGCCCTTGAGCGGGGCCGAAAATTCCAGGTCTTTAAGGTTGAGATTGAGCAGGCGCAGGCCGTTCTCCTTGCGCATCCCGGCCGTAGCGTAGGTGCGGGTAAAGAGTACGTCGCCCCGGTTTTCCAGCTCGTAGTACTGGTAGCTGCGGTCCGAATATTCGCCGTCCTCACCCTCGCCACCGCCTTCACCGTCCTCGTTGCTTTCGTAGCCGTAGGCTTTGTCGGTGCGCAGAATGTCCTGCACGTTGCTGGCGTAGACCTTGGCCACCGTCACCTGCACGTTCTCAATGGCGTTGATGCGCAGCCCCAGGTTGCGGGTGCCCTGCGCATTGAGGTACATGGCCTTGTCGGCGCTGGCGAAGCTGATGCTGGGCTCCTCGTTGCCAAAGCTCACGCCCTGGCTGAAGGCCTCGGTCAACTGCCCGCCCAATGCTCCGCGCAGCCCCGGCTCGATACTGATTTGGTACGACTTGCCTACCTCGAAGCCACCGCGCAGTACCAGCCCGCTTTCCAGCGCCTCCACCGAAAACGGTACCTCCGGCGACACCTTCAGCAGCGGCTGAATATCGGCCACCGACACCGGCTGGTTGGTGAGTAGGTTCACGATGGGCTGGCCGTTGAGCACCGAGCCCGTCAGCTCGCGCACTTGCAGCGTTTGCTGGTTGGGTATCTCGGTATCGGCCTGCAAGGTGCCGGTGGTGGCCTGGCTGCCGGCCACCGCCCGCAGCCCCGGCGCCACCTCGAAGTGCAGCGGCTGGCTGGCGTCGATTTCTTGGTTGATGGTGAGGCCCAGCGTGCGGTCGGGCTCGGCGGCGGTGAGCGTAAACGCCACTGGCCGGTTGCCCTGGCTCAGGCGCAGGCGCGGCCGCAGGTCCGACGGTCGCACGGGGTAGTTGAAGAGCATGTTGGCGCGCATTTCGGCGGTGCCCGCTGCCCGGCCGCTGCGCCCGTAGAACACCTGCGCCCCGCTCAGGGCCACAAACGGCGTGTGAAATTTGCTGCGGTCAAGCGTCAGCTTTTGCTTACCCGATGGCAGCGTGGCCGGCCGCAGCTTGGCCGAAAACACCGTGCTCGGCCGAAACGGCTCCAGCGGTGAAAACACCAGCTCGCGCCCCTCATTCACCCACTTAAACTTGCCTCGAATGGCGGGCTCGAACTGCACGTACTGCGTGGTGTCCCAGCGGGTATTCTGGCTGGCCGCTACCACCGGCTCGTCGAAAGCAAACGTCAGGTTTTGGGTGGGGTCGATTTCCTCGCCCTCGGCCACTGTATTGGTTTGGGACTGCTCCTGGTCGGTTTTTTTAGAGCAGGAAAAGGTGGCGGATAAGGCTAGAAACAGCAGCGGCAGGAAGTGGCGCGAGCGCATAGGAAGGGGAGGCGAAAAGGCGCGGGAAAGGTAGCGCTAAAACATAGCCGCTCCCGCATTTTTCGTCGTGCTGCCGCCCGGTAACTCCTTCCTTTTATTTCAGAAAAGCGCTCTGAAAATGTGCGGCTACTGCTGCCCGCAGCTGCTGCTTATACTGGCGCTTGCGCAGGGTACGCGCCCGGTGGTTGGCCTTCACCTCCATTATAGGCTTTTCGGCAGCCGGAATGTCCAGTAAAAACAGATTGTGCACCGTGGGCTCGCCACCAAACTGCTGCCAGAAGCCATCATAATTGAAGCTACTACCCGTGCCGTGGCTGAGCTGCTCGGCCGTGCTCACGCCCGCCGCATGGCCGATGCCCAATGCCTCGGCCACTCCATATGCCGCATTAACCAGCAGCGCGGCTGGCGTGATGTCGTGCAGCGCCTTGGTGGCGTGCTTGAGCAGCGTCGCATTGCTGCGCGTGCCCTGCACCTGGCCGATGAGGAGCGCCTGCGCGCCCGCCGCGCCCACCACTTGGCCGGGCACAATAACAAACGACACCACTTGCAGCAGCGTCGAGTTTAAGTAAAAATTCAAGGATAACTCACCCTCAAAACCCACCTGACGAGGGTAAGAAAGGCTAATCGTAAACGAGCTGTCGCCGCAGGCTTCGCGCCAGATAGTGGGTTGCTGCGGCAGCTGCGTGAAAAAAGTAGGGCGGGTTTTTTCGGCCAGAAAATGATAGTGGTTCAGTATCGTTTTCAGGCGGGTGGTGCGCGAAAAGCTGGCCGCCAGATAGCGCGACAGATACTTATACCGAAAACGGGGCTGACGTTCGAGTAGTGGAGCCACTGCCAAACTCTCCGCTAGCAGCTTCAGGCGCTGGGCATCGGAGAAGTTGAGAAGCGTCTGTAGACTGCGAACACCGTGCTTAACCGCCAACAAGCCGGGTAAGTTAAATAAGATGCGTGCGGTAGTAAATAATTGTGGCACAACCATATAAGCATAACACGCCGGCGACTAGACAAGCTATTAGGTCGCCTGCCTCACCGCTGCCCCCGTTCTGCTTGCCGTTCTAAGTAACCTGGCCCTCGCAAAAGCGAAAATGGCCAGGAGCACTCGGAACGGCGGAGCAAGCCCGCAGGCGACAATGTGAAGTTAGCTTATACTACGTTTAAATTTTCTTTTAGCTAGAAATAATAGGGTGATTGTGGAGTAAAAATGTGCTGCCAGCGGCTTTTCAGGCTCGCTACCGTAGGAAGGCATTCCGGAACTGCTGCTCCACTGCCATGCGCACCGTCTGCTTGTACAGGCGCTTGCGCAGGGTGCGGGCGCGATACTTGGCTTTTACCTCTTCGATGGGCTTTTCGGGCTCAGCCACGTTGAGCACGAAAAAATCGTGGGTCGTGCGCTCGCCGTGAAATTGCTGCCAGAAGGCATCGTAGTCGAAGTGGCCACTGGTGCGGGTACGCACGCTCAGTTGCTGCCGCGTGCCCACACCCACCACTTGCCCGATACTCCAGGCCGATGCCAGGCCATACGCCGCATTTACCAGCAAATTGGCCGGCGTGATATCGTGCAATAGCTTAGTAGCGTGCTTAATCAGCGCTGGATTGAGGGTGCCTTGCACTTGGCCTACCAGCATAACAGGCGCATCGGCGAGGTGCACCAGCGAGCCCGGCGTGATAACAAATACCACCATTTGCAAGATGGTCGAGTTTATCGAGAAGTTCAGCGACAGCTCGCCTTCAAAGAACCCAAACAGCGGGTACGACAGCGAAATGCTCAGCAGGTCGTCGCCGTGCTGCTCCTGCCAGATGGTAACCTGACCAGCCAGCGCCTGAAACATATGCATCTTAATGCGCTCGCCCAGAAACTTATAGTGGTGCAGCAGGGCCGTCAGTCGCTTACGCCGCGAGAGGCCAGCAGCCGTGTAGTTCGACAAGTACTTATAAAAGAAGCGTGGCTGCTGCTCCAGCAGCTTGGCCAGTGGCAGGCGGGTGGGCAGGGCCTTCATCTGCCGTAGCTCGTCGTAGGTCAGTAGGCCGTGCAGGTTGCGGATGTGATGCTTGACGCTGGATAAACCTGGCTGGTTGAACATGTGCCGCACATGGTCGGTCAACTGGGTCAGCCAGTTAGGCTCAGCTGGCAGCGCGGAAGGGTAGAAGGAAGAAATAGTAGGGTGCATCGGGTAGAAGCAGCTTGTTTAGGGAAGGGTAGTTGGCTTGGATGAGCCAGGCAGGATAGAAC
>CAXUKA010000065.1:0-22134 GCA_964251335.1 uncultured Hymenobacter sp.
GTGGAGAATAACGTGCTGCTGGTGAACGATAACAACGACGCAACTTTTGACACCAACGAGTTTTTCTTGTTCTACGCGCTGGGACCGCACACATGGGCCATCGACAGCACCAACAAGGTGCCCACGGGTTTTCATCATATCAACAATGTGTATGCTGACACGGCATACTACTTTGTGCGAGTGGGCACTACGGCTGGCCGCCGCGTAACCACGGCCGCCGCGCCGGCTGGTACGCCCACGGGTGCGGCCATTACCACCTTCACCGACCGTCGCTTCTACGAGCACGACCTGGTAAACCTGCTGCAATCGGGCCGCCACTGGATGGGCGAGCGGTTTTCTTCGGGCACGCCGCAGGACTTTTCGTTTAGCGGCGATGGCCAGCCTGCCCTCACCGACCTCGTGGTGGGCAGCTCAGCCCGCCTGCGGGTGGCCGTGGCAGCGGCAACTTTACAAACTTCTACGTTTCAGGCTAGCCTAAATGGTGCGGCCTTGCCGGGCACTATCTCGATAGCTCCGATTAGCACCGCCTCCTTTACCTCGATAGCGCACAGCAATACTGGCAACCTTACGGCCACTATAACCAGTGCCACGGCTGAGCCCAAGGTGACGCTCAATTTTACGTCCTTCGACCCCAGTGCCACGGCGGCCGGCTACCTCGACTACCTCGAGCTGCTGGTGCAGCGCCAGTTGCGCCTAAGCGGCTCGGCGCTGGAGTTCCGCTCGCTCACGCTGGGCGGGGCTGGCTCGGTAGGCACCTACACTGTCGATAATGCTACTGGGGCGCAAGTATGGGAGGTGACTAATCCTCGCCGCCCTCGTTCCCAGGCGCTTACCAATGGCAGCTTCACCGCTTACACCGACTCGGTGCGCGAGTACGTGGCTTTCCAGCCCAATGGCAGCTTTAGCGCGCCCCGCCTGTTTAATCGCGTAGCCAACCAAAACCTGCACGCCCTCAACATTAATGGCGACCTGGATTTGGTAATCGTTACGTATCCAGCTTTTAAGCAACAGGCCGAGCGCCTAGCCCAGCATCGCCGCGACTACAACAACATGAAGGTGGAAGTGGTGACCACCAAGCAGATATATAACGAATACAGCTCGGGTGCGCAGGATGTGACGGCCATTCGCGACCTGATGAAGCAGGTGTACGACCGCAACCCCGACCCCACTAATCACCGCAATTATCTATTGCTGTTTGGTGATGCCTCGTACGACTATAAGTCATCGGCTTTTAATGACTTGAACCAAGAGCCCAACTGGTGGAAAAGCGCCCGTCGACCCTTCACTCAAGATACCAAGCTCGACCCCGACCTCTACAACCAGAACTATGTGCCTACCTATGAATCGCGTGAGTCGTTCTTGCCTGTAGCAGGCGGCCGGCCCAATGGCGAAGGCGAGTCATCGTATTCATCGGAGGACTATTTCGGCTTGCTCGATGATAATGAGGGCACTTGGAGTGAGTTTAGTGGTGGTGTTTACGAGTCCTGCGATATCGGTGTCGGGCGCATTCCGGTGCGTACCCCGCGCGACCGCCGTGACCAAGCCACTGACGATACCCAGGCCCGGCTCGTAGTCACTAAGATTATGAACTACGACGCTACGGTCAGCTTTGGCAAGTGGCGCAACCGCATGACTCTGACCGCCGATGACAACGACCCTCAAATCGGGATGGCGTTTACTATTGAGTCGGAAACCATTTTTGCTCCCACAATCCAAACGGCTGAGCCAGCCTATAATATTCGAAAGGCGTACCTCGACCTGTTTCCGCAGGTGAGTGTAGCGGCCGGGCAGCGTTCGCCGACCGCCGAAGCAGCTATCAACGACGCGCTTAACCAAGGCTCGCTGCTGATTGGCTACACCGGTCACGGCGGCCCCACCGGCCTCGCCGACGAGCGCATCATCACAACTGCCTCGTTGGATGCGCTGACCAATAAAGATGCGTTGACCTTTTTCGTAACGGGTACCTGCGACCTGAGCACCTACGACAACCCCGAGCGCACTTCGGCCGGCGAGTCGGTGTTCACCGACAATGCTAATGGGGGCGCCGTGGGTCTATTTACCACTACGCGGGTGGTATATGCTAACTACAACACTGAGCTAGTCAATTCATTCTATGGGCAAGTGCTGTTGCGCAACACGGCTGGCGACCTGCCTTATTTGGGAAATGCCAGTCGCATGGCCAAAATAAGTGCTGGGCCAAACGGCGACCTCAACAACCGCAACTATACCCTGCTGGCCGACCCCACTACCCGCCTGGCCTATCCTGCGCAGCGCGTGGTAGTCGACTCCATCAACGGCCATAAAGTAATATCTCTCCAGGCCAGTCTCGATACGCTGAAGGCGCTTAGCCAAGCGCGCATAAGTGGGCACATCGAAAACCACAGTGCGCTGAATACCAGCTTCAACGGCACGGCCGACATCACAGTGTTCGACAAAGTAGCCACCGTGAATACGCTGGGCGACCAGGGTGGCACGCCCGTGCCGGTACAGGTGCAGGAGAATATTGTGTATGGTGGGCAGGCCACCGTGCGCAGCGGGCGCTTCAGCGTGAAGTTTGTTGTGCCTAAGGATATTAACTACAGCGCAGGCCTAGGTAAAATCAGCCTGTATGCGGCCGACTATACCAACAAAGTCGATGCCCAGGGCTACCAGCTGGTGCCGATAGGTGGGGCTGCCAAAAATGCATCCGGCGACCTAGTGCCGCCTACCGTGCAGTTGTTCATGGACGATGATTCGTTTGTGTCGGGTGGGCTTACTGGCACTAATACGCTGCTGCTGGGCAAGCTTTTCGACCTCTCCGGCATCAACACTTCCAACGCTGGGGTGGGCCATGAGCTCACCGCCACCCTCGACGACGACCCCACGAAGCTGACAATAGTAAACAACTCGTACACGGCCGCCGTCGACGACTTTACCCACGGCCAACTGCGCTATAACTACCGTAGCTTGGCTCCCGGTCCCCATGCCATTAAAGTAAAAGCTTGGGACACCTACAATAATTCGGCTGAGGGCCGCGTAGAATTCATCGTAGCCGAATCGGCTCAACTAGCCCTCGACCACGTGCTGAACTACCCCAACCCGTTCAGCAATATCACAACTTTTCACTTCGACCACAACCGCGCCGGGCAGGAGCTCGATGTGCAGGTACAGATTTTTACGGTGGCTGGCCGATTGGTTAAAACGCTGCATGCTAATGTGATGACCACTAACGCGCACGATAAAACCATCACCTGGAACGGCCGCGACGATTACGACGACCAGTTGGCGCGAGGCGTTTATGTGTATCGAATTTCGGTTCGGTCGCCTATTGATAGCCAACAGGTTAGTAAATTTGAAAAATTAGTTCTATTAAATTAGGGTATTTGTGAGTTATTTGCCAGCTTAAATACCCTTGGCCTCTTTTAGCTAATTTTACCTTTAAATAAGCTTATCGCCTGATTTCTGCCGCGTTCGCCCAGTTTTACCAAACCTCATGACCTTGTTCTTTTCACGCTCGCTGGCCGCTGTGCCGGTGCTTCTGCTAGGCGCTTCGGCGGCCCTGGCCCAGACTACCCGCGATGGCAACCACACCATCACGACGGCCGTGCCGATTCTGACGCTAGCTCCCGATGCCCGAGGTTCCTCGCTCGGTGAGGCTGGCGTAGCCACCTCGCCCGATGCCAACGCGGCGTTTTACAACCCTGGTAAGTTGGGTTTTGTGCCGTACAAATATGCCTTCTCGCCCAGCTACTCGCCTTGGTTGCGCAAAGTGACCGACGACATGAGCCTGAGCTACCTCTCGGGTTACGGCAAAGTCGGTGAGCGGGGTGCGTTTGCGGCCTCGCTGATGTATTTCAGCATGGGCCAGATTGACTACCGCACTGGGGCCAACATCCCCAATGGTAGCTTCAACCCCAAGGAGTATGCCGTGTCGGTATCGTATGGCCAGCGCTTGGGCGAAAACTTCAGCATCGGTGGTACTGCCCGCTACGTGCGCTCCAACCTTATCGGGGCTTACGATGGCAACGATGCGCAGGCCGGCAACTCGTTTGCCGTTGACCTGGGCGTGTACTACACCAAGGAAATGGGACAGTATAATGTATCCTTTGGAGGCGCAGTTGCTAACATTGGCAACAAGATGGTGTACCGCGACGCTTCCAACTCGAGCTTCCTGCCCACTACGCTGCGTTTGGGCACGGCCATCACCCGTGAGCTTGACGAGTACAACAAAATCACTTTCGTACTTGATGCTACCAAGCTGCTCGTGCCCTCGCCGTACTATGACGATAGCAAGCCGGTGAATGATGCTAGCGTGCTCGCCATCGACCGCGAGCGCCAGCAGAAAGGTATTGTATCAGGCATCTTCAGCTCGTTTAGCGATGCGCCGGGCGGGTTTAAAGAAGAGATGCAGGAAATCAACCTGGGTGGCGGCCTAGAGTATTCGTATAATAATACCATCATGGCCCGCGCTGGCTACTTCTACGAAAACCAGCACAAAGGCGACCGCCAGTACCTGTCGTTTGGCCTCGGCGCACGCCTGTCGGTATTCGGTGTCGATGGTACGTACCTGGTGCCCAACTCAACGGCCAACCCGCTGGCCGAGACCATCCGGGTGTCGCTGCACTTCAACCTCCAAAAGTTGGCCGACGCTTTCAGCGACACCAACAGCAGCACCTCGAACTAATTTACTCGCTGCGGGTTTACCCCGCGCCCTCTACCAGTGCTAGTATCTTGTACGCCTGTTCCAGCTTTGGAGCAGGCGTACTTGTTTTAAGTAATCTAGCCGCCGCAGTACGCTATTTTCGCATCTTTCCGCTTCAAGCTTATCCCCGTTCGTGCTCAACCGCGTTTTACCCCCGCCCACCCAGCCCTTTACGTCTATCACGCTGCCCACGCCCACGGTGAGCCATTTGCCCAATGGTGCCCGCCTGCACCTGTTGGCCAATGATGCCCAGCCCGTACTGCGCCTGCAAGTAGTGCTGCCCGCAGGCAAGCGCCAGGAGCCTGCGCCGGGCTTGGCCCAGCTGGTAGCCCGCCTGCTCACCGAAGGCACGGCCACCCGCTCGGCCCGCCAGATTGCCGATGAGGTGGCCTTTTACGGGGCATCGCTGGAGTGTGAGGCTGGCCCCGACCGGGCTACCCTCACCCTGTATTGCTTGGCGCGGCACTTGCCCACGCTACTGCCGCTGATGCAGGAGGTGCTGGCCGCGCCCACCTTCCCCGCGCCCGAGCTGCAACAGATGAAAACCCGCATCAGCCAGAATATGCGGGTCGAGCGCCAGAAAACCAGTTTCCGCGCAACGGAAGAGTTTAATAAACAGTTATTTGGCCAAGAGGTGTCCTACGGTCGGCTTTTCAACGAAGCCTCCTTTGCAAAAATTACGGCCGACGAGCTGCGGGCCTTTCACACGGCGTATTATGCACCAGTTGGGGCCGAAATTTTCCTGAGTGGCGACGTGGCAGCTTACGCCACTGAAGTAGCCGAGTTGCTAGGCCAGTGGCAGCCCACTGCCGTAGCGCCGCCCAAAATAGCCGAGGCTACCGTACCCGATACGTACCCTACAGGCTTGGTAACGGTGCCCGTTGAGGGCAGCATCCAAGCATCGGTGCGCGTGGGGCGGCGCTGGCCGGCGCTATCCGACGCGCAGACGCCTGAGTTGCTGTTGCTGGTGAAAGTGCTGGGCGGCTACTTTGGCTCGCGGCTGATGAAGAATATTCGCGAGGACAAAGGCTACACCTACGGCATTCATGCCAGTGTGCTGGCCCGCGAGCAGGCCACGGCCCTGGTCATCGGCACCGATGTGAACGGCGACCGCGCCGACGCCACCCGCCAGGAAATAGCCTACGAGCTAGAGCGCCTGCAAAACGAGCTGCTAGACGATGACGAGCTCGAAACCGTGAAAAACTACACCTTGGGCAAGCTGCTGGGCGAAACGGCTACTGTTTTTGAGCAAGCCGATAAGTACCGCCATGTAATGCTTCAGAACTTGCCTGCCGACTACTACCAGCGCCTGGTGCAGCAAACCCAAGCCGCCACTGCCGCCGACCTGCAAGCCCTGGCTCGCACCTACCTCAGCCCCGCCGATATGCTGACGATAGTGGCGGGCGGAAAAGGATAAGCTGAGTGAGAAGGTGATTAGGCTAGGCCAGGAGTAAAAGAAAGGGAGGGGCGTCATTCAGGTTTACTGAATGACGCCCCTCCTTCTCTTTTATTTCTTGCCTAGACTAACTGCCTCACAGCCTTTTAATTAAGCGCTAAGCTACCACTGCTTTTTCCAGGGCTTGTAGCAATTCTTCCATTTTGTCGGCATAATTATTAACCGTCGACAGGCCCATGCGGGCTTCCTCAATCTGGCCGCGCTGGTATTGGTGCACCAGGGCCTGGCCCGCCTGAAGGGTGGCTTGCAGGTTTTGCTCCATGGCCCGTACCTCGGGGCGGGTGGCATAGAGCGGCTTCACCACCGAGGCCAGCCACTGGCCCAAGGGGTTCTCGGCCAGCGAAAACAGGGCCGCGTCGGCCTCGCGCACGCCATAGAGCACCGAGCGCAATCGCGACTTGAAAAGGACTTGCTTAATCCTGGCTTGTTGAAAATCCAGCGTTGAAAGAGCCATGCTAAGCAGGTGGGAGCCACGAATGGGCCGCCCAAAATAACAATACAAATAATAGATTCTTACCGAGCGGCCGAATTTGCACCGGGCAGGACTTCGAGCGCCTTGCGAGCTTGCACGAGCCGCGTAACATCGTAGGCAAAGACCAAGATACCCGCCTGGCCGTCGCCTTCGGCGAAGCGCTGGTAAGTAAAATTGAAATAAGCTTCGTGTCGCGCACCGTTGGCATCGGCCAAGTGCAGCGCCACCTCGCTGCCGTAATACGTTTGGCCGGTCTGGTACACCTTACCAAGCAAGTCGATAATACCTTGGTCTACCAGCTCGGGCAGCGCCTCAGCTATGGGTAGGCCAAGAAGCGGCCGGCCCGCGAAAAGCTGCTGATAAGCTGAGTTGACAAATGTGTAGCGGTACTCCGGCCCTGAAAGCACGCATATCTGCGCAGGCGCTTCCATAAACATGTTGTAGAACACCTGCTGCTGGTTGCGCACCTGCTGAAAGGCCGCGTACTGCTGCTCGGCCAAGTCGGCCTGGCGCTCGGCATTTTCTTGCAGCTCCTGCACCAGCTGGCGTTGGTCGTGGATGTCGGTGCCGCCGCCTATCCAGAACACACCGCCCTCATGGCTGAGGCGGGGTGTAGACCGCATCAGCACCCAGCGGTACTGGCCGTCGGCCCGGCGCAGGCGGTACTCGGCCTGGTAGGGTGCGCCGTGGGCCACAGCCTCGTCCCAGAGGGCGCGCACGCGGGCAACGTCATCGGGGTGAATACACTCGGCCCAGCCATTGTGCAGCTCCTGTTGCAGCGTGCGGCCCGTAAACTCCAGCCAGCGCGGGTTGAAGTAGTCGCGCTCGCCGTTGGTATCGGCCGTCCACACCATCAGGGGCACCGACTCCAGAATGAAATGGCTGCGCTCTTGCGAGACCACCAGCTGGCGCTGGGCTTCGGTGCGCTGGGCTTCTGCCTGGAGGCGAGCCGTCACATCCTCGGTGCGCTGCAAGATGTAGCGCAGCTGCCCCTGCTCGTCTACCACCGGGTAGTGCGTAGCCTCCCAGTAGCGCTGCTCGTAGCCAGTGGGCAGCGCATCGTTGGGCACATCGTAGCGGATGAGCGGCATGGTGTGAGGCTGGTGGGTGCGGCGCACCTGCTCGTGCGAGCTACGCACCACGTTGGCCTCAGTAGTGGAGGTAGGAGGCCACACCTCAAAAAAGTCGTGCCCGGCCACCTCACTGCGGTTGCGCCCACCTAGCGACGATGCGGCGTGGCTGTCGTTGAGGTCGAGCACAATGCCGTTGGCGTCAAGCAGCAAGTACTTGTCGGGCAGGCTATAGAAGAGCTTTTTAAAATCGAGCGGCGTCATGGCGGCAGCAAGAAGGCAATGGGTGAAGCAGGGCGAAGGCTAGGCCAGCGCTTGGGGGGCGCTGCCAGGCATCGACAGCGGATTCAGGGTGGGCAGGCGGGCCAGGGCCTCGTTTATCGACTGTATCTCGGCGTTGGCGGCCCACACCTCGGTATTGATGGCTACCAGCTGCTGGTTGAGCACTTGCAGATGCTGCTCGCTTTTTTCCAGCTTCTGGCGGCTCACCACCTGCGTCGTCACTTCGTAGGCAAATACCAGGATGCCATCGATACAGCCCGCTGCATCGCGGGTGGCCTGGTAGATAAAGTTGTAGTAGTTATTGCCCAGCGCGCCTGTGTTGCCGTGGTCGAGCTGCACGAGCATCTCATTGGCATAAAAGGTTTTGCCGGTGCGGTATACCTCGTCGAGCAGGCCGAAAATGGGCTGGCTGGCCAACTCGGGCATTGCCTGCGCAATGGGCATGCCCTGGATGGGCCGGTCGCCCACCAACTGTTGGTATAGCGGATTGACGAGCCGGAATATGTGTTGCGGTCCTTCAAAGTAGCAAATCAGGGCCGGGGCCTGCATTAGCAGGTCGTGCAGACGGTTGCGCTGGGCCTCGGCATCGGCGCGGGCGGCGCGCAGCTCCTCGGTGCGCTGGGTTACACGGGCCTCCAGGTCGCGGTTGGCTTGCTCTACGCTTTGGCGGGCCAGCACCTGGTCGGTTACCTCATTGGCAAAGACCATGATACCGTCAATCTGGTTGGCCTCGCTATACCGTGCCTGGTAGGTAAAGTTGAAGTAAATGTCTTCTACCTGCCCGTTGTCGGCGCGGGCCAGGGGCACCAGCAGTTCGCGGCCTTCGTACGACTTGCCCGTGGCATACACGTCGTGCAGAATACCAGGAATGGACGACGAAACCAGCTCGGGCAGGGCGGCCAGCAGGGGCTTGCCCAGCAAGTGCCGGCCCGGAAACAGCCGCTGGTAGGCAGCGTTCACCAGCTCATACACAAAGTCGGGGCCATCGAGAATGCAGATGGGCGAGGGGGCCTGCTGAAAAAAATGCTCGAGGCGGGCCTGCGCACGCTGGCGCATTACTTCGGCCGTGGCGGCCTGGAGCGGAGTAGCCGCATCGTCGGGAGTAGTCATCCAGAAAGAAATAGCTGGGCGGCAGTGCTAATCAGCGCAAGGATAGCCGGCAGGAAAGCCAGCTAGCTGGCGAGCTGCGAGCCAGCCACAAAGATAATGCCCAACCGCGCACTGGCCCAGTCTGGCCTTGGCCGCAACTGGGCTTTACGTGGGCAGCGGCAGGCGAATGGTAATGCACGTGCCCTGTTCGCTTCGCAACGCGAGCGTGCCCTGTAGCAGGTGCACCCGGTCTTGCAGGGTTTGCCAGCCCACGCCATCGCCTTGGCTGGCCAGTGTGCTATCGAAGCCAATGCCGTTGTCCTCGGCCCGCAGTACGATGGCATCATCCTCGACCCCAATGTAGAGAATAGCCTGTGTGGCTTGGGCGTGCTTCACAATGTTGTTGGCCAGCTCCTGGGCCATGCGGTAGAGCGCCAGCAGTAGGTGCGGTGCCAGGCCCACGGGCAGGCCTACCATGTGACAGCGCATGCGCAGGGGGGCAATGCTATAATTGGTGCAAATGTCCTGAATGGCGGCTTCGAGGCCAAAGTCCTGCAAGGTGCGTGGTATTAGCTCGTGCGCCAGCGTCCGCGTTTGCCCGATGGCGGCGGCCAGCAGCTGCGACGTCTTGGTATGCAGCTGGGCAAATGCCTGCGGATTGTCGAGGTACTGCTGGGCTTGCAGCTGGCCCAAACTCAGCTTGGTGGCGTATAGCTGCTGGGCCAGGCCGTTGTGCAGGCTTTCGGCAATGCGGCGGCGCTCGCGTTCTTCGGCGGCCAGCACAGCTTCGGCTAGCTGCCGCTGCTGGTCGTGTTCGGCCTGTTGCAAGTGCTTGCGCTCGGTGATGTCGCGCCAGATGGCATGCATGAGGGGCTTGCCCTGCACCAGCACGGGGTTGAAGGACATCTCATCCCACACGGGCAAGCCGTCCGAATCGAGTCGCATCCACTCGAGGCGGCACCAGCCATCGGCCTTAGCGCGGGCTAGGCATTCGGTGAGCATATCCAGTGAGCGGCAGCCATTGGGCTGGTACTCGGGCCAAAACTCCGAAACCTGGTGGCCGATTATCTGGTGGCGGTCGGTCCGGCGCAGCAGCCACACGCCCGCGTCGTTCACGTTCACGAAGCGATAGTCATCCAGCAGCAGCATGCCATCGCGGCTCTGCTCGAAAGAGGCCCGAAAGCGGGCTTCGCTGGCCGCTAGCTCGTCGGTGGCTTGGCGGCGGGTGGTGCTGTCGGTCAGTACTAGGCGGCCGGTGGTGGGCTGGTTGGTATGGGCATTGGCGGCCGTGACGATGCCTTCGAGCTGCGCAAAAAAGAGCGTATTGTCTTGCTGGCGCATGGCAAGCTCGCAGGTGAAGCGCTCGCCGGGCGAGGCCCACATGCGCGCTAGCAAGCTGATAAATTGCGCGTGCGCCTGGCTGTCGACAAACAACAGCAGCCGCCGGTTGAGCAGGCGCTGCCGCACGGTGCCCAATAGCTGGGCCATGTGCAGGTTGAGCTGTAGCACCATGCCAATCTTGTCGATAGTGCAGTAGCCCACCGGGGCAAATTCGTACAGGTCAAGGTATTGCGAGCGGCTGCTTTCGAGCTCTACCTGAGCTGCCAGCAACTCTTCGTACTGCATTTGCAGCTCTATCTGGTGCACTTGTAGCTCTTGCACCAGGCGCTGCACCTCGGGCGAGGTATCGGCCGGCAGGCCCGCCGATACAACTCGGCTCTGCTCGGCGCGAACCCGTAGGGCTTGTAGAGCAGGAGGAAGGATTGGGGTGTCCATAGGCCGGGCTGCCAGGGCTGGTGGGCAGGGATTGAAGCAGAGCGTAAGGTTACGTGGTGATGCTAGCTCTCACAAGCTCAGCGGCACGGGCTGATACTGGGGCTGAAAAGCGAATTTTTAACCTTTACTAATTGGGCTTTCCAAAGTATACTGTCCTGGTGCAGAGATATAGCAGCTAACGTGTTCTGCATATTTGGTAGAGCACGTTAGCTGCTATATATCAAAGCGTTTATTCTAGTATTTCCTGCACCCCTAGCAATACTCGGTTGGTCGATTCGCCCTGGTGGTGCAGCAGCCGCCCATACAGGCGCAGGCGGCGTTGCCCCAGGGCCGGCAGATTGACCGCAATGGAAAAGTCGTCGAAGGAGGTGAGGAGCCGGTTGGGGTTGAGTAGCTCGGCCAGGGCATCGAGTAAGATGGGCTGGCTCCAGCTCGGGCCAAGCTGCGTTAGGGGCTGGTCTATCAGTTCGGCCGAGGCCATGCCAAACAGGTCGGCAAACGACTGGTTGGTGAAGTACACCCGCAGGCGGGCGTCGAGGGCAATTACCGGCTCGCGCACGGAATTGCGCATGGACTCCAGAAAGTTGGCCGACTCCTGGAGCTTGGTTTCCATCGTTTTGAGGCCCGTGATGCGGGTGAAGGTGATGATGGCCCCATTGATGTAGTTGTCGAGGGTGCGGTACGGCAAAATGCGCATGGTGTACCACTCGTCGGTCGTAGTCTGGATGTTGCGCTCGAGGCTGGTGAGGCGGTCGAGCACCTGCTGCACATCGCGCAGCAAGTGCTCGTAGCGTAGGTTGGAGGCAAAGTGTTGCAGCGGGCGGCCCACATCGCCGGGTACCAGATTGATGATGCGCGACACCGACTGCGTGAAGCGTTTGATGAGCAGTCGATTATCCAGAAATATTAGCGCGATGTCGGTGGCATCGAGCAGGTTCTTCATGTCGTTGGCGGCCTGGCTCAGCTCCTCGGTTTTGGCCTGGTATTGCAGGTTTAGGGTCATCAGCTCCTCGTTGAGACTCTGCATTTCCTCCTTGTTGGTCATGGCCTCCTCGTTGGTGCTTTGCAGCTCCTCGTTGGCACTTTGCAGCTCCTCGTTGGTGCTTTTCAGTTCCTCCAGGCTGCTTTCCATCTCCTCCACAGTGGTTTGCAGCCGATGCTTGGTGAATTGCAGCTCCTTGTCGAGCGACGCGATAATATTTTCGTACTCACGGCTGGCCTCGGTGCCATTGCGGGCCCGGCGCACCCGGCGCGGGGTGGGCTGGTCCTCAAAAACTACCAGCAGCAGGCCAGCCAGCGGCTCGGGCTCGGTGAGGTGGCGCACCGTGAGGCGCAGCAACTGCTGGCCGGCATCGGTTTGCACGGGTACATCTTCTACCACCACGCTTTCACGGGTTTGGGTGGCGCGGTGCACCGCCCCGCTCACCTCGTAGTTGAGCTTTTCGCGGGCCATCTCAAAGAGATTCATGCCGCTGAGGCCAGGGGCCGGCTCGAGGTAGCGGCCGGTGCGGCCGTTCACGTACAAAATTTCACCCTTGGGGTTGATGACCACGGCGGGCGGCGTGTAGCTGCGCAGCAGCTCTTTCTGTACCAGCGAGGCAAAGGGATTGCCATCGCGGCGGGCGGTGGGAGAGGCAGTAAGCAAGGAAGTAGCCTGAGTAGGTGAAGCCGAATGCCGCGCCAAGGCAAAGGGAAAGCTGGCCAGTTGCGTGAGCGACGAGGCCGCGTCGGTGCGCCGCGAAATCTTCCATTTCACGTCGAGCGGTTGAAATAAATCCTGAAACGAGCTGACATTTTCGCTTGGCCCCAGAAAGAGAATCCCACCCACATTGAGGGCGTAGTGAAACACGGGCAGCAGGTTCTTTTGCAGCTCGGTATTCAGGTAAATGAGCAGGTTGCGGCAGCACAGCAGGTCGAGCTTGGTAAAGGGCGCATCCTTGTTGATGTTGTGGGCGGCAAATACTACCAGGTCGCGCACTTCCTTACGAATAAGGTACTGACTGCCTTGCTTCTGGAAGAAGCGGGCTAGCCGCTGGGGCGTCATTTCGCCCGTAATGTTTTCGGAATACAGCCCCGCCCGGGCAAAGTCGATGCTCTCGGTGCTGATGTCGGTGGCAAAAATCTGGATTTTGAGGTGGCGCGTGGGTTCCAGCTCATCCAGGCACTCCAGCAGCAGCATGGCCAGCGAGTAGGCCTCTTCGCCGGTCGAGCAGCCGGGTGCCCACACCCGCACCGTGCCATCGATAGGCTTGGCTTTGAGCAGCGGGCGCAAGTATTCGCGTAGGCGCTCAAAGGCCTCGGTATCTCGAAAAAACTTGGTGACGCCAATCAGCAGCTCCTTAAACAGGTGCTCGACTTCGTGGGGATTTTCCTGGAGGTAGCGCACGTAATGCGGAAACTCCTGAATCTGATGAGCATTCATGCGTCGCTCGATGCGCCGGAATACTGTGTTGCGCTTGTAGTAGCTGAAGTCGTGCCCCGTCTGCGCCCTAATGAGGGCAAATATTTTCTGAAGCGCGTGGGCTGGCTGCACGCCCTGCTCCTCCAGCTCGCGGGCTGGCCGGTGCAGCAGCGGGCGCTCCACGTAATCTAGCACTTGGCTGCTCATCAGCTCGGGAGCCAGCACAAAATCGACAAACTCGGTGGCGATGGCCGCGTTGGGCATGGCCGGGTAAGCGGCCGTGCCCGGCTCCTGGGTCATCACCATGCCAAAGTTTTCCATCACCAGCTTCAAGCCGATGCTGCCATCGGAGCCCAGGCCTGAGAAAATGATGGCCACCGCCCGCTCTTGGGCATCCTTAGCCAGGCTTTCCAGAAAAAAGTCAATGGGCATGCGTCGGTTCGGTGCTTGCACGGGGTCCAGCAGCAGCAGCGTGCCGTGCAAGATGCTGAGGTCGCGGCCCGGTGGAATCACGTACACATGGTTGGGACGCACGCGCATGCCATCTTCCACTTCCAGCACAGGCATCTTGGTGAACTGCTGCATCACCTTCGTGAGTTCGCCATCCTGGTTGGGCATCTGGTGCACCACCACCACAAAAGCCAGCCCCGAGAGGGCCGGGGTATTGCGAAAAAAGCGCTCCAGCGCATCGAGCGAGCCCGCCGAGCCCCCCAGCGCCACAATATGAAACTTGTCGCCCGTGAGTTGGGGCAGGCTGAGCTTGTGGCCGTCAGGGTGAGAAGCCTGGCCGGTGCCATCGGGCAGGGAAGCAGCCGGCTGGTTCTCAGCTTCGGGTGGGAGAGGTGTCGGGTTATCGTCGGTCATGAGCTAGTAAAGATGGCAGCCAGGGCGGCCACAACAGCAGCGTGGCCGCCCTGGTTGCGCAGCGGGCGGCACGCACGCCGGGCACAGTCGGCCCCTTCTATAAAATTAAAAAGCTGCTGAGTGGCTTGTGCAAGCCGCGCTAAGTCGCTCAGTAAATTTATTTTAAGCACTGCTAATTTAGCATCAGCCACGGTCGGGGTTTATACGTAAAGCATTGACCGGGCGTGGTGTTGTTCAGTTCATCGCTCGTTTTTACTCGTGCCCAAGCCTTCTTTTCTAATTGTTATTGGCGCTTCTGCTGGCGGTATTCCGGCCCTCACACAGTTGGTGGCGCAATTGCCCCGCTCGCTGCCAGCTGCCGTGCTGGTAGTGCAGCACCTCGCACCCGATTCGCGCGGCGATTTTATTGTGGAGCGCCTCAGTAGCAACACTGGTCTACGGTGCCAAGTAGCCACCGACCAGGCCGCACTCGAAGCGGGTACCCTGTACCTGGCCCCGCCCGACCGCCACTTGCTGGCCAAGGAAGACCGGGTGCTCGTGACCAAAGGCCCCCGCGAAAACCACTACCGCCCTGCCGTCGATGCGCTGTTTCGCTCGGCGGCCGTGGCCTACGGCCCCAACGTGGTGGGCGTAGTGCTCACCGGCATGCTGCACGATGGCACAGCCGGCCTCGACTTTGTGAAGCGCTGCGGTGGGGTGGCCGTGGTGCAAGACCCCACCGATGCCGAGTTTTCAAGTATGCCCCAAAGCGCCCTGAGCGCCGTTGACATAGACCATGTGGTACCCCTGGCCCAAATGGGCGAGCTGTTGCTACACTTGGTCAGGCAGCCTCACGCGGTGCTGCCCGGCCACGCATTCATTCCGCCCGACCTGAAACTGGAAGCCACTATTGCTGAACGTCATATGGGAAGTGTTGAACAAGTAAGCCAGCTAGGCCACCAAATTCCGCTTACCTGCCCCGACTGCGGTGGGTCGCTCTGGGAAGTGGAGCACGGCAACGTGCAGCGCTTTCGCTGCCACACCGGCCACGCCTTCACGGCCGATGCCCTGGCCGAGTGCTCGCGCCAGGCCCTGGAAGAAACGCTGTGGGTGGCCCTGCGCATGATGGAAGAGCGCAAAATCCTCCTCACCAGTATCGCTTCTCACGAAGACTCGCAGTGGCAGGCCAAAAACGCGGCCGAGCGCCTCGACGACATTAAGGGCCACATCAACCGCCTGCGCGAGTTTATGCTCAGCAACGAGCGCCATGCTCAGGTCACCCCCGCCCCCGAAAGCGGTGCACCGCTATGAGACGCTAAAAAGCCCGAAATCCGGTGCAGCTGCACCAGGTTTTGGGTAGTAAGAGGGGATGTTTTGAGTTGAATAGTTTTGGTGCGCTGCTCTTGCAAAGGGAGCACCAAAATAGCCTCGACAGGGCAAACTACAAGCTAGTCTAGCAAGGCTTGAATCTGCTCGTTCAGCACCCCAATTACGCGCAGTATTTCCTCGTGCGTCGAGCGGCGGTACGATTGGGCGGCCGCACTGTCTTCGGTTTCTTCCCAGCTGGCCAGCGAGGCCAGGGTTTCGAGGCGCGTTACCGAAGACTCGATGCGAGCGTAGATACTAGCCCACAGCTGCTGGTTCCAGGCGGGCTGTTGCAGCAGGTGTAGGCGCAGGTTAAGCAAGCTCATCACCACAGCCGCTAGGTGCTCGAGCAAGCGCGATTCTTCGGAACTGAACGTGCGTGACTTATAGTCAATCACGCACAGCACCCCGAGCGAATAGCCTTCCTTAGTACGCAGGGCCGTGCCCGCATAAAAGCCCAGGTTGAGCCGCTGCACCAGCGCCGGGTTGATGAGGTCGCAAGGATGCTCGCGCAGGTCTTCAAACACGCTGGTTTCTTCGTGCAGCATGGCTACCGAGCACAGCGTTTCCCAGCGATTCACGCGGTCCAGGTCGGCGGGCAAGCCATAGTTGAGGCCAAAGCGGACTTCTTCTTCCTCTACAAAGGCAACAATACCAACGGGCACATTGAACAGCTTGGCTGCTAAGCGTACCAGTTCGGTAAATGTTTCATCCTGCATGGTATTGAAAAGCTGGTACGGGCGCAAAGCCTGTAGGCGCAGCGACTCGGCCAGCGGCAGGAGAAGAGAAGTAGACATAAGAAAAAACGGCTAGCCAGCGAGGTAAGCGTAGGCTCATACGCAACTCAGCGGCAAGCACTATACTGAATAAAGATAAAATAAGCTGAAACAAAGATAAGGCAAATAAATAAGCTAAAGATTAAAGTTATAAAAATCATTGATAAACAAAGAGGTAAAGCATAATTATTTGAACCTGCAAGTAGTGGGCATCTCAGCGTTCTCGCAGGGCTCTCAGCTAAAGCAGCGCAGGTGTTGGTCGCGTCCGCAGTAATAGACCGCGGCTTCGCTCGCTAGGGCGAGCGAAGCCGCGTAGGGAGAGCGTAAGGGCTGGTGTTCGCCGGTGTTCCAGTCGTCGTCGAGCCAGTAGTGCCGCCAAGTAGTGGTAGCCCCGTCGAGCTGGTAGCCCTAGATGCGACCATGCGCTCCAAGGTAGGTCAGGCGGGTACCGATGGGGCGGGCGGGTTAGGCGGCTTGTAGCTCTTCTTCGCGGTAGCAGTCCCAGTAGCCATCATTCAGGCGGTACACGTTCACGCGGTGCACGAGGCCGGTGGCGGGATGGCGCTCCTTGAGCTGCCCCCGCCACACAATGGGATGTGCCTGCATCTGGGAAGTGGGCTGCACCAGCCGCCCCAGGTCGTAGGCGAAAGTAGAAGCAGTCAGGCGCAGACTAGGAGCGGCGGGTTCTTCTGCTAGTTCGGGAGTGGTGGCCGTTGCATACGGCAAACTGCACGCCTCTTCGTGCCAGGTGAGGGGCTCGCCACAAGTAGGACAAATGGAAGCATCGCCCGCTTCGTCTGTTGCGGGCAGGTCGTCGGCATAGCTAGCAGCCTCTGAGTCATGTACTTGCTCCGCATCAAGTACGACGGCCCGCTGGGGCTTTCTGGTAACGGCCATAATTGTAATAAGGTAAAGTTTTTACCAAATTACATAGCACTAACCAGGTTGGCAAAATATGGCCAGGTGTTTGGCCCCGGCAGCCGTAGCGCTAGCCAGCCACAATGACCCGTCACAAGGGCAGCTGTGATGCGCGAAAACAATGCTTTTCCGGCTGGAGCTAGCTGGAAGTAACAAGCGTATTTTAGACGAGAGGCTCGGGCGCGGGGAAGGGTGAATTGCTGACCAGAGCTGCTTCGGCCGGCGCTTGCTTATCGGATTGCGGCAACTGGGCAGCCACCGCATAAATAGTTTTCAGGACTAGCACGCGCAACATATACAGCACGGGAACCACCACCACAGCTATCACTATCGCTAGCTGATAATACACCCAAACGTAGTGCAGCAGCCGACGGATAGGCAAGAAATAAAGCGCCGCAAGGCCGCTGAGCGTAAGTAGGGCTACCAGCAAGTAGCGTGATGCGTAAATCATGCAAACGTAGGTGGGAGTGGGTGGGATAGGATAGGCCGGGCAGCGTAGGTTGGAGGGAGTAACTGCCCGGTAGCAGCGCAAGTAATTCTGATTCTGATGGCGGCAAAATTGGCACGTATCGCCAGTAAAGCTACCTCAAAAATAAGCTCCGCCTTAGCAAGCCTATTACTTCTGTTTTTAGAGTCAACAACGCCAAACCGACAGCCTGCCTGCTTGCTGCTTTTGTAGTATTTAAGTTAGAATAGTGTGCATTGCATTCCGCTTGCCGATGCCACTCAAAAGTAAGGTGCCCAGCGCAGCTAAAAGGATATAGTACTTTAGCAAAAGCAAAGATTTCCTTTAAGCAGATGACACCGGCAAGCAGCGAAACTAAACGCGAAATTATGTGCGCATAATGAATATATTAGCTATTGCGTACTAAATAAGCTGAATCGGAGTCATCTTGCTGCGCGGTAAAGAAAGGCGAGTAAGTATAGCAGCGGGGGCCCACAGCAGCACCTGCCAGTAGCTATGCAAGCGATGGCGGCACCAGCTAATAAGCTCGCCGCTTGCGGATTGTATTATAAAGCCATAAGGTCAACAGTAGCGATAAAGCGAGTCAGAAGTGGGAATAATCTCCGTCTAGCGCTGTCCAAACGTGTAGTGGGCACCGAGCAAGGCATTGAATAGAAAGCGCTCATCGAAACTGTAGTATTGGTTGCTGAGTATCACGTTGGTGAAGCCGTGTGCCACCAGTTCTATTTGAGGCGTGAGGGTGTAGCGCACGGCTGGCCCCAGCGTGAACGCGAGGTCGTTGTCGGTGAAATCGCTTTCGTGATAATCAGGGCTTTGCCCGGTAGTGTAGGTGGTGGTATACTCTTGATGATTAAGGTAGTGTAATAAAGTAAAGCCCGCTAAGCCATCGACATGAAAGCGGGTGGCTGGCCGCGTGAACGTGCAGCGCACCAGAACCGGGACGGTTAGCACCGTGTACCGGTAGTTGGAGTAATTGGTGCTAGTTGGGCTGCCGCCCCCGACAACGGTGTACCCAGCGGAGGTATAAGAATCGGTGCGCCGACTTGCTCCCACCCCCGTCTGCAAGGCCCAGCGAGCACTCAGCTGCACCCCACCAGTGAGCGCCGCGCCGTACAGGTTGGGCGAGCTGTATCTGGCGAAAGGCGAATCGGTTAGGATAGAGGCACTCAGGCCCACGTAGTAACGCGGCGTAGATTGGGCAATGCCAGCCAGGGGTAATCCAAGGCAGCCAGCAAGTAGCAGCAAGCGCATGCAGAAATGAACAGAAAGTGAAGGGCGTAAAAGTAATTGGTTGTCCGAGAATTATACAATTTTATTCACTTTGAGCAGCGACAGTTGCCGTTATTCTCCAACTTAAGGTGGGCGCGCTTAGGCAATGTGCTCCCCAAAAGACACAACTGCTCGATTTGATTGAGCATGAGCTGGTGCCCTTTCGCCAGCTCACCTTTCGACTGCCGACGCGGGCCGGGCAGCCGGCCGAGTGGCTGACGCTGCGCAAGTCGTTGGTAAAGAGCTATGACCCGCTGTGCGTGGTGCTGGGCGTGATGCTCGGTGCCTTTGCAGCTGCCAGCGCCCACCATCGAGGAGTTTGCCGAGTTGAACCAAGCCCTCAACCAGCTGAGCGAGCGCCTAGTAGCCGACTACAAGAGCCTGTGCCAGTTTACCGAAAACGCGGCCCACGAAACGCAAACGCCCCTGGCCATCATGCAAGCCACGCAGCGGCTCTAGCGCCTGCACCCTGGCTTGGCCGCCGCGCTGCTGCAAAACCTGTTGCAAAACGCCATCAAGCACAACCAGCAAGATGGCGAAATCCAAGTGTCGCTCAGCCGCCAGGCCTTCCAAGTTACCAATACCGGACTCGCTATCGTGGGCGACCCGATGCGATTTTTTGAGCGCTTCCGCAAGCACAAGGCGGCCTCCGATTCGCCGAGGCTGGGGCTCAGCATCGTGCAGTGCATCTGCGCTTACTATGGCTTTCGGGTGCGTTATGAGTACACCGTTGGCTCGGCGCGCCACACGCTGCAGGTAGAGTTTGAATAGGCTAGGAGTCCGCCACCGAGTGCGCGCGCCGCCAAAATGTAGTAAGTATATATTAGAAAAACGAATGCCTTCGTTGGAGCAGCAAAACCATCCATCTTCCTGCTCATGGCCTTCTTTTCACGCAAGCATGCAAGTGCCAACTCGGCACCTCCCAAACCTAAAAGCGCCGCCCGTGGCTGGCTCGACTCGCTGCTATTTGCTGTGGTGGCGGCCTCGCTCTTTCGCTGGTCGGTAGCCGAGGCCTACTATATCCCGTCCGAAAGTATGGAGCACTCGCTACTGGTGGGCGACTATTTGGTGGTGAGCAAGTTGCATTACGGCCCTATTACGCCGCAAACGCCCTTGCAGGTGCCGCTCACGCACCAGACGCTGCCGGGAACAGACCTGAAAAGCTACTCCGACCTCATTCAGCTGCCCACGTACCGCTTTCCCGGCTTTAGCACCATTCAGCGTAACGATGTGGTGGTATTTCATGTGCCGCACGACCAGGAGCGCCCAGCCGATTTGCGCACCAACTTGATAAAGCGCTGCATCGCCGTGGCGGGCGACACGCTCGCCATTCGCCAGGGCCAGGTGTTTCTCAATGGCCAGCCCGGTGCCATTGCCGGCCGGCCCCAAACCACTTATTTTATGGAAGTGCCCTCGCCCAATGACGAGGTGCGCCAGGCCTTGCGCGACCAAGGTGTGGTCGACTACACGCAGCCCGACGGCAGCCCGGCCGTGCTTGCCAATGCCGAAACGGGACAGGTGGGCTACTACATCAGCTGCCCGGCCGACGTGGCCGCGTACTTTCGCCAACAGCCTTACGTGAAAGGTTTTACAGTAGTGAGGGGCGTAGTGCCCGCCGGCACACTGTTTCCCGATGCCGCCGATTTTCACGTGTCCGACGCTAAAAGCGCAGTGCATCGCAATTGGCAGCTCGATGACTACGGGCCGCTGCCAGTGCCCAAAAAAGGCCAGACCATCAGGCTGACACCTGGTAACGCTGCTATCTACTACAAAATAGTATCGCAGTACGAGCACAACCAGGGCGTAACCTGGCAAAATGGGATGATTTATCAGCACGGCCAGCCGCTGACCAGCTACACCATCAAGCAGAATTACTACTTCATGATGGGCGACAACCGCCACAATTCCGAAGACTCGCGCTTCTGGGGCTTTGTGCCCGAAGACCATGTGGTGGGCAAGGCTGTGTTCGTGTGGCTCTCGCTCGACCCGTATGCCGACTGGCTGCATCGGGTGCGATGGAGCCAGCTGTTTCACACAGTTAGCTGAGAGCAGGGGACCAAGCTGTTTTATGGTAAAAACCGCTGCAATAATCCCACTGCTTGAGGTATCCGCTAAAGTGAGTTCCACGCTCTTTCAGGCCGACCTTTGCGGCCTATTAGCAAAGACCCACCTGGGATGAACGAAACAGAGCAAGCAGAACGAGCCTACTTGGAAGAAATCAAGGAGAAACTGACCCTGGCTATCAGGCGCGGCGATGACGCCGTCAAGCAGTTTTCGGCCGAGCTGCGGCAGAAAAAAGAGTATATCCACGAGCACCAGTCCAGCATGGACGACGCGGATATGGTCGCCGCCGACCAGTCCATCAATCGCATGGCTTTTACCGGCGAAGCTGCCGTGGCCCGGAAGCGGAAGCTGCTCAAGCTAGGGCAGTCGCCCTACTTTGGCCGCATCGATTTTACCCCGCAGGGCAAGGCAAAAGCACCGATATACATCGGCGTGTATTCCTTCCTGGATGAGCAGGCGCGCCAGAATTTAATTTATGATTGGCGAGCGCCGATTTCGTCCCTGTTCTACGACTACGAGCTGGGAGAAGCCGCCTACACCACGCCGTCGGGCATTATTGAGGGCACCATCGAGCGCAAGCGGCAGTACAAAATCCGGGACGGCCAGCTGGAGTTTATGCTCGAAAACGACGTGAACATCCACGACGACGTGCTCCAGCGCGAGCTGGCCAAGTCGTCGGATGATAAGATGAAGAATATCGTCGCGACCATTCAGCGCGACCAAAATGCGGTGATTCGCAATGAAACCGCGCAGGTGATGGTAATTCAGGGCGTGGCCGGCTCGGGCAAAACGTCCATCGCCCTGCATCGGATTGCGTTCTTGCTGTACCGCTACCGCGAGACTATTTCGGCCAAAGACATCCTCATTATTTCGCCCAACAAGGTCTTTGCCGATTACATCTCGAACGTCTTGCCTGAGCTGGGCGAAGAGCACATTCCCGAGTTGGGCATGGAAGAGCTTGCCGCCGACTTGCTCGAATACAAATACCCGTTCCAGACCTTTTTCGAGCAAGTATCCGCGCTGCTGGAAAACCCCAACCCCGCTTTCATCGAGCGCATTCGGTTCAAATCGTCGGTGGAGTTTCTCAGCCAGCTGAACCAATACCTGCTGCACGTGGAGAACAACTACTTCACTTGCTCCGAACTGCGAGTTGGTAAAGTGCTCGTTCCCTTGCAGTTCATTCAGGGTAGGTTCAAGGCCTACCAC
>CAXUKA010000066.1:0-22128 GCA_964251335.1 uncultured Hymenobacter sp.
GCTCGGGGGTAGGCTGGGTTTCCTCGCCCACGGCCCAGGCAATGCCCGAAGTAAACCACGGGCCTTCGCTGTTGAGATAATGACCGCTGGGCACCACTAGGTTCTTGCCGTCGGAGCGCACGAAGGCCCCGAACTGGATGGTCATCGGGTAGCCTTCGGCGGCCGCCGGGCCGGCCGTAAGGCGAAATCGCTCGGTTTGGTAAGGCAGCAATTCCCTATGCTGAGCTGATGCCTTTACTGGCCAAAGCCCTGCGAACAGCCAGGAAAAACGAATTGTCATAAGCAACCAGCGGAGAAAGGACATGCATTCAGTTTAGCGTGATAATCTGTACGGAGCACTTGCCGGGGAACAAGTGCCGGCCCTCGCCCTCCAGTACCAGCGTGGCGGCCTTCACCAATTCACAGCGACCCTACCCCCACTGGGGTCTTGGTAAGGGGCAGCGTCTGGGTACCGTTGGTGAGCAGCAGTTTCGCTTCTTTGAGGTATTGTCAGCTTCTACCCGTAAGGTCAAAGGCTGGCTGGGCGCGGCCTTATGTAGCTGCTCAAAGGCCGCCTGCGTCTCGGCTTCGTCAAATTGCCGAATGCGCAGCTGGTGCGCTTGCCCGGCCTCGTCGCGCACGTAAAGTCGCAAGCTCTTGGGAGCTGCCCGCTCGTGCGGCGTCAGCAAGGCTTGTACGTAAGGTGCGTAGTCCTGGGTATCGGGATACTGGCTAACTGCTTCTGACCAGTAGCCGATGGTGTAGCGGGTCAGCTTGAGCGTTGGCGGCAGGGCCAACTGCCAGGAGTAGGGGCGCAGGTAGTTTTCCCACTGCCGTGCGCTGATGGTGCCCGCTTTGATTTGCTGCTGCACGGTGGGTGGCAAGTGCGCTTGGTTGTAGCGCACGGTCTGCGCCCGGTCGGAGTTGGGGTGCAAACGTTGGTAATCGGCATCGGATAGGTGCGCCCGAAACTGGCCCACCACTATCCGGTGGCCCTCGCCGGCCAGCCACACCACCACCAATCCTTTTGACAGCACGCTTACTACCAGCGTATTGTACGTAATCTGCTGCCGGCTGTCGCTGTTCCAGTAGCCAGCCTTAAGCAGGCCGTACAACTGCTGTTGGGGCAAGGGGAATTTTTCTTCGTAAAACTGATTTTCGGCGTAGGAGAAATAAAGAATGTCGAGCCGTTCCGGCACGGGCTGTAGCTCCTCGCCAGCGGCCCACGCCACGCCCGACAAACTCCAGGACGTTTTGCTGTCGAGGTAATTGCCGCTGGGCACCACCAGCCACTGGCCGTCGGCGCGCATAAAGCCTCCGTACTCGATAACCATGGGGTAGCCGGGTGCCGAGGCCGGGGTGGCATGCAGGCGGAAGCGTGCAGTCTGGTGCATGGGCCGATACGCTTGGCTTAGTTCTCGCTGTGACCACCACCCTAGTAAAAAGCTCAGCAATGAAAGAGTCATTCTCAGCAAGCACGTTGCGTGCCTGTAGCTGCCGCCTGGCTACATGATAATACGCACCGAGCTCTTAGTCAAAGGGATGCGCTGGCCGCCACTTTCGAGCACCAGGCTGGCGGCCTTGACATATTTATCCGTTTCCACGTGTAGGGTGATGGGAGCGGCCGGGTGCGCGGCGTGCAGCTTTTGAAAGGCGGCCTGGGTTTCGGCTTCGTCCAGCGGGTCGGCCTTGAGAATGTACTTGTGCCCGGCCTCATCCGTGACCGAGAGCGAGAGGCTGCTGGGCACGGGCCGCGCGTGGGGCGTGAGAATGCCTTGCAGGTAGGGGGCCATGTCGCGCGTTTCGGGCTCGGCCAGGTACTCGCCCGAGAGGAAGTTGGCGCGGTAGTAGGTCAGCTTTAGGGGCTGATTGAAGGCCACTTGCCACGGGTAGGTTTTCAGGTACTCGTCCCACTGCCGGGCGCTGAGCGTGCCCGCTTTTGCCTGCGCCTGCACGGCAGGCGGGGCAGCGGCCAGCTTCTGGCGCAGCATTTCGGCGCGGTCGCTTTTGGGATAGAAGCGGCGAAAGTCCACCTTAGAGACCTGGCCCTGGTAGCGGCCCACCAGCACCTGGCGCCCTGCCCCGACTAGCCACACCACTACGGCCCCCTTAGGCAGCACGCACACCGTCAGCTCGTCGTAGGTGCGCTGCTGCTGCTCGCGGTGGGCCCAGAAGCCGGTGCGCAGCAGCGCGCGCAGCTCCTGCTGGGGCAGGGGAAAGGCACCTTCGTAAAAGGTATCTTCCAAGTAGGAGAAATACAGAATTTCCAGGCTCACGGGCACAGGCTGAAACTCGTCGCCCACTACCTGCCCGATACTCGACAGGCCCCACTTGCCTTCCAGGGTGTTGCCGGCGGGCACGGGCAGGGTTTTGCCATCGGGGCGCACGAAGGCCCCGAACAGGATAGTCATCGGGTAACCCTTGGCCGCGCACGGGCCGGCTGAAAGGCGAAATTTCTCTTCGGGAGCAGCAGCAGGCATAACAGGTGGGTGGATGGTAGTTGGTAAACTAGCCACCGGCCCGCAGGCCAGCGGGACCAGCAGCACCAATCGCAACAACCAGGTTGGCAATAAAAACATGTCGTAGACCTACGTAAAGGCCGGGCTTAGGGCCGTCGGCCGTCGTCATAAATAATTTCTCGGTCGGGTAGGCCATCTTTTTCCCGGCCGGCAAAGGCGATGCCATCTTCCGTCAAGCCCTTGTGGCTGGAGCGGTGCAGGTACTCGTTGCGCACCCAGTAGTAGGGCGGCGTCAAATCCATCTTGACCTCTTCGCGCAGCTTCGTGTCGTGGCAGCGCAGTACCTCCTGGTGCATGTAGGAACTCAAAAACGCGAGCTTTTCCGGCACGCGGTAGTCTGCAAATTCCGCCTCGTCGAACGACTTAAAAAGCACCTCAAACTTCTGGGCTAGCTGCATCATCATGGACAGCGGAATGAACTGGTAGTCGTGCCGCACTGTGCGGGTGCCCGTCGAGCGGCCTCTTGCCCGCGCCCATAGTCCGTCTGGCGGCGGCAGCTGCGGTTTTTCGCCAGGTTTGTTGACGTACCAGCCATCATCGAGCAGGCGTTGCCGCTCGTAGCCGTCTACCAGCCGCACTTCCACTTCTTCTTTCACGTAGCTACCCCCAATATCGGAATGCACGCCGGGCAGCAAGCACTCGAAGCCTACGCCGACCTCGCGGGAGGTCGTAATGCTGGTGCGGGAGAATTTTTTGCGGTATTCGTCGGCCGCCCCAAACTGTACTACGCGCTTGGGCACCCCACGCAAAGCCAGCTTTAGCTCGTCAACATCATCGCCGAAGGTATCCAGTATCACGTTGCCCGCCGCCCGCAGCAAAAAGCCATGCGTCGATTCGCCAGCGTAGGAAGACACCGTGTCGTATAAGCCCACGAAGTTGATGGTGATGGCTGCCGCCGGCACTGCTAGGCTGGCACTTAAATTGGGGAGTTCCTTGAGTAATTCATCGGAGCGACGCGACACGAAGTGCCGCGCGGCCGCCGCACCCCGGCTGAAGCCAAACGTGTCAACCGTCAGCGATTCCAGCCGCTTGCTGCCATCTTTTTCTAAAAGCTTACCTATTTTGGCGACCAGTAGAGTAATACCCCGCGTGACCTTGGCAGGTATCCCCGTTGGGCCTGACCCCCAGCGCAAGCCGTCATTATCGTCGTCGTCGTTATCAATCGTGCCGATACCCTCTACATATATCGACACCTCCCGCTCCTCATCCTTCAGCTTGTGCATATACTGCATGATGGCCACGTTGGAGTAGAAGGACATGAAGCTACCCGTCCTTTCCAGCTGCCGGCCATTACTGCTAATGGGCGTGCCTTTGGCGGTGGCTAGTCGGGTCTCAATGTTGGTGCGGTTATTCTGGGTGCCATCGAAGAACACAGCCGCCCGCATTTTTACCGGCTCCCGGTCGTCGGGTTCAGGCTCTTCGCCCACTACTACTACGCCCACGCCCCCTGCGTCGCCGGCGGGCAGGCTCGAAAGAAGGGTTGCCATAGCTTAAGCGGGGTTAGGAGTAGGTTGGTCGTTGAGCAGCAGCGGGCATAGGCTCATGCTGGCCGTGCGCACGCCTTCAGCCTGGGCGGGTAGTGGCAGACCGGGCACCTTCAGTTGCAGGGTGCTCACCACGCTCACCTCGCCGCCGATGGCGCAACGAATAGTGCTTTTTTCCAGCAGCGGGTGTTGGGCCGGGCTCATCAGGCTCACTTTGTCAAAGTACTTTTCCCACATCAACAGCATCGGAAAGCACGGCGTATTGTTTTTGACGATGCAAGTGCCGAAGGGAATAAAAAGCTTGTCGAGGGTAGTGGCCATCAGCTTGCCTTGCACCGTCACCGTGGGGTTGGTGAGCACGCGCAACTGGCTGGGCAGTGAGCCTTTGTCGCAGCGGCAAATAGCTCCATTGCACACGTATTTCTGTCCGGTCTGGCTCATACTACTTGCTGGATGGTTAGGTCATACTCTTTGGCATAGCCTGCAGGGCTCTCACAAGTTACGGTAGCGGCCACGGCTACGGGCCACCCCGTGGCCACGTCGAGGTCATAGTGGGCGCGGTAGCCAAAGGTGAGGGCAGCCGGGTCAGGCACGGCCACCTGACCCACGAGCGCCAGGGCCGTTTCGGCGTGCCGGGCCACGGCGGTGCGGTCGGTGCGCTGCTCATCGAGCCGGCCGCTCACCAGCACCGTGGCGCGGCCAGGCGCGGCGGGCGGACCCAGCTCTAGGCGCTCGTGAAAATGCAGGGCCGTGTCGGGCAGAAAATGCGGAAACGACCGGTTCTGCCCGTAGCCTACCCCGCTTTCGAAGCGCTGCTGGTAAAGGTTGGCCACCAGCAGGTGATAGGCGTAGTCGTGGTGCAGCGAGTGCAGCAGCAGGGCCGGGTCGCGCACCTGGGCGGCCACTGCCGTGCGCAGCGCCGAAGTAAGTGCTTCGTCTTCGCCGTAGCGGGCCACCAATTCTTGCTCGATGCCAGCCCAGGCAACGGCTACTTCTGCGTGGTTAGCCAGCGCCCGAAACTCGCCCGCCGCCGAGGTTTCGATGACCAGCTTTTGGTAGATGCCCGCCAGCAGCAACGCTATTTCTTCCAGCGCCAGCAGGTCGGGCTTACGCAGCAGCGGCGGAGCCATAGCCCAGGTCACCAGCAGGTGCGGGCCGTGCGCTATACTACTTATAGTTAGCTGCTTCTGCACGATGGTGCGCGTCACCTCGTCACCCCGTCGCTCTTCCCAGCGTGTCGTCACCTCGTAGCGCACGGGGTGCGGGTGCGCACGCAGTTCCAGGCGCACGGGCAGCTGAAAGGGTCCTGGATTGGCCAGCCGCTCAGCCGTGCGGGCCGGGCCAGCATCGGCCCGCACGGCCGTTCCAGCTGACCCAGGCGAGGTCGGGGCCAAACCCATTGCGGCGGTTGAGAGCTGGGAATATGTCATCGGCAAAAGGCGTTACCGAGCCTTTTAGAGCCCGGCTAGCTGAGTTTAGCCATTAAGTTTAACGTCGGAGCCATTGAGCTTGACCTGCCCGCTGGCCGTGATTTCCACGTTGTTGGCAGCTTTCACAACGGCTTTTTTCGCGGAGGCGTCCAGCGTGAGGTCGCCGCTGGCGGCCGTGAGCTGCACTTCTTTTTGGGCGCGCACGGCTACATTCTGCTCTTGCGCGTCTACGCTCACGCCTTTCTTCGCAATGAGCATAATGTCCTCATCGGCTTGCAGTGTGATATTCTTGCCCGCTTGCAGCGTGATGTCTTTGCCCGCCGTGAGGTTAATTGGCCCGTTGGTACGAATGTCCACGCTGCCATCCCCGTTAAAGCTGACCAGAATGGCCGTGTCTTTTTTATTGGAGTTCGACAGCAAAATTGTCTGCGCCCCAGCTACCTCGCTCATCACAAACTTATTACCGCCCGCCGTTTGCATCCCCTTGAGGTTGTTTTGGGGTGGGCTGTAGAGCTTGCCCTGCTTGTTTTCGGGGTGAAAGACGTTGCCCACCACCACCGGCAAATCGGCCAGGCCGTGCTCGTAGCTCACCAGCACCTGCGAGCCCACCTCGGGCGTGAACATGTGGCCCTTGCCATCGCCCGAGTACGGCGTGGTTACGCGCAGCCAGCCGCTTTCGGCATCGGCCGGCTTGTCCACGGCCCACTGGAAGCGCACCCGCACCCGGCCCAGGCGGCGCGGGTCGGTCAGGTCGATTACCTCAGCCACTTCGGGGTGGGCGGCGGGCGGGGCGTAAAACTCGTTGGCCGGTGGCGTGTCGAGCGCGCCCGACATGCCCTTGAAGCGGTTTTGGTAGTTGCCGTCGCCATCGAGCTCGTGAGCCACGGCCAGCACCCGAAACTGCCCGTAGTCGACCCCGGCCGCGTCGCGCACGTCGAGCAGGCTGCCGGGCTTTATGTCGAAGGCTTCGCCGTGGCCTTCCAGCGCCACCAGGCCGCTGGTTTGCTTGGCGGCCAGCGTGTCCATGGCCTCTTGCAGCTTGGGGGTATCGGTGAGCACCGAGTCGGCCAGCACCCGGTGCGGGTGGGTAAATAACTCCTTCGAGCGCTGCAAGGCAAACTTGCTGTAGGCGTCGCCGCTGGCCGGGGGCGTGGCCGTGGCTTGTAGCTGCTGGTGGGTGCGGTAGTTATAGGTACTGCCCCGCAGCTGGCCGGGCTGCAAGTTCATGGTGAGGGTAAAATTCTGAACGCCATTGCTTTGAAACGGCACCGCCGCGCCCGAGGCCAGCCCCAGCTGCAAAGTGGTGCCGTCGTAGTAAAACCACTCGCCCTGCTGGGCCGCCAGCCGGCTCAGGAAGTTGAAGTTGGTTTCGTCGTACTGCGCCACGTAGGGCAGCACGGCCTGGCGGCGCGGCTTAAGCTGGCGCGCAAAGGCGTTGCCGGCGTATTCGCCCAGCACGGTGGTGAAAATCTGCTGCACCGTCTGCTTCACAAACGAGCGGCTCTGGCTACCATCTTCGAGCAGAAACGTGGGGCTGGCCCCGCTGATGTGGTAGTAGTTGGTGAGGTCGGCGTTGGTTTGGATGCTGGTTTCGGTGATGAGCCCCTTAAACTCGAAGCTGCGCCCGCCGCCCGTGGGCAAGGCACTTACCCAACTGATGGTGATGGCTTTGCCGCTCAGCTTTTCGTGCGCCTGGGTGTACAGCACATCGGGCCGCAAGCCCAGCGACTTGCCCAGCGCCTCGAAAGAAAAATCGAGGGCAAACGTATGGTGCGTAAATAGCTCCTGCGTAATCGTCAGGCTCTTGAAGTCGGTGAGGGCGCTGCCCCCCTCCACTTGCACGGTAACTCGAACAGGATACGACATAGAAGAAAGCAGGACAAGAACTCACACCCGCCCAGCCTTCGGCCAGCTGGGTAATACCTGAACTAAGCTACTACCTGTACGTTAAGGAAGAGCCCCTCGTTATTATTGTAGCGCGCCATGCCCCCTACCAGCCCCCGCACTGCCCGCCATACGTTTGCCACCAGCGGCCCGCCCCGGCCGGGGGCCTTTGTGCCCAGTGGCGCGCCGCGCCGCGTCACCTCACGCAGCCTTAATGATGCCGTGATTCGGCGCTCTACTCCGCCCCTGGCCCAGCCGCGCACCACGGCCGGCCCCACGCTGCTGGTATTTCTCACCAACTCGGGCCAGTCGCTGGCCACGGCCTACGTGCAGTTTAGCCAGGGAGTAATGGACGGGCTTGGCGACTCGCTCAAGAGCACCTGGAGCTTGATTTCGCACGACATGTGGCAGCTGTCGACTTACCGCGAAATGGGCACCACGCTCACCGCCCTGGGTTTGCTCGACCCGCTCAACGTAGCCCAGAGCCTGGCCACCGCCCGCGCCCTCGATGCACGCATGGGCACGCACGTAGCCCAGCGCATGGCCGATATCATCAACGCTGTAAAGCAACTCATGCGCGACGCCCCGCACTGGACGGCCCGCCAATGGGGCCGGGCGGTGGGCCGCATCATCGGCGACCTAGTGCTGGCCAAAGGCGCAGGCGGGGCCGTAAAACTGGCCGCCGAAGGCGCTACCACCCTCAACCGGGTGGCTGCCGTGCGCTACCTGGCCGGTACCTCTTCGTATGCCGATGCCTTCAGCGAAGTCAAGGGCTTTAACCTCGGTGTAGGGCAGCGCAGCTTCAAGGTGCAGGAAGAATTGCAATGGGCCCGCAAAGGCCGTTGGATGTCCAACCAAAAGCTGGCTACTCCGGCCGAAACTTCACTCAAGCTAGCGCTCGACTACCCCGGCTCGCTTAACCGGGCGTCGCGGCGGTGGTCGGTGCGCCGGTTTGGCGTGTATGTCGAGGGCACGGTGGCCCCGCAGCACAACCCGCTGGGCGGGGGTGGGCATCAGCTTTTCAGGGTAATGGGCAAAGAAGCTGGCTATGTGGAAGTTCCTTACAAATAGCCGCCCCGCTGGCACAGAGATGTCCAGCCCCGGCGGGCGGTACGTGGCCGTGCTCGGCCCGCCGCAGGAGGTGTGGGGCAACCAACTGGCCGCGCTGGCCGTGTGGGAGGCTACTTCGTCGCGCCTGCTGTACTACCGAGCCGGCTACCTAGCGCACGCCCTTAGCCAGGGCGATGCGCCTGTTTTTCTGTATTGGAGCACTGATGGTGAGTGGCTGACATTCTACGAGTTCAAGCGGCAGGAGGTGTACCAAGTGGTGTTTCTGCACCTGCCGACCAACCAAGCCTACCGAGTGCCCGCTACCGATGAGCTGCTAAGCAGCCTGCCTACGCTCAGCCAAAGCGCTGCCAAAATCCAAGAGCTTCTGGCTACTGCTCAGCCTCGCCAAGAATCTTTAGTAGCCGATTCTGATGTGCCGGCCGACCTGCATCGGCGCTGAAATTATTTATCATTGCGAGGAGGCACGACGAAGTAATCGCATCAGGACCAGCCGTTCGGGTTCCACTCGGGTGCGATTGCTTCGCTGCGCTCGCAATGACAATCGTTGAAACAGCTTTCTAGCGTGTTTGTACCCAGGTGTTATCCTTCGCCACCGCGCCTAGCGTGAGGCGGGCCGCCGAAATATGCAGTGTGCACCGGTAAGCGCCTTCCGGGGCCGCGCCTGATTGGAAAGTCTCTTCGTACGCCACGCAGAAGCCATCTTCAAAGGCCAACTCTTCGCGGACTACGGGGCGGTCAGTTTGGTTGAAAGTGACGGAGCCACTCAGCTTTTTATGGGGGTCGTTGGCCCAGGCCAGCAGTTGGTCGCTGTCGGGCACATCGAGGTGTAGCACCAGCATACCCGTGCGCACTTTGGCCATCACGCGGCCGCGCTCGCTGGTGGCTTGGCTAAACTCGTAGCTGCACTGCACCAAGGGGAACTCCTGGCCAGCCAGCAGCAGCATACCGCGAAAGGAAGACATAAATACAGCTGGGTTAAAGCGTTAAAGCGGCCATTGGTTGTCGAGCGTCACTTCGCCGCTTTGCAGCTGGTTGGCCGACAGCGTGAGGGTCATGGTCATGCCCTGGTCGGAGGCGCTGCCATCGAAAAGCTTGCGCAGGCCCACGCAGTAAGCATCGGTGAAGGCGATGGTTTTACGCCGCACCAGGGCATTGTCGGCGGAGAATACGACCAGCTCGCCGCTGAGCTGCTTGGTATCGTCGAGGGCCCAGTGGTGTAGCGTCTCATCGGGCTCTGAATCCAATTCTACTTGCAGCTGGCCGCCTTGCACGCGGGCATCGGGGCGGCCCACCACGTCGGTTTGCTGTCGCAGCCCCCAGGCGAAGCGGCGCACTACGTAGCTTTTGCCATTTACCAGAAGAGCAGCGCTGAAAGCCATAGCACGGAGGGGAATA
Source organism: uncultured Hymenobacter sp. (assembly GCA_964251335.1). Lineage (GTDB taxonomy): Bacteria > Bacteroidota > Bacteroidia > Cytophagales > Hymenobacteraceae > Hymenobacter. The sequence continues at coordinate 9,763 of CAXUKA010000066.1, forward strand.
GGTAAGAAACTTCGCTACGCGGAGCTACCCCAAGGTACGCATAGCCCCGGCAAAAGGATGGGGCCGCCCGCCCGGCCCCGACAACGAATGGCCAAAGCCGGCGTAAGTTTCGGGGGCCAACGCCCTGGCCACTTTGTCTGTTCTCGCGCATGTCTGATACCTACTACCGCCTGCCCCTCGACCTGGCGGCCATCGTGGAGCGCCAGTCGCTGCCCCGCTGCTCGCGGCAGGAGTCCATTGCCCAGCACCTGTATTTGATGCTGACCACCTACTTTGGCGAGTCGCGCTACGAGCCGGAGTTTGGCTGCCAGGTGTGGGAGCAGGATTTTGAGGCCATGACCACCATGCGCTGGAAAGACAGCGTGCAGCAGTCCATCGAGCAGACCATCCGCTCCTTCGAGCCGCGTCTGGTACAAGCGCGGGTGCAGATTGCCATCCTCGATTTTGAGCTGAAGAACGTGCAGCAACGCATTCGTAAGCGCCTCGATGTTCGGGTGAATGCTACCCTGCACCATACTAATGAGCCGTTTGCGTTTCAGGCCAGCTTGTTCGTCGCCCCGCTATCGGTTGATTAAGATGAAATGGTGAGTAACGGTCGTCATGCTGAGCGCAGCGGAGCGGAGTCGAAGCATCTCTACCGCTTCGTTACTAGCGTCAAGGGTTAGTTCACCAGCCAAGATGCTTCGACTCCGCTGCGCTGCGCTCAGCATGACGACCGTTACTTACCATCTCACTAGTTCACCATCTCACCACCTCCGTTCCCCGTGCTGCCTCCCCTACCCTTCTCCTCGCCCACTGCGGCCCCCGATTTCAGCAAAGCCAGTGTAAAAAACCGCCTCACGCGCCAGGCAGCCGAATTTTGGGGCTACGCCGAAAACGACCTCGACGGCTTCGACCCCCTAGTGCATTTGCTGCTTGAAGCCTGCGCCGTGGAGTTTGAGAAAATGGGCCAAGAGCTGCAACACACGCAGCACCGGCTGCTAGAGCGCCTGGCCACGCTGCTCAACCCCGATGTGGTCGACATTGCGCAGCCGGCCTACGCGGTGGCCCAGGCCCGCGCCCGCGAAGCCCTCGTGACACTGCCTGCCACCGCGCAGTTCGGGTTTCAGCCAGCCACGGCAGGCCGGCAAACGGCCGGGCCGGAAGTCTACTTTTCGCCGCTGCAAGAAACCCGCCTAGTGGGCGGTGCCGTGCGATGCCTGGCCACCGACGACACCGTGTGGCAGCTGGAGCCCAATGGTCAAAAGCGCGTGTTGGCGCACCGGGCGGCGGCCCCACCAGCTACCTACCGCCGCCTTTGGCTAGGCCTCGACCTACCGGCCGGTGTGGCCCTCGAAGACCTAACGCTGTATCTAGAATGGTTTAACGAGCCGCACCGGGCTACGTATGCCGCCTTTTTGCCGGGCGAGCAGTGGCGGCTGGGCGGCATCGAGCTAACCTTACAACCCGACCCGGCCCAAGCCGCTGGCCCTGCTTACCTGGGCGAAGAATACGATGCCCTGCGCCGCGTCGAGCAGCAGGTGCGCGAGTTGTATGGCCGCTCGTTTGTGCAGCTGAGTGGGCCGGCCGGGGCGCTGGCGGCCTACCTGCCGCGCCCGTACCCGGCCGAGCTAGCAGCGGTTCTCGACACGGCTACCGATTTAGCGGCCCTCACCCAACCCCTGACCTGGCTGGAAATACGCTTTTCGCCCGCCTTGCCACCCGCCGCTTTCGAGCAATTGACGTGCGCGCTCAATTGCTTTCCGGTGCTCAATCGACGCTTGCACAAGGTGTTGTTTCGCTTGCAGCCCGCGCTCAACCTGTTTCCGCTCGTGAGCGAAGAGCCTTTTTTGGCGGTGCGCGAGGTGTATAGCCTCAGCAACGTAATATACCGGCCCACTACGCTGAGCAGCCTCACCGAAGGAGCCACCGATACCTACACCCTGCGCACCCACGGCGCGGGCCGCTTCGACACCCGCACCGGCCGCGAAGCCCTGCGCGAGCTGGTAGAATTGCTACGCGACGAAAGCCGGGCCTTCACCGCCGCTGGCACCGATTTCATCGGCTCCATCCTGCGCGAGCTCAACCAGAACCTGGCGCGCCTCGAAGAGCGCCTCGACCGCCACCCCACGGCCGAGCAGGCGGTGCCCTACCTGCTGGTGCGCCCCAAGGACATCAACGACAGCGTGTACCTGGAGTACTGGTCGAGCAATGGCGCGGCGGCCAACCGCCTGCCCGCCGGCAGCCGCCTGCGTGTCCACGATGGCCACTACCTCGACGAGGTGCGCTTGCTCACCACTACGGCTGGCGGCCGCGAGCGCCCCACCGCCGAGGAGCGCACCCACGCCCTGCGCCGCAACCTACTGGCCCGCAACCGCCTCGTAACGCTGGCCGACATCACGGCCGCATGCTGGGCCGAGCTGGGCGCGCACCTAGCCGACGTGCGCGTCGAAAAAGGCTTTCAGAATGGCAGCACGCCCACGGCGGGCTTTGTGCGCTGCATCCGGGTGCGCCTGACGCCGGCCGCCACCAGCCGCCTCAGCGCGCCCGAGTGGCAGCACGCTGCGGAGGCGCTGCAAGCTCACCTGAGCGGGCAGTCGGCCCTGAATCTGCCGTATGAGGTGGTGATGCAGGCGACGGGCAGATAGGCTAAGCTCTTTGCTTATTGACGCTTTGGATAGCTACCGCTCCAGTACGCCCACAAACTGACTGATGAGGTAAATGTGTTCGCGCAGCTTTACTTTTTGGAGGTGGTCTACCGTTTCTGGCCCGCCTAGTGCCAAGAGAGGCACGTAGCCAAAACACTCGTCAAAAGCAGGCTCGCCCAAGTGAGTGCGGGCCGCCTGGTAGGGCTCCCAGCGCAATTCCTCCGATAAGGTTTCCTCATCTGCCAAATCCTGGAAAAAAAAGTCAAGGCCTTTACTTAATACTTTGGTTTGCTGATGGCGGTAGTCTATCAACACTAGATAGCCACGTTCCCAAATGAGCAAGTCGCCCATTGCGGTGGCAAAAAGCACTAGCGGTGGCGCTGCCGCAGGCGTACTACTAAGCTGATACGTGTCGGCAAGCAGGTCAGCATAGTCATCGGGCTGTACTATTTTTAGATAGCCCTCGCAGAAAGTACCAAAGCCAATCTGCTCCCAAATCGAAAGCAACTCAGGGGGAACGGCATTTTGATAACGCGCCAATAACTCAGGCGTAGCTTGTGCTACTACTTTGTAGTCAGGAAAACGGGCCAGGAAGGTAGGGTCCATAGCAGGGATGTAGGCAAGCAAAAATTAATCGTTGATGTAGCTTAAGCGACGGGCAGCTTAATATTGAGATAGGTAGCCTCCTGTTCCGACTGGCTCATAGTAGCCGCATATTTTCTAACCTGGTTATCAATACCTTTTATCCGTTTGGGCCACAGTGCCCCGATGGCATAGTTGGTTCGGGCATCACCCATGCCAGTGATAATTTCCGGGTGCCCACCTGCTACCTGGTCGGGGTCATGCAAAGCTGCCTGAGTACTTATCCACTGTTCGGCTTGGGCAGTAGCTTGGGCGCGTGATAGCTGACGGTCTTGGCGGCGCAGCTCTAGTATTTTGTCAGCCAGCGCCTCTTCCCGAGCTACTTTTTGAGCAGCATCCCCTTTGGGGTCGCGGCCACTGCCCGTAAGCTTACGCAAATCCTCATAATGCTTGCGGTTAGTCAAAAACTGCGCTACCGTTAATCGATTTAAGCCTTCTTGTTGATTAGTAAGCTGGCGCACAAATTCGGCCCGGTCTAAGCCTGGTTTTCCTTTACTAGCACCCTTAACCGTGAACGGCGGGTGCCCCGTAATGAGCGGCAAGCGCTGGATTGGCGCGGTGGCACTGGTTGCAGTAGCTGCCGGTGCGGCTACTGCCGGCGCGGCGTATTCTCGCGCCGCTGGCGCTACAAAGGCCCCCGCTGGCCCACCGGATGTCAGCGTAAGCCCGTCGCTGGTGATGGCGAGCTGGCACACGTAAGCGCCGTCGCCGCCCGCGCCTGACACGAAAATTTCGTCATAGCCCACGCACTGCCCAGCCGTAAAGCTCACCGTTTCGCGGACCGTGCGTTGGTTGGTTTCGAAGAACGTGACATGGCCCGCTTGCGGTTTGTGGGCGGCTTGCGCCCAGGCCAGCAGCTGGTCAGTATCGGGCACATCGAGGGTAAGATGCAGCAGGCCGTGGCGCACCTTGGCCTGCACCCGGCCCCGGGCATCGGTGGCCTGGCTAAAGCCAAACTCGCATCGGCGCACGGGATACGTGCTGCCCGCCAGGGTCAACTCTGCATAAAAGGACGACATAAGGCGACTATTACGTTACCAATGCTTAAAGCTACGCCTCAGCCTTCGAGGTGGCGGGCACAGCCGCCGCAGTAGCTTCAGCGGGGTCAGTGGTTTCGTGCGTAGTGGTCCATACCAGTTCATCCTCACTTTCGGGCTTACTAATGCTGAGCACCGTACCCGGCCGGGCCTCACCCGAGATGATGAGCCGCGAAATGGGCCGCCGCAGCTGCGACCGAATGACGCCCGTGATGGGCCGCGCCCCGTACTTGGGCGTGAAGCCCGACAGCGCCAAATGCTGCCGCGCTTCCGGGCTGATTTCCAAAGTGATGCCCTGCCGCCGCAGCTGCTCCAGCAACGGCCGCAGGTGAATATCGAAGATGCGGCCCACGTTTTCTTCGGAGATAGGCGCAAAAGGCACAATCTCGGTGAGGCGCGCCAGGAACTCGGGCCGGAAGTGGCGGCTCATGGTTTCGAGCAAGTCGGTGGAGGAAGGCGTTTCGCCAGCCGCGAAGGTCTTGCTTACCTGCTCGGCCCCAATGTTGGAGGTGAATAGGATAACGGCGTTGCTGAAATCACCCTCGCGGCCCAGCCGGTCGTGCAGCTTGCCTTCATCCAAGATTTGCAGGAAGATATCGAACACTGATGGGTGCGCCTTCTCAATCTCATCAAACAGCACTACCGAATAGGGCTTCTCCCGGATTTTATTTACCAGCAGGCCGCCCTCCTCGTAGCCCACGTAGCCGGGAGGCGCGCCGTAGAGCAGCGCCGCCGAGTGCTCTTCCTTGAACTCCGACATATCGAAGCGAATCAAAAACGACTCGTCATTAAAAAGGAAGTCAGCCAACGCTTTAGCCAGCTCCGTCTTACCGGTGCCGGTAGGCCCGAGTAGGAAAAACGAGCCGATAGGCTGCCCGGCCTTCGTCAGCCCCGAGCGAGACTCCAGAATGGCGGCGCACAAAGCGCGCACGGCCCCATCTTGCCCCACCACGCGCTGCTGCAAGACCTGGTCCATGCGCAGCAATTTTTCGCGCTCGTTGCTTTGCAGCTTGCCCAGCGGGATGCCCGTTTTGCCTGATACGATGGCGGCAATATCCTGCTTTTCTACGCTTTCCTTCTTGGTATCGGCTAGCGCCAGCACGGCCGCCAAAATCTCGCGCAGGTAAGTTTCGAGCTCGGCGCTGGTTTCGAGCTTATCGGGTTGCTGGTCGTTTTCGAGCTGATTGAGCCAGAGTTGGCTTACCTGGTTTTGCACCTGGTATAGGAACCAGCGCAGCTCACGCAGGTAGTCGGATTCGCCCAGTTCATCGTGGCGGGCGGTGAGGGCGTCGAAGTCTGTTTGCAATTGTGCGAGGCCCGCCACGGCCTGCTCGTCGAGCATCCGGATGGCGGCCATGGTGCGGTCTACCAGGTCGATGGCCGAGTCAGGTAGCTGGCGGTCCTTGAGGTAGCGCTTGGCCAGGCGCACGGCCTCGCCCACAGTGCCTTCGCCCAGCGCCAAGCCGTGGTGCGCGGCGTAGATGGGCAGCACCCGCTCTAGCATGCGCTCGGCTACCACTACGGAGGGCTCTTCGACCCGCACGATATCGAAGCGGCGGTTAAAAGCCTCATCCTTTTCGATATACTGGCGGTACTCGTCGTTAGTCGTGGCTCCGATTACCGTCAGTTCGCCCCGCGCCAGCTCGGGCTTGAGCAGCTGCGCGATGCCGCTGCCCACGCTGCCCTTGGGGTCGAGCAACACATGCAGCTCATCAATAAACAAGATGGCGCGGGTGTACTGCTTCAACTCAGTCAGCACTTTTTTAATTCGGTCCTCGACCTCGCCTTTGTACGAAGCACCCGCTACCAGCGTGCCCAAGTCCAATTCAAATAACGTCACCTCGCGCAAATGCACGGGCACCAGTCCCGCTGCAATCTGCTGCGCGAAGCCCTCTACCAGCGCCGACTTACCCACGCCGGGCTCGCCAATGAGCAACACGTTGGGCTTGGTGCGCCGCCCCAAAATCTCAGCCACCAGCCTGATTTCGCGGTCGCGCCCCACTATGGGGTCGAGCTTACCGGCGCGGGCCTGGGCAGTTTTATCGGTGCAGTAGGTGGCTAGTGCGCCGCCCTTGCCGGCCGGAGCCGGGCCGTTAGCCGGGCTGCTGAGCGCCGCATCGCCGGTAGCTGGCGCGGCAGTGGGCAGCTCGGCCTGGGCCGCATCCAGTATTTCTTTCTGGCTGAGGGGCAGCGACTTCAGCTGCTCCGACGAGAAAGCTAAACCCGGCCGCAGCAGGGCCGCTAGGGCGCAAAGCGCGTCGGGCTGTGGGCGGGCTAGCTGCAAGGCTACTAGCTCGGCCATTTCGAGGGCGCGCTGCACGGTGAGGTCGGGGGTTGGGGCTTCGACGGGGCGGGCGGCCTTGGGCTCGTCTTCGAGGCGTACTTCGGCCCACTCGCGCAGGTAGTGGATGTCTTTATCGAGCACCGCCACCAACCACGAGGCTAGGCCTATCTCGTTGTGCAGCAAGGCCGTGAGCAAATGTGGGGCGCCGTACTGGGCTTGGCGGTACTCGTGGGCGACGGCCTGGGCAATGTGCAGGCTGCGCTGAAGGGTGTCGGAATAGGCCACTGCGGAGCGCGGTTAGGTAAAGGAAATTGGCAATATAGGGCGGGCTACGTGCGAAGCGACTACCAGGGTTTTAGTTTTCGGCCTCAGGTGCTTAGCGTCCCCCTTGCCTGAACCTTTGCCGCAGCCAGCCCGTACCTTTCACTTGGGCTGTCCGTACCTTGGGCGGCTGGCGGCCGGTGCCGTCGCAGTCGCGTGTTTCATCTTCTACATTTCCAGTCATGTACTCCTACGGAATTGGTGGACAGGAGCGTAAGCTCGACAATGCGTCCGAAGCTATATCGGATATTCCCCTCAACCGCACCCTTTTGGTGCAGAAGCTCACTACCAACACCCCGCTGCGCGCCCAGGTAGTAGAAGGCCTGAAAACACCCGAAGCTGTTTTTGCCCATTTCAAGCCCGAAGTAGCAGTCGAGTTCACCGACGCCGATGGCGTGAGTGTGCCCGAAAAGCTACAATTTGCCTCGCTGGGCGATTTTGGTAAAAAAGGCATTATCAGCCAAAGCAACTTTCTGCAAAGCCTAGCCGCCGAAACCGACGACTTGAACAAGCTGCTGCGCCAGCTCAAATCCAACAAGATTTTGAAGGCCGCGCTGGAAAACCCCGAAACCAAAGCCGCTTTCCTCCAGGCTATTCAGGCCATGATGGACGAACTGGCTTAATTCCCGCGTTTCTTACTCCGTTTTTCTGCTCCTTTTCTCACGTATATGGCTCTCGAACAGCAAGATGCCGCCGCGCCCGGTTACCGCGCCCGCGAAGCGGCTCCGTCCCTCGAACAAAGCACCCAGGCCCTCCTCAAAGTAGGCGGCTTCGATTTGCTGGAAACCACCATTGACGGGGCCTCTAATCTCAACCCCGAGAAGAAAGCCCGCAAGAAGATTTTTCTGTCGGAAGAAAATAAGAAGGGTGACCGCAAGCAGCTCAAAAAGCGCTTGGCGCTCTGGCACAAGCTCTTGAGCGAAACCGACTCGATAGCCGATGCGGTAGAAAAAGGCCAGGAGCGTGTGGAAGCCACCGAGCAGCAGCTCGTCGACAACCTCAAAACGGCCGTGGAAGCCACCCACGAACTAGAGCAAGCCTACCGCTCGGTGGCGCTGTTCTTCAAGAACACCGACCTGGATTCGGTGAAGAACATCTCCATCATGAACGCCGATAAGGACCAGCTGCAAGACCTTGACAATACGACATTTATCGATGCCGTATCGCAGGAGTTGGAGCAGAATTACGACCGCCTCGACCTGCGCGATAACTACTCGCTGCTGGTAGTACCGGGCTACCTGGGCTCGAACAAAGTGATTGACAAGTGGGCCAAAATCGCCCACAAGAATAAAGTAATGATGGTCACTGACTTCGAGCACTATGACACGCCCGAAGACGTGATTGAGCTATTCGAAGAAGCCAACCTGACGGGGGCTGAGGCGCATAAGTCCAACGTGATTATGGCTGCCAACTGGCTAGTAGGCCGGGGCAAGCTCGAAGAAATTGGCGAAGAAGAAGACCTGTTCGTGCCGCCCTCATCGGCGTTGGCGGGCCGCATCTATGCCACGCTGGCCTCGCAGGTTACGGCGGGGCGCAAGCACGGCACGCTCAATGAGGTAGAGGGCGTGAAATTTCCGCTTCGCAAAAGCGAGATTGCCAACCTGGAGAAAATTGGCCTCGTGCCGATGGTGAATGAGTACGGCCGCGTAATGGCATTTTCGGCCAAAACGCTGTTCAACGGCGATAACATCGGCTTGCAGACCTACTCGGTGGTGCGCGTGTTCGACTACGTGACCAAGGTGCTGATTGACTTCCTCAACCGCCGCGCCTTCGAAAATTGGGACCACAACATGCGCATGGATATTCAGGGCCAGATTGTGCGCTTCTTAGACAGCATTGCCGGCCCTGGCAAATTGATTGAGAAGTTCTCGGTCAAGAAATTTGAGCGCGACCCCGACCAGAAAGACCGCATCTTGCTCGACATTCACATGGTGCCCTATTTCCCGGCCAAAACCTTCCTGGTATCGCTGGATGGCACCAAGGGCGACGACCCCGATAACCCCGACCGTGACTGGAATGCGGAGTACGCCCAGCAATAATTGGGGACTGAAATACCGTTAAATTTTCGCTAAATCCCTTTCAAATTCAGTTAGTAAGCTTAACTTCGAATTGGTGAGCGCGTATAGCCAATCCGAAGTATTCATTTCCACCTCTTTCCTTTTCCAACATGGCTTCTTTTAGTGCAGTTTTTGACGCTGCTGGCAGCGAAGAGTGCGAAGTAGTAAGTTGCAGCTACTCCTTCAACCAAACTACCGATGACAAAGGCCGGCCCTCGTCCGTTGTGCAAGGTGGCACTATCAAAGTGACCATCGTGTCGACTGACAGCGTGAAGCTCATCAGCTGGATGCTAGACCCTTACAAACGGGCAGATGGCAAAATCGTCTTCAAACGCGGCGACCAGGACTCGAAAATGAAGGAAATTGCTTTCAAAGAAGCCTACTGCGTAGGCTACGCCGAGAGCTTCGATGCCCGCGGCGCTGAGACACAAGCTTCGATGGTATTGAGCCTGGTGATTTCGGCCAACAAAATCGATGTAAACGGCGCTACCCTCGACAACAAGTGGGTGTAACCAGTTAATAGACTAGATTTTAACGAAGGCCCTGCCGATTTCTTCGGCAGGGCTTTTTGTTTTATATACACTACCTGGCTTGCGCCTGACTAAATCCAGCAATTGGTAAATACTCATCGTTTTTCTCTAAAGCTTATACAGCTTCGAACGACAAGATGAAGCTAGTTGAAATCATACGCGTATCCAATCTCTTGCAAGTCGGCAGCAAGCATGGTCCAGTCTTCCATTTCTTCATTGATGGCCAGCACTATTGCCTTGGTCAGCACTTGGTTTTGGTAGACAGGTGCCACGGCGGCGGCAGTAATTGGACGACGGTCGGTTTCATCGAGATAGTAGTCGGTGGCCCATTCGGCGTAGGTGGCGGGCTGGTTGTCGAAAATGTACAGCAGCTCTTCCGAGCCATCGTCGCCGGTGGGCAGCACGCCAGTTTGCCAGCCGTGGGCGGGCGTGTACCAGAGGCAAAACGTGGTGCCGATAGAGCTGACCGGCTCGCCAAACATAAAATCGTCGAAAGCGGCGGGTAGGCCGCGCGTGAGCTGGGCTTTGTCGGGCTGCTCGTACTCGTCGAGGTAGCCATTTATTACGCAGCCTTCGGGGCGAAATAATATCAGCAGCTGGTCGCCTTCGCCATCGCGCATTTCCAGCACCGCCTCATCGGGAGCCCAGGTGGGGTTGTAGGAGTAGTAGCGATACTCCCAATCGGGCGAGTTGATAGCATCGAGCACGGCCAGCGCCTGGGCCAAGCGCTGCAAATCGGCGGCGGCAGGTAGCGCAGCGTAGTTAGAGGTAGAGAGCATAGGTATTGAAAATCGTTGTTATGCTTCCTTCGTCAGCATGACAGACGGAGTGGATATAGTTAATACGTCTTGGTCATGTCATCGGGCACGACGATGACAAAATCGGCTAGGTCCACGTTTTCCTTGGCTAGCTGCTGCAAGTCGGTCTGGGTTACTACGCTCAGGGTTTTGATGCGCAACGGCTTCTTCGCTTGGCGCAGGTAGGCTACAATACCATCGTGGTGGTCGGAATGGTACGAGCCGTTGAGGTGCAACAGCGTCTGGCCCGCACCGAGGTTGCTAACGATGCTATAGGCCATCGTAGCATCTTTTAGTGCCTGCGCTTCAATAATATGCTGCGCCCCGCCACCATGGGCCGAGGCATCGCCGCCAAACATCGCGGCCATATTCTTATAGCCGGGCAGGTCAAAATCTACCTTGAGCGGCAGCGGCATCATATATTTTTTCTCGTCGGTGGGTAGTTTGTCGAGCACGGCCAGCGAGCCCCGCGCCACCTGCTGGGCGTAGCGGCGCGGCACGTTGGTGGCCACCACGGGCACCTGCGCCTGCCGTGCAAAACGCAGCAGCGGGCGGTAATCGGTGTCGTAGTTGGGCCACGGGCGGCTCTGGCGCTCGAAGGCCGTATCGGCCAGGGTGCCAGCGGCGTACTGCGCCATCAGCGGCTGCACATCGCGCTCAAACATCTCCATACCCAGCACCAGTTTGCCGGGGCCTTTAAGGCGGGCTAAGTCCTTAGCCACCTGCAGCTCCAGCCAGTGCGCAATGGGGTCGTTGTGCTGCTCGCCAAAGAGCACCACGTCGGCCTGCGCCAGCTGGCTCAGCATCTGGTCGTAGTCGGCAGGCTGGCCCTGGGCGGCAAAGAGGCGGTAAGCCGGCCGGTCGGCCAGGGTGAAGCTGAGCAGCGGCAGTAGCCACAGCAGCCAGCGCCACCGGCCGGTGGCAGTGAAAAGCGAAATAAACATGCGTAGGAAGAGGTATTTCCGGTAAAATAAGCCATAAAAAAAGCTACGCTGCCGGACAGTGAACACAAAAAATGCCGGCCAGATAGCTCTTTTCTATCTGGCCGGCATCGAAGGCAGGCTGCTAGGCGGGCGGGTTTATTCGACCAGCAAGCGGGCGGTTTGATTTAGCTCGCCGGCTTGCAGCTGCACCAGGTACATACCAGGAGCCAAGCCTTGCAGGGTGAGGCTCTGGGTTTGCGCACCGGCAGCCTGGCGGGCCGGAGCCAGCTGGCGCACGGTCTGGCCGAGCAGGTTTTGCACCGTAATAGTGGCAGTGGTGCCAGCGGGCAGCTCATAGGCTACGGTGGTAGTGCTCGTAGCCGGGTTAGGGGCCAGCGACATTTTGAGCACAGCGGCAGCCTGGGCCGACGTAGTGGCCAGGGTGGTGCCCGGCAGGTTCACTTTCTGGCTCGTGTACACAGCGTAGTCGCCCGGCTGCAAGGTCATGCTCACGGCAGCGTTGGTCACGTTGAGCGTGGTGCCCGTGAGGTAGTTATACCAAGTGCCGGTGCTGGGGAAGTTGATGGTGGCCGTTTTAGTCAGTACATCGAAGTTACCGACCGTCACGATGCTCATGCTCGACGAGAAGATGACGTTGGTCTTTACTGCAACACTGTTACCCACGTTTTGGGTGAAAAGGCCAGGCGAGGCAATGGCAGACAGTTTTTTCAAAGCGGCCAGGGCGCGGTATGTGTCGTAGAGGTGGCGGCGAGCCGGCTCCTGATAGTAGTTCCAGCGAATGGGCTTAGCCGAGGTGCGGCAGTTGTTGTCGATGGTCACGCCATCCGAGCAGGTGTTGATGCCGAAGTCGTAGCCTACTTCGCCAAACTGCCAAATCATGCGGGCGCCAGGCTGGGTGAAGAAGAAGGCAGCTACCATCTCGTCGCGGGCCAAGCCGATGGCTGGGTTTTTCACGTCGTAGAGGCCGCCGTTATTATTGCCATTCTGCTTGTTGTTGTATTGCAGGCGCTCCTCGTCGTGGCTCTCCATATAGGTTACCAGGTTCGGGTTGTTCCAGTTACGCGAGCCATAGTAGCCCCAGCTAAAGTCCGAATTGGCCAGGTAACCCATAGTGCCCTGGTTGTAGT
>CAXUKA010000067.1:0-21866 GCA_964251335.1 uncultured Hymenobacter sp.
CGGCTTGCCTATTAACGAATAGTGTATCACTATTTGTTGGTATTTTTTGAAAAGCTACCACGGCACTTTTCATTGTATCTATAGTAAGATTGGCGGTTTTCTGTGGAGCGCTGGCATCTGTGTATTTATGAGAATTGTCGACACAAGCAGCAAGGGTCAAACCAAGCCCTATGAAATTTATAGTGCGTCGCATAAAGTGGTATTTACTAGTCAAATTGTGTCCGCTTACTTAAGTATGAGTGTCTGATATAATTCCAAAGTGGACCTCAATATCAGCAAGTATAAATCATAACAAAGCAGCACCAACCGCCAATCATGATACCCGGTAAAGCCTAAAAACATCGCAGCCCCAAAAGTGTCTTTAATTCACCACACCTACTAAATAGCCGCTGACCGCTAACAACATCAGGCGGCCAGGTCCGCGAGGCTGCGGGTGAAGCTGGGGAGGAGGGCATAATCGCGAAGGTAGCGGAACGGGGCCGATGGGATTACCAAGCTAACTAGCATGGGTCAGCCTCAGTGTTGACCTGCGGCCCAGAGGTAACGCCGGACGGGCGGGCGCTGCACGCTATCGGCCAGAGCTTGTTTCAGGCGGGCGTAATAGGCGTTAATAAATAGCAGGTCGGTAGCTGACGCATAATAGGACAGCACCTGAGGATAAGTGATTTTAGAGCGTTGGTATTGCCCCTCAAGCCGGCCGGCCTGGCGGTTCCAGCGGTACACTACCAGGGTGGAATCGTCGAGCAAGCGGGGAGCGGTATCGGCCGTGTCAGGCATTTCCACATGGTACACCATCTTTAGCGTCAGCGGGTTGGTTTGCTGCACGCTGGTTTCCAGCCAGTAGCTACGCGCTCCTGTGCACCCGAACCCAGTCAGATTGCCATTTTGCAGCTCGCTAAGCACCGGCACCAAGCGATTGCCCTCGTAGCGGTAGAAGAAATACTGGTTCCACCAGTTACCGGAACCCCTCAGGAAGCCGTAGAGATAATAAACCACCGCATGTCCTTCCGCATCGCGGTAGTGATTCAGTGACTGGCCATAGATATAGGAAGTTTTGTGCTTGGCAATCAGCCGGTTGCCTTTGAAAAAATACATAGCCGAACCCTGGTGCCCCGACACGCCCACGTCCAGCCCGTATTCGTCTGCTCCAAAAGACAGGTAGTGTACTCGTACCAGTCCCTGCGCCGAAATAGAGTCATCCTCTATTGCCGCATTACTACGCAGGCTGATACTGGTATCGCCCAAGATGCGCCGCGCTACCTGAATCTTTAGAAACCCTGTTACTCGGGCTTGCTTCAACAATTGGATATCCGCCGCACTAAGCATCCGGCTCTGCGCTGGCTGGTGCATAAACACAGAATCAGCGTAATGTGTAGCCTCAGCCACCAGCGGGGCGATGGGCAGCCGGCCCACGCTATCCAGAAACGCTTCGGGCTGCCAGCTGGCCGGCACCGGGTCCATCGCCGACAAGGTGCTGTCGGGCGCAGTGGTAGCCCCGGCACTGGGGTGGCGGGCCGGGTTGCGGCTGCCGCAGCCAGCTAGCAGTAGAGCAAGCAACGGCAACAGGTAGCGCATAAACAAACGGCGTTTTCAGCTGGCAATACCAGGCTGCCCGTAGCGGCTAGGGCCGCCAGGTGGCGGAGGTAGCGGGGAAGGCGGGCTCAAAGTGAGGAAGCAGCCATAGCCGCGAAGGTAGCGGACTAGTTGCAGGATACTTCTTTATCTATCACGCAGAAGCATCGTTCAATAATGATAGCTGACATTAAAGCGTTTATGAAGTTGTGACGAGACGTTAAGCATTTAATCAAGCACGAACTAGCGATTTACAATTGAATGCTTAACGTCTCGTCACAATTTTGCAAATACGCAATCAGGCTTGGTCTTGCCTAACCGCCATGCGCCAAGTCCCTGTTGCTGCATCATTAACTACGTTTTTACTAATAGACCTAATCGAAAGCCGAATCTTCCAGGTTCCCGAAAAACTTTTCAATTTGGAGTCAAATCTGCCCTCATACATTACAGAATGACCTGGAACGCCTTCGATTGTAATTGAATTACCCATATTGTCCAAACCGAATGCTGTTGAATACTGCTTGGTGAAGCTAATCAAGTCATTATTCAATAAGCCATTCACGGTAGAAACCTCACCATTTGCACCGATACCCTCCCAATCGATGATTCGTCCAGAGAAATGCCCGTCACAATATTCCTCTATGAATAATCGAAACTCAGCTTCCTGACCTCCAATTGTTTTGCCATATTCCGCACCATAGCGGAAAAAGCCTTGCCATTGTCCAATATATAAGATGTCTTGCATGCTCTTGAATTACGCTTAATCTATAGAATTCCCGCTATCCATCGCGTCAGCAGTAGCAGGTATGCCACCGTTAGTATGATACCTGCAAGTATAAGCTGCAACTGAGTTTCGCTAAGCATGCAGGGGAGTTAACACCGCGTCAGATGCATTCAGCCGTAATTTTGCTGGGCTTTAAAGGGTAACTGCCTTTCGCCTCCAACATGAAACAAGAACTAGACCTGGCCCTCGCACCCGAGGTAGCCTACGACGAGTTGGCCCGCTACGAGGCCATTTTGGCCGCCGCCGGCCTGCGCCCCGGCGAAGCAGATTTTGTGCACATCCGCAAGCGCTCGCTCGATGCGCGGGGCCGCCGCCCACTGGTGCGCCTCAAAGTAGATATTTACGACCGCGCCACGCCCGCCCCAGCCCACGAGTTGCTGGGGCCATGGTTTGAGTACCCCAACGTAAGCCAGGCCAAGCGCCGGGTGATTGTGGTGGGAGCCGGGCCAGCGGGGTTGTTTGCGGCGCTGCGCTGCATCGAGCTGGGTATCAAACCTATCGTACTGGAGCGCGGCAAGGACGTGCGGACCCGCCGCCGCGATTTGGCCGCTCTTAATAAGGACCATGTGGTGAACCCCGACTCGAACTACTGCTTTGGAGAGGGCGGGGCGGGCACTTACTCCGATGGCAAGCTGTATACCCGCGCCACCAAACGCGGTGATGTGGGCCGCATCCTCAGGCGGCTGGTGCAGCACGGGGCCACGCCCGATATCCTGGTCGATGCCCACCCGCACATCGGCACCAACAAGCTGCCCGCCGTAGTGCAGAGCTTGCGCGATGCCGTACTCGAAGCGGGCGGCGAGGTGCGCTTTGAGACGCGGGTAACGGACTTGCTTCTCGAAAACAACCACTTGCGCGGCGTGGTCACGCACGCCGGTGAGGCACTGGAAGGCGATGCTACCATCCTGGCTACCGGGCACTCGGCGCGCGATATCTACGAGTTGCTGTACCGGCGCGGGGTGCTCATCGAGGCCAAGCCCTTCGCGCTGGGCGTGCGCGTAGAGCACCCGCAGGCGCTAATCGACCAGGCGCAATACGGGCGGCCCGAACGTGGAATTTTGCCCGCCGCCAGCTACGCGCTGGTCGAGCAAACCAAGGTGCGCGATGCCCAGCGCGGCGTATTCTCGTTTTGCATGTGCCCTGGCGGCTTCATCGTGCCAGCGGCCACCGCGCCCGGCGAGGTGGTAGTGAATGGCATGAGCCCCAGCCGCCGCGACTCACGCTTTGCCAACTCGGGCATTGTGGCGGCCGTGGAGCTGAGCGACCTGGACGTGGCCCAATATGGCCCGCTGGCGGGCCTGCGCTTTCAGCAGGAAATAGAGCAGCGCGCCTGCCAGCTGGCGGGCAACACTCAGCTGGCCCCGGCCCAGCGTCTGGGCGATTTTCTGCAAAAGAAGCTCTCCCCCACCCTGCTCGAAACCAGCTACCAGCCCGGCTTGGTGAGTGTGGAAATGGATGCCGTGCTCGGCCCCGCGCTCAGCGAGCGGCTGCGGCAGGGCTTCCGCGCCTTCGGCCGCAAAATCCCCGATTTTACCACGAACATGGCGCAGATTGTGGGCGTCGAAAGCCGCACCTCGTCGCCGGTGCGCATTCCGCGTGATAATGAAACGCTGCGCCATCCAGTGGTGGCGGGCCTGTTTCCGTGCGGCGAGGGCGCGGGCTACGCGGGCGGCATCGTGAGCGCTGCTATGGATGGCGAGCGCGTGGCCGAGGCGGTAGCTGTATCCGTAAGGCGTTAGAAAACGTTTGTCATGCAGCGTGCAGCGAAGCATCTTGCTTGCTTCGTTGTTTACGCATTGAATTATTGCGCCACGCAAAATGCCTCGCTGCACGCTGCATGACAAACGTCCTAATCGTCTTAAAACCATGAAAACTCTAGTTCTCGGGGCTACCGATAATCCCTCGCGGTACGCCTACCGCGCCGTTCACCAGCTCAAAAGCTATGGCCACGAAGTGGTACCCGTCGGCATTCGCAAAGGCAAGGTGGCCGGCCTCGACATTCATACTGACCGGCCGCAGGACACCGACATCGACACGGTGACACTCTACGTGGGGCCGCAAAACCAGCCGGGCTGGTACGACTACATTCTGGGGCTGAAGCCGCGCCGCATTATTTTTAATCCGGGCACCGAAAATCCCGAATTAGAGCAAAAAGCGCAGGCGGCCGGCATCCAAACCGAAGAGGCCTGCACGCTAGTGATGCTGAGCGTGGGACAGTATGATAAATAACTGATAATTTTCAGGTTAACTGTAAGTGAAAGCCGCCTGCTGTAACGAGTAGGCGGCTTTTTTATGGCCTCCCAAAACACTTGCATCAGCCTGCAAACAGATTAGATAACCAAAACATAACATAGCCTTGTTATAGCAGTATGCTGTGAAAACCTGTAGCTTTGGCAGGGCCGGCGCAGTGCCATTATTTGCTTTACACATGGATAATTCGCTACTAGTCAAGTATAAACCTGTTATACTACGCATCATTCCGGCTTTGATGCTGCTACTAGGAAGCTTGGCCCGTCCGGCCCTGGCGCAGACCCAGATTGTGACCCACGACGACAGTAACCAAGTGCCTCGAAACCGCGCCAAGTCGGGCAACGTGCTGGTGAACGACGACAACCCGGCCAACTTAGCCAACAGTGCTTTCGGGGTGACGCTGGTGACGCCGCCCATCCACGGGACACTCACCGTCTTCAACCTCGATGGCAGCTACACCTACTCGCCCACTGCGGGCTACGTGGGGGCCGACAGCTTTACCTATAAGATTTGCCAGCCAAACGGCTCGACCAACTGCTCCAACGTATCGACGGTAGCGCTCAATATTTACGACCCGGCGCAGGCCTGTACCCAAGGCACCGGCCCCAACTTGTTGCAAAACCCTGGCTTTGTGTCAGGTAACGTTGGCTTTACGTCGGGCTACACTTTCGTTCCTACCCCCGGCTCGACGCCTAGCTTGTATACCGAAGGCACCTACGCAGTGGGTAATAATGCGCAGACCTACCACCCCGACTTTCGGGGCAACGGCCACGGCGGCGTGAGCGATAACTTCATGATTGTGAACGGCGCCGCCGCGCTCCAGTCGGTGTATTCGCAGTCGGTGACGGTGTTCCCCAACCGCTTTTATACCATTTCGGTGTGGGCTACCAGCGTGCACCCCAGCAGCCCAGCCCAGCTGGGGCTGGTAGTAGATGGCAAATCGACCTCGGTAGTAACCACGCTGCCCGCCGTGGCCAACCAGTATGTGCAGCTCGAAGACTTATATTTCTCCGGCCCCGGCCCAGCCGCCGGCTGGCAGGTAACGTTTGAAGTACGGGATATCAACAAAACAGCGGCCGGCAATGACTTCGGCATCGACGACGTGTATTTTGGCTCGTGCTCGACCGATTTGCTGGCCGATACCAAAGCGACCACTGCCATGAGCAGCGTGGCCGGCCCCACGGCCATCTCGCCGCTGAGCGCTACCTTGAGTGTGGGCGCCAACTCGGGCGTGCAGGCCGCATACTTCACCATCACGACCCTGCCGGCTACGGGCGTGCTCATCTACAATGGGGTGCCCGTTACGCTGGGCCAGACTATTCCGGTGGCCAGCGCGGGCGGCCTCAGCAGCGGCGGCTTGCTGACGTACAGCCCATTAGGAAGCTGCACCACAGCCACTTTCACTTACACTGCCACCGATAACACCGGCCAGATTTCTACCAACACCGCCACGTATACCATTCCGGTGACGGGGCCGGCCACGCCGGTTATTCACGTAGCGGCGGGGCCGTTCTGCGCCGGGTCGCAGGTGCGGCTGGGGGCCGGGCCACAGCCAGGTTATTCGTACACTTGGTATAATGGCACTACGATAGTAAATGGCGCAGGCAATGTGGTTAATGACAGCACGTTTACGGCTAGCGCTTCGGGTACGTATACGGTGCAGGTATTATCAACCGGCGCAAACGCGGCGGGCTGCTCGACTACTTCTACGGCTTATACGCTGACAATACTACCCACCGTGACGGCCGGCACCATCGGAGCCGACCAGACGATATGCACGGGCACTGCACCTGCCCAGCTCACCAGCACTGGTAGCGCGGGTGGCGGCACTGGCACCTACAACTACCAGTGGGAATCATCGACCGATAATATTACCTGGACGCCTGTTAATGCGGCTACAGCGGCTACCTACACGCCTGGCGCGCTGACGGCTACCACGTACTTCCGCCGCAAGGCGCAGTCGGTTCCTTGCAATGCTGTTTACTCCAACGCGGTGACTATCACGGTGCAGCCACAGGTGGCAGCCACGGTTACGCTGACCGCGCCGGCCGCACAGTGCGTGGGTTCGGCGCTCACTTTCACCCCGACGGTAGCCAATGCGGGCACCGCGCCCACCTACCGCTGGCTGGTGAATGGCGTGGCCGTAGCCTCGGCCACCGGGCCGACCTTCACCAGCAGCACGCTGGCCAATGGCGACCAAGTGCAGGTAGAAGTAACGCCCGCCGCTGGGCTGTGCAGTACGGGCGCGGTTACGGCTACCGTAGCAGTTACGCTTACTACTTCGCCCGTGCCTACGCTCAGCATTGTGGCCCAGCCCGCTACGCCGGTGTGCGCCGGCGACCCGATTACGTTCAGCATCGCGCAGTCGGCCAACGTTGGCACGGGCACCCAGTACCAGTGGCAGGTGAATGGCACTAACGTGGCAGGTGCTACGGGCACTACCTTCACTAGCAGCACCTTGCAGAATGGTCAGACTGTGAGCTTGGTACTGAACACTACCACGGCCTGCGGCCAGCCAGCCACGGCTACGTCGAACACGGTAGCGACGGCCATTAGCCCGCTGGTGACGGTGAGCGCTGGCCCCGACCAAACTATTCTTGAAGGCGGGCAAGTGGTGCTTCAAGCCACCGTGAGCGGCAACAACCCCGTGACGTGGTCGCCGGCTACGGGCCTCACCATCGGCAACGACCCGCTACATCCTACAGCCGCGCCCAGCGTCACGACTACCTACACCATCACGGCGGGCACGGGTGGCTGCGCCAGCACCAGCCGCGTGACCGTAACGGTGCTCGACGCGCTGCGCATCCCCAACGCCTTCTCGCCCAACGGCGATGGCAACGACGATACCTGGGAAATTGACCGCATCGGCAACTTCGCCGAAAACCACGTCATCATCTTCAACCGCTGGGGCAACAAGCTTTTTGAAACCGACCACTACCAGCGCGGCAACGAGTGGGACGGCACCATGAAAGGCAAGCCACTTCCCATCGGTACGTATTATTACCTCATCAAGCTTGGCAACGGCAAGTCGTATACCGGGCCGCTGACCATCATGTACTAAAGCGCAAGCGGCCTAGCCGAAGCCAAAAGAGGAAGGTGTCAAGGTATAGCACAGCTACTTAGCTTCAGTGCAGTACTTTGGCACCTTCCTCATTTTTTGCGTGTCAAAATCCCTACGCGGTATGACTAAGCTGATGGTTTCTCGGCAGAATAAGCTTTGCGCACAGGGGTTGGCAATTCTTGTACTAGCCGGACTGGTGGCTGCTTGCGAGCATAAGTCGCCGACTATCAGCCAGCCGACTATGGCTTCGCCAGCAGCTTTGCCAGAGAATACCAACCTCATTACTGTGTCGCCACAGGATTCGCTTATGGCAGTTGGGTCGGCGGCGGCAAATGCAGATGTACCCGAACTACATAATCTTGAGTTTGACGACCGCACCACGATAGCACCAGGTATGGTAGTCAGCTACAAGAGTATTCCCCGCCCCGATACGGCAGTGGTACGCGACCAGTGCGATATTAAAATTGATTTCACCATTCGGCATTCAGGCCATATTATTTACCGCGATACTACAAGTGGTTGCGAGTATGACCTAGAAGCGCTGGAACCTGCGACTCGACAGTGGTATCCGCATTGGATACCGGCTGGCCGCGACGCAGGCGAAGCTCTTATTACGGTAGCCACTCATATCAGCCTGCCAATTTCACGCCGCTTTTTTATTCGTGATGGCCACGTCACCAAAATTGACACCATCCCAGTTTTTGACGAGCCAGCCCGCAACCTGGACCAGGATAGCTGGCTGGAGTTAGCCGCCTACCAAACCTTGACCGAAACGTGGACTGACGAGCAAGGCCGGGAATGGCAAGGTTATAATCCAAAGCTCTACTACGAAGTGCGCCCCACTGGCCTCGTGCTTGATTCTGCGCTGACCAAGCGCAAGGCTGTTGCGCAGTATGGCGTGTTCCGAGGGTTTGAGGCTTCCGAAGAAATCAAATTACCAACAAGGCAGTCTAAATCTAAATAAAATCGCCTCGCTCAGCGGGCCAATATTTTTCATAAAATAAAGCCGCGCCCAGGCAACCCCTTTCTTATCCTGCGCATCTAGCGCCCCAAACACCGACTGCCTGCCCTACCTGTACCCTTTCCTGCCGTGACCGACGCCGACCTTATTGCCGCTTGCCTGCGGGGCGACCCACGCGCTCAGCGCCAGCTCTACAACCAGTTTGCGGGGCTGATGCTGACGGTGTGCCGCCGCTACCTGCGCCAGCAGGAAGACGCCGAAGAAGCGCTGCTATTGGGCTTTGCTAAGGTCTTCCGGGCCTTGCCCAACTACCGGCACGAGGGCAGCTTTGAAGGCTGGGTACGGCGCATTATGGTAAACGAAGCCCTGATGGAGCTGCGCCGCCGCGAGCCGCTGCACCTCTCGTTCGAGGATTTTGCGCAGCCCGAAAACCTGGCTACCACCCCCGCCACTGCCGATACCCAGCTGCAAGCCGAGGAGCTGATGGCTCTGCTGCAAGAGTTGCCTGTGGGCTACCGCACGGTATTTAACCTCTACGCGCTAGAGGGGTACTCGCACGCCGAAATTGCGGAGGCGCTGTCTATATCGGAAGGCACCAGTAAGTCGCAGCTCAGCAAGGCGCGGGCTATGCTTCAGCGTCGGCTGAATGGCGGTGGCCGCTCAGTAGAGCGGGCCGCCGTTCCGATGTATAATTTTTAGATTATTCCTGCTATGCTTCCCGATAATATCGACGACTTATTTCGCCAGCAGCTCGACGGCCACGCCACGCCGCCTACGCCCGACCTATGGGCGCGCCTACAGCTGCCAGCGGCCGATACCGACCCGGTGGATGCTGTTTTTCAGGATGGGCTGCGCAGCCACGCCACGCCGCCTCGGCGCGAGCTGTGGGAGCGTCTCGAAGACGAGCACCTGCGCCCGCAGCCGCGTCGGCGTCGGGTGGTGGCGTGGTGGCAGCTTTCGGCAGCTGCTGTGCTGCTCCTGATGCTGCTGGCGGGCGGTGGCCTGCTATGGCACGGCAACTACCTAAGTGGCGGGAATAGCGATGTAGCACACTTAGGCACGGGTAGCGCTCGCACCCAAGCCAGCCAACTAGCCGCTGCTTCAACTGAGCAGTCTGTTGTTGCGCAGCCCCAGTTGGCAGCCCAGCCGCAAGACCTGACGGCCGCAAACACCCCAGCTACCACCGCGCAGAAAAAAATTCAAGAAATTTCTTCTCCTCAGGCAACCGCTTCCACTGCTTCTACATCTAGCACCCCGATAGCCACTACTACCCGGCTGCGCCGCCCCGCCACGGCGCACCGAGCCAGCAATGGCCATCACCAAAGCTCGCTGTCGGACGCGACAGCAGCCACCCTGGCCCGCAACGGGGGGCGGAAAACCCCGAACGGCCAGTCTACAACCACCTCACCTCAAGTTTCTAATTCCGTGCTGACGCCCGCCACCCACGACAACGTTGCG
This sequence comes from uncultured Hymenobacter sp., assembly GCA_964251335.1. GTDB lineage: Bacteria > Bacteroidota > Bacteroidia > Cytophagales > Hymenobacteraceae > Hymenobacter. The sequence goes on from CAXUKA010000067.1 coordinate 10,087, forward strand.
CCGGCCCTGGCCGTGGCTACGCCGCCAACGGTACCGGCCGCCGCGCCCGAAATCATTGAAGTAGAAGTGCGGCGCGGCACTACTCGCCCCGCCCCGGCCCCGGCAGTAGTGGCGGTGGCCGATGCCACACCAGCCCCCGCTCGCCGGCCCCGGCTGCGGCTCGGCGGCCTGCTGCGCCAGGCCGACCACCTGGTGCACGGTGAGGCTGTGAGACTGGCCGACGCCACTGGCCCCGCCGAAACCGTGACCGTGCAGGCCCGCTTAGGTGGCCGGCTGATTTCCAAGACAATTCAATTGTAGCGCGGCCCACTGCCGCAACCCTCTCACTTTCTGGATTCTTTCATTGGGCGCGGAAGCCTTTTCCGCGCTTTCCCTCACCTCTTTGCCTTTTTCAACCATGAAACCTACTCTTTTTTCTGCTGCTTTTCTGGCCCTGTTTGCGGCCGCTGCTACTACCACGCAAGCCCGCACGCTGGCCGCTGCCCCCACCGATACCATTGTGGTGCGCCTGCCCAACAAGGCCGTGATGACGCTGATAGTGCGCGATGCCAAGCAGCTGCGCGAGCTACCCAAGTACCACCTCGACTCGCTGGTGTCGCGGCTGGACAGTTATATTCAGCGGGCCGATGCGGCGGCTAAGACTGCTAAAACTGACCGCGTAACCATGGATTTCTTTCCCAATCAGGACCAACCTGGCCAGGGCTTGCCCGAGCAGGTGCGCATCACGACCCGCAAGGGTAGCTCTTCGGCCTACGGCCCCAGCAATAAAGTAGAAGTACTGCTGGAAAAGAAATTTGGCATCGTGCTCAACACCGATGGCAAAAGCAACGACAAGCCCCGCGCTGCTGCCGACCGAGCCGACCGCCAGGCCCACCGCGACTCGCTGTACGAAGCTCAACAGGCGCGCAGCCACGGTACCGCCACTCTCATTTTTGACCTGGGGCTGAATGCGCTGACCAACCGGGGCAGCGGTGCACCTGAGTTGCGTACGCTGGGCTCACGCTACGTGAACATTGGCCTGGATGCGGCGGTGCGACTGGGGGGCCGACGCAGCCCAGCCTACGTTGTATTCGGCCCCGAGTTTGCCTTCAACAACTATATGCTGGAGGGCAATAACAAGTGGATAAACCAGAACGGCCGCACCAGCGTGGTGCTCGAAACCAACGGCCGCCAGTACCAGAAAACCAAGCTAGCTACGTCTACTTTCACCGTGCCGCTGATGTTCCAGCTCAATTTCCACCAAAAAGATGCGCACACCGGCCGCTCGCACGCTGGCTTCCGGGTGGGGGCTGGTGGCTTTGTGGGCTACCGCCTCGGCAGCTGGACCAAGCTTAAGTATTTTGAGGAAGGCAACACGCACAAAGACAAGGACTATGGCTCGTACAACCTCACCGACTGGCAGTATGGCCTGCAAGGTGTAATCGGCTACCACTCGCTCACGTTCTTCGCCAAGTACAATCTCAACGAGCTTTTCCGCGACGGCCAAGGGCCGCAGGCGCAGACGCTGAGCTTCGGGGTGCGGTTTTTTGGGAATTAAAACTGTAAAACGGAGTGGCACTCCGTTTCGCGCCAAGGTACGTTTCGACGCAGCCCTAACGCGAAACGGAGTGCCACTCCGTTTTACACTGCCCGGAAGAAATTATCCAGCAAAATCGCCGCTGAAACCGCCACGTTCAAGCTCTCTGCCCGCCCGCCGGGGCCGTGCGGAATGTGCAGCCGCCGCGTGAGCTGCGCCGCTACCTCGGTACTGAGGCCGTGGCTTTCGCTGCCCATGACAAGTACGCCGGCCGGCTGCAAGCGCAGTTTATGCACATTATCTCCCTCTAAATCAGCTCCGAATATGCTCACCTCATCAGGTAGCTCGCCGAGCCATGCGGCCAGGTCGCGACCAGCCCACACGGGCACCCGGCCAAAGGCCCCCATGCTGGCGGCCACGGCTTTGGGGTTGAATGGGTCGGCGCAGTTTTCAGACAAGACCAAGCCGGGCAGGCCGTACCAATCAGCTAAGCGCCAGAGGGTACCGAGGTTGCCGGGGTCGGCCACATTGTCGAGTGCCAGCACCAGGCGAGTGGTGGGCAGCGCGGCGAGCAGCGGCGGCACGGGCGGCTGCGCCACTATAGCCAGCGCGGTGGTGTTGGTCTGGAGAGTACCGAGCTGGGTCAGTTCGTCTTCCGTAGCCAGGCTCAATGGCACGCCGGGCGGCACTGCCCGCGAGGCCGCCAACTGCTCGGCAAAAGCGGGCGTAGCTACTAAGTGCTCGATGCTCAGGCCTGAGCTCAGCAATTCTAGCACGCTTTTGGCTCCTTCGACCAGGAAGGCAGCGTGGCGTTGCCGATATTTGCGCTGATGCAGCGACCGAATGTATTTGGCGAGGGCTTTTGAAACCATTGGAGAAAGTACGCAAACTTACGTTAGCCCCCGGCCTTAGCCTGCTGGTGGCGCTGCTGTGGCTGGCTGTAGGGTGCTCGCCGCTGCGCCTGTTGCAGCCCAAGCAGCGCCTGCTCACAAAGGTAGAAGTGGAAAGTAAGGGCCTGACCCAGGCTCAGCAGGAGCGGATGCTGACGCTGGTGCAGCAGAAGCCCAATCATAACCTACCCATTCCGCGCCTGGCGGTGTACCAGTTTGGTCATTCGTTCTACGATTCGGCCCGCATCCGGCGCAAGGCAGAGCGCATTCAGGCCGACTACACCGGCAAGCTCGAAGCCGCTAAAACCGACTCGGTGCAGATAGGCAAGCTCACGGCCCGCCGCGACCGCCGCTTGCAGCGCAAAGTCACGGCCCTCGAAAAAGGCAATGCCATTATGCGCCTGGGCGAGCCGCCCGTCATCTACGACCCCGATTTGAGCCGGCGCACCGTCGACCAGCTTAGCACCTATCTGCGCTCGCAGGGCTTTTTTCGGGCGCGGGTGATGTACACCGACTCAGCCCGCTCGAAGCGCAGCCTGGTCGATGGCGTGCTACGCACCTTGCAGCTGCGCAATAAGCCGGTGCATGCCGTGCCGCTGCGCGACTCGGCGGGCCAGCGCCTGCACCGCCGCGTAACCGTGACGTATCAGGTGCAGGAAGGGCCAGATTTTACACTGAGCCAGCTCACGCGCCACATTGCCGACACGGCCGTGGCGCGCGTGGTCAACCATAGCCAGGGCGCGACGCTGCTGCATGTGGGCGGGGCATACAATGAAGACCTCATCGGCCAGGAGCGGCAGCGGCTGGATGCGCTGCTCAAGAATGCGGGTTACTACGATTTTCGAGCGCAATTCATTACGTTTGAGGCTGATACCAGCTTCGAAAAAGGCAAGGTGCGGCTAGGCTTGCTTATTGCCAGCCCCGAGGGCGGGCACCGCCGCTACCGCCTGCGTAGCGTCACGATGCTTACCGATGCCGGCCAGGGCCAAGCCTTGCGCAGCCTTACCGGCGACTCGGCCCGCTCCGAGCGGCGCGCCCGCCGCACCGACCGCCGTACCCAGCTCGCTACCTCTACCTCCGACGATGAGGGCAGCACCGGTCGTATCTCGACGGCCAATATGCCCGCCGGCGTAACGGCCGCCGCCGTGTCTGACTCGCTTACGGCGCGCCGCCGCAACCGCCGCCACCTAGCCCCGCGCGATACCATCCGTATCGACTCGGTAGCCTTTGCCAGCCGGGGGCAGCTGGCCATTAACCCCCGCCTATTGGCCCGCCAGATAGTACTGCGCCCCGGCCAGTTCTACGACCTAACCCGCACCCAGCGCACCACCCAACTGCTTGGTGCGCTAGATATGTTCCGGTTCAACAATGTGAGCTTTAGCAAGGTAGCGGCGGCCAAGCCGCCCCACCCCGATTCGGCGCTGGTTGCGCCGCTGGCCGATTACTACCTCGATGCGCTCGTCACATCCTCGCCCAGTCCGCGCTTTGCCGAAACCACTGAAATTGGTGGCACCTACGTGGCGGGCAAGCCCGGCCCTTTTGCCAACCTACGCCTGAAATGGCGCAACCCATTCCACGGGGCCGAAGTGCTGGAATTGAGCGGCCGGGTGGGTTTTGAAGGGCAGTACAACCGCCTGGGGGCCGACAATAGCAAAGACCTCGACGCGGTGTATACCATCCAATACGGGGTAACGGCGGCGCTGTTGATACCGAAGCTGCTGGTGCCTTTTGGCCTCGGTAATTTCCTGCGCGACTACCAGCCACGCACCCGCATCTCGCTTTCGCAGACCTACACGTCTACCCCCTTCTACACCCGCACCAACGCCGAATTTACCTTCGATTATCTCTGGCAAACGTCGCCTTATCACCAATATATTTTCACGCCGGTCGATTTGGCGCTGGTCAAAACTCCTTTTATCACGCAAGAATACCGCGACAGCCTGGAGTCTTACCGTGTCAAGCGCGGCAGCCCGCTGTACCAGTCGTTCCGGTCTGTTTATGAGCCTAGTTTCAACTTCACTTCCGTTTACAACTCCAACGACATCACCCAAACGCGCAATGCCCGCTACCTACGGTTGTTTGTGGAGGTGGGCGGTCTCACGCGCCAGTTGTACCGCACCAAAGAGTGGTTTAGGGGCGACCGCGCGCCGGCCGACCAGCTCGAGGTATATGACTTTGCCAAAATTGCGGTTGACTACCGCAAGTATTATCGCCTCTCGACCCAAACGTACCTAGCCTGGCGCCTCAATGGCGGCGTGGCCCACGCCCTCACGCCTACGCCCACGGCCAGCGACCCGACTCACAGCACCTACACCATTCCCTACGACAAATACTTTTTTGTGGGGGGCTCCAACAGTGTGCGGGCCTGGCAGCCGCGCCGCTTGGGCACCGGCTCTTACGGCACGCTGAAGACCGATGGCACCCGCGACTACATTACGGAGCAGCCCGGCGAGCTACTGCTCGAAGGCTCGCTGGAGTATCGCTTCCCGGTGTACTCATTTATTCGAGGGGCGCTATTCACCGACTTTGGCAACGTCTGGACCTTGCAGCCCGACCCGGCCCGGCCGGGGGCCGAGTTTCAGTTCAACTCGTTTGCCAAGCAGTTTGCGGTGGGTTCCGGCATCGGCATCCGGCTCGATTTTACCTTCCTGATTTTGCGTTTCGACATTGCCACTAAGGTCTACGACCCCACGGCGAATGTGCGCTGGGCCGTGCGCGATGCCCTGCGCAAAACCACCAACCAAACGGCCCTGAACGTGGGTATTGGGTATCCGTTCTAGCTTGAGGTAGCGCGGGCTTTTGGTTTGTAAGCAGGCAGTCAAAAGCCGGCACTCGCTGTGCTTACGGACTGAAATTCTGCGCTACTGCATTACCACGCCACCTTTTAGTACTAGCCGCACCTGGCGCAGGGCCTCGATGTGTTGGGTAGGGTCGCCAGCCACGGCTACAAAGTCGGCGAGCAGGCCGGGCGCGACGCGGCCCCGGTCGGCAAGGTGGAAAACGCGGGCGTTGCCGCTGGTGGCAGCCCGCAGCACGTCGAGCGCCGTGAGGCCGTAGTCCTGCACCAGCAACTCTAGCTCGCGGGCATTGTCACCGTGGGCAAATACGCCCACATCACCGCCCACCACCAGCGTCACGCCGGCCTGGCGGGCTGCCTGCATAGCACGGTGCTTGGTAAGTACGCGCTCCGGCGCGGGTTGCTGGCCTTTCAGCCAACCCTTGTATTGGGCCTGCGCATCGGTAGCGGCCACGGTGGGGCAAAATGCCACCCCGCGCTGCTTCATCAGCTGAAATACTTCGAGGGTGCCGCCGTCGCCGTGCTCAATAGTTTCGACACCGGCCAATGTGGCGCGGCGCATGCCTTCGGCGGTGCTGGCGTGGGCCACTACCCCGCGCCCGGCCGAGCGCGCTGTTTGCACAACGAGGGTTAGCTCTTCGAGCGAATAGGTGGGCTGCGGCGTGTTGCTTGGCCCCCAGCGATAGTCGGCGTATACCTTTACCAGGTCGGCCCCGTGGCCGATTTGCTCGCGCACGGCCCGCACGAGGTTATCCACGCCATCGGCCTCTTGCGCACCTTGGGGCAGGTCGTCTACGGCGGCCAGGTGAGGGCCGTAGCTGCCGGTAGCCACCAGCGCCCGCGTGGCCACCAGCAGCCGCGGGCCAGGAATAATGCCTTGGTCGATGGCCTGCTTGATGCCCACATCGGCGTAGCCCGCGCCCTCGGTACCTAGGTCACGGGCCGTGGTGAAGCCAGCCTGCAAAGTGCGCCGGGCGTGCACCGTGGCACGGGCCACGCGCAAGGCCAACGGCTCGGTCAGCACCTGGTCGTTCCAGGAGGTTTCATTGTAGGGGTGTAGCAGCAGGTGCGAGTGCCCTTCGATGAGGCCCGGCAGCAGCGTGAGGCCGGGCAACTCGCGCACTTGCGCGCCGGCTGGGGCCGCGAGTTGCGCAGCCGGGCCAACGGCTTTAATTCTATCACCTTCTACCAGCACCACCCAGCCGGGATGCATGGTTTCGCCATCGAAAACAGCAGCGGGACGCAGCAGGGTGAGCGTAGGGCCAGCCTGACTACGCCCAATCAGCGGAAGCAGCGAGATTAAGTAGCAGATTAATAGCTTATTCATTATTAATTACCCCTTATCAACAACAACCATGAATTACTCGCCCGGCCGGTACGCCCGCTCCACGTGCCGGGCCACGTCCTCGGGGTAAAACCAAACGTCCTTAAACTGCCCCTGGCAGTACTGCGGGGCTTGGTCGGTGAAGTGCGGCGAGTCGGGGCGGCTGGCGCTGCCGCCCGTGACCACCGAGCGGGCTACCACACGGGGGCCAAACTCCACTACGGCCACGAAGCTGTTGCCCACGTTGCCGTAGCGCTTTTTGGTGCCGGGGTACGTATGCGCCCCAAAGGCGGCCAGCGAGCCCCACGCCGACGACGCAAACGCCACCGGCCGGCTGGGCTGGGCATCGTCGTATTTCTCCTGAATGGCCCCCGTGAGGCGTTGGTAGCGATTGACCTCGCCCCAGGGCGTGGCCCAGCGGCCAAAGTCGCGGGTTAGCTCGGCCAGCGTTTCGGTGAGGGCGGCCACTTTTTCCTCGGGCGTGGTGTGGCCGATGGTGTAGGCCGTGAGGCTGAGGTAATCCAAAGGCTGGCCAGCGGGCACGCGGCTGCGGCCCAGCTTCTGGATGCGCTCGCCCCAGTAGATGGCCAGCGTCTGGGCCACCGAAGCCTGGGAGTAGCGCAAATCCCAGCCGCGCAGCGTGTCGATGGCTTGCTGCATAGTAGCCGGGAAGGGCTCGCGGGGCGAGTCGGCCAGCAGCTGGTAATCGTCGAGCAGGGCGGGCAGCAGCTTTTCGAAGCCGGCTAGATACGAGTCATTAGCGGCAGCAATGAGGGTATCGAGGGTGAAATTCTTCTTGCGGCTGAGCACCCGCACGGCATTGATGCCCCGGTAGTTTTCGGCATCGGGGGCCATGTAGGCGGGGTATTTCGCTTTCTCGGGGCTGCTGGCGGGGCCAGCCACGGTGTAGGGCGTCGAGTTGCAGTTTTGGAGAAAGCCGCTGGCGGGGTTTTTCACCTGCACCAGCTCGCTTACTGGGTGCAGGCCCTGCCACTCGGTGCTGTCGGAGCGGCCGGGCACGGGCTGGCTCCAGTCGTAGCCGGTGGGGCGGCGGGGCATGAAGTTGCCGTGCCAGTAGGCGATGGTGCCGTTCTTATCGGCAAAGACGGTGTTATTCGAAGCGTTGCCTTCCAGCTCCATCACCTGCTGAAAGCTGGCGTAGTCGGTAGCCTTGGTGCGCAGGTACGACTGCTGCAAGGCAGCCAGCGGAGCATCCATCATTTTTACGGTCAGCCACTTGCCATTCACCTCGCCCACTACCGGGCCGTGGCCGGTGCGGTAGGTGGTGAATTTGCGGCGCAGCAGCTGGCCGTCTTTTTTGTAGGCAATCGACACTTCTTCCGTCTGCACCGGGCGCGGCTGGCCGTTGTACAAGTAGGTGTACTGGCCATCCTGCTGGGTCACCGTTTCGAGGTACTCGTCCATTGAGTCGGCGTAGCTGCTGGTGTGCATCCAGCCGCAGTGCTCATTAAAGCCCTGGTAAATAAAGAATTGCCCCCACGTAACGGCCCCGTAGGCATTGAGCCCGGCCGCGCTGCTCATCTGCACCTCCGAGCGGAAGTAGAACGAGGTGTGCGGGTTGATAAGCAGTAGTGCGTGCCCACTAGCGCTCTTGCTGGGCGCAATGGCAAAGCCGTTGGAGCCCACAGGCTCGCGGTCAAATTGCTCGAAGTCGGGCCGCTGCCAGGCCCCGGATTTTTGCTGGCTATAAAACGCCTTGAGCCTATCGACCGGCACCACGCTGATATTGCCCCCAATGCTGCCCTCGCTGAATAGCAGCGGCATCCAGGGCTGAAACCGGCGCAGCAGCCGGGGCTGCACCGTGGGGTGCGTAGCCAAGTAATAGTTGGTGCCCGCCGCAAAAGCATCGAGCAGCTGCTTTAGCCAGGGCGGGCTTTGGCTATAGACCGTGATGGCCCGCGTGGTATCCATAAACAACCGCTGGCGCAGGTCGGTGTAGAGGGCGGCTTCGCCTTCTACTTCGGCACGGCGGCCCAGGGCTTCGATATAATTGTCTTCGACGCGGGCAAAGTCATCTTCGCACTGCGCGTAGAGCAGGCCGAACACCGCATCGGCGTCGGTCTGGCCCGTTACGTGGGGCACGCCCCAGGTGTCGCGCACAATGCGCACCTGCTGGGCCTGCTGGTTCCAGCGCAGTATTTCGGCGGGGGTAAAGGCCTGGGCGTGGCTGGCGAAAGCCACGAAGTTGAGAAGGCCACAAAGAATAGCTAACCGCATAGACGCGCAAAATACAACCGCTACTTACTGGATGTCATTAGGCAGCCGTACTTCTTCTGTCACTTGCTCCTCGCGCTCTTCGGCCAGGCGCAAAGTAGCTTTCAAGTAAATACTTCGTTTATCTACCCGGCACGAATCCACTACGTTCCTCAACAGCGCGGCCATTGCCGGGTGCCGAAATACTATGCGCCTGGTTTTTCTGGTTCTAACGTTAGTCGCCTGCAAAAACTCAAAGGCCGTTTCCCGCTTAAAATTCGCAAAACCGTGTACTACAGTGTAGCTTTGCGGGTCATAGCCCACTACTGCTTCTATGTCTTGCGGCTGTTCAGTTTTATTCAGCGGCAGAAACAACACCGCACCGCAATCGGTAGCGCAGCCATGCTCCAAAATCAGGTAGTCTTTGGTTTCGTGCGCCAGCATGGGCGTGAAATAACTGCGATACTGCCTGACGCGCGGTATGATGTACGTGCGACTAAACCGAGCATTGCCCCAGCGCAGGTACACGTTGTCGGCGCAGCAGGAGTCATCCGTCAGTAGGTAGCGCACAAAATTGCCTCGGCTGGTTACAGTGTCGTAGGGCAGTTCGGCATCCGAGCCCCGCCAGGTAGCGGCGCTGGCCAAGTGGCTGGGTATGATGAAGTCGTCGCGGTATACTTCTCTGAGCCGCACGGTAGGCTTTGCGGGCCGGGCAAGCGGCACGGCATGGCTGGTATCGGGCTGGCTGCCACAGGCACTGCTCATTAGCAAAACCAGCCCGAAATAGCTTTTGCGAATTGACATAAATGAACTAGAAACAGCTTGTACTCAGCTGGCTATTCATACCACTTGGTAGGGCGGACACTACGTAACAGTGCTCACTCACCGGCTTCCCCCGCGAGCCCCACCTTGGCCAGCTCGCGCCAGTAGCTGGGGTACGACTTCCGCACCACGCCGGGCTCCTGTACCGTGAGCGGCCCCAGCAGCGCCAGCGGCGCAAAGGCCATGGCCATGCGGTGGTCTTCGTAGGTGGCTACTTCCTGGCCATTCACCTGGAAGTTGATTGACTGAATTTCAAATATATCCGGCGCTACCTCCACCATGTCGCCACCGAACTTACGCAGCTCGTTTTGCAGGGCCGCAATGCGGTCGGTTTCCTTGATGCGGAGGCTTTTGAGGCCGGTCATGCGCAGGGGCACGGCCTTGGCGGCAGCCACTACGGCCACGGTCTGGGCCAGGTCGGGGCAGTCGGTGAAGTCGAGCGTCTGGGCCAATAGCTCGGTGGGGTTTACCTCCACTTGCGTGAGGCGCACACCGTCAGGAGCAAATTCGGTGGCGACGCCCAGCGAGGTCATAATATGCTGAATCACGTGGTCGCCCTGCCACGATTGCTCCCGCAGCCCTGGCAGCGTTGCCGTAGAGCCAGCCGCTCCCAGCGCCACCAGCGCATACCAGTAGCTAGCGGCCGACCAATCGCTTTCTACCGCGTAGTCGGCCGGGCGGTAGCCACCCGAGCTGGCTTCTACCAAGTCAGAAGCTAGTTCGTTGATACTTCCGCCGAAATGCCGCATCAAAGCCACCGTCATCGCGATGTAAGGCCGCGAGCCTACCTCACCGGTCAGGTGCAGGCGCAGCCCAGCAGGCAGCACCGGCCCCACCATTAGCAGGGCCGAAATGTATTGGCTACTGATGTCGCCGCGCACGGCCAGCTCAGCGGCAGTAGCCATTACTTCGCCTCCCTGAAAGCGTAATGGCGGATAGCCGTCTTTCTCCACATACTCAATGCTGGCCCCCAGCGCCCGCAGTGCATCGACCAAAATGGCAATGGGCCGCTGCTTCATGCGGGCCGCGCCGGTGAGGGTGCCGCGCCAGTTGCTCACGGCCAGGTAGGCGGTCATGAAGCGCATGACGGTGCCGGCGTCTTCGGCATCGAGCAGGTCGGTGTGGGCAGCCTGGCCGAGCAGGCGCTCCATCAGCACTGTATCGTTGGCTTCGGAGAGGTTGGTGAGGGTGCCGCCACCGGCCAGCTTTTGCAGCAGCAAGGCGCGGTTGCTCTCACTTTTGGAGGCGGGCAAATGGACGGTGCCTTGCAAAGGGCCGCCCGCCCAGCGGAGGGATAGACTACTCATAAACAGCTTGTAAAACGGAGTGGCACTCCGTTTTCGCGTTAGCAACGATAAACGGAGTGCCACTCCGTATTTACAATTCTGCGTGACCGTAATACTGCAACGAGGCCGCAATTTCGGCCAGCGTCACGGGCTGGTCGAACACGCCGTGGCCTAACCCGTGCAGCAGCGTGCAATTGATAATGTCGCCCCGGTTTTTCTTGTCCTGTACAGCGTAGGCCGCAATGGCTTCAGTTTCGAAGGTTATAAACGTGATTTTGCCAAAGGCTGCACTCACCACCGACTGCACTTCCGCCAGCTCCTCAGCCGACAGCAGCCCGCGCTGCATCGACAGCCAGCTCTCGCAGATGAGGCCCGCCGCTACGGCTTCGCCGTGGCGCACCTCGCGGCCGGGCTGCGTGAGCAGGTAGCTTTCAAGGGCGTGGCCCACGGTATGGCCAAAGTTGAGCAGCTTGCGCGGGCCGCTTTCGAGCGGGTCCTGCGCCACAATCTGCTCTTTCAAGGCCACCGAATGTTGGATGATGGGCGTCCAGTCGGCCACCGTGGCCACGTCGAGCCCGCGTAGCTGCGCAAAGGCCGCCGCGTCGGCAATGAGCGCGTGCTTGATGATTTCGGCGTAACCTGAACGTAGTTCGCGGAGCGGCAGCGTGGGCAGAAAACCGGGGTCGATAAACACGCCGGCCGGCTCCTGAAACACGCCAATGTGATTTTTAAAGCCCTGAAAATCGACGCCCGTCTTCCCTCCTACCCCGGCATCGACCTGCGCCAGCAGCGTAGTGGGTAGCACCGCACACGCAATGCCACGCTTATAAGTAGCCGCGCAAAATCCACCCAGGTCGGTGACTACGCCGCCGCCCAGGCACACCAGCAGCGCGTGGCGGTCGGCCTGCTGCGTGGTCAGCCACTCCCACAC
>CAXUKA010000068.1:0-21682 GCA_964251335.1 uncultured Hymenobacter sp.
GGTCTGAATCGCTCGACTATGTGGCTGCTGGTGCTGCTGGTGGTGAATACGCTGGTGAGCTACCTCCAGACCTACTACGGCGGCTGGCTGGGCCAGTACATCGTGCGTGACATTCGCACCGACCTCTACCGGCATTTGCTCAGCCTCAAGCTCAGCTTCTTCGACCGCACGCCCATCGGCGTACTCGTCACGCGCAATATCTCCGACGTCGAAACGCTGGCCGACGTGTTCAGCGAAGGCCTAGCGGCAATGGTGGGCGACTTGCTGCAAATCGTATTCCTGATGCTGTTCATGTTCTACACCAACTGGCAGCTGGCACTTATCAGCCTCTCAGTTATTCCGCCGCTGCTGTTCAGCACCTACGTGTTTAAGGAGAAGGTTAAAGGCAGCTTCCAGGAAGTGCGCAACGCTGTGGCCAAGCTCAACAGCTTCGTGCAGGAGCACCTGACGGGCATGAACGTGGTGCAGATTTTCAACAACCAGGAGCGCGAGTACAAGAAGTTTGAGGCCATAAATAAGGAGCACACCACGGCTAACATCAAGTCGGTACTCTACTACAGCATTTACTTCCCAGTGGCCGAGGTGCTCGGGGCCATCGGCGTGGGTTTGCTAGTGTGGTACGCCGCCCAAGGGCAGATTGCGGGTTCTATTTCGAAGGGCGAATTGATTGCCTTTATTATGTATAACTCGCTGTTTTTTCGTCCTATACGTCAGATTGCCGACCGCTTCAATACCTTGCAGCTGGGTTTAGTGAGTACCGAGCGGTTGCTCAAACTGCTCGATAATAAAGACCTCATAGCCACCTCGGGCACCGCGCCCGTGCCGCAGCTGCAAGGCGACGTGCAGTTCGACCACGTCTGGTTTGCCTACAACGAGCCCGAGTGGGTGCTGAAAGACATTAGTTTCCACGTGAAGCCCGGCCAGACTATCGCCTTCGTGGGCGCTACCGGCGCGGGCAAAACCAGTATTATCAACCTGCTTTCGCGCTTCTATGATATCCAGCAGGGCCACATCCGCGTCGATGGCCAAGATTTGCGCGAGTACGACCTCAGCCAGTTGCGCCGCCAGATTGGGGTAGTGTTGCAGGATGTTTTCCTGTTTGCCGGCTCCATCCGCGATAACATCACGCTCGGCAACCGCGAAATCAGCGACGTTAAAATCTGGGAAGCTGCCGCTTTAGTGGGTGCCCAGCGCTTTATCGAGCGCCTGCCCGGTGGCCTCGACTACCCCGTGATGGAGCGCGGCGCCACGCTCTCCGTGGGCCAGCGCCAGCTCATTAGCTTCGTGCGGGCGCTGGTGTACGAGCCCCGCGTCATCGTGCTCGACGAGGCTACCTCGTCGGTCGATTCGGAGACAGAGGAGATGATACAAGAGGCCATCGACAAGCTCATGGAAGGCCGCACGGCGCTGGTTATCGCTCACCGCCTCAGCACCATTCAGAAAGCCGACCGCATTATCGTGCTCGACCGGGGCGAAATCAAAGAAACCGGGACCCACGACGAACTGCTGCGCCAAAACGGCTATTATGCCCAGCTCTACCGTATGCAATACGCTAGCAGTGAGCAACTAGCCCTGAATAAAGAGCAGTTGACCACCAACGACAAACTCAAGAAATAGGTCAAAGCCTGCTTATTGTTAATTGCCCATTACTTCCCTGTGCGTTTTCTCTTCCCCCTTGTCCTGCTTTTTACGGCCTTCGGTTTAGGCATCTACGCCTACCTCGGCGGCCTGCGCACGCCCACCGTAGCCCTCGAAACCACCACCGCGCCGGTGCTGCTGGCTGGCCAAGCCTACGTGGGCAAGGTGCAGGAACCGCGCTTTGGCGAGCTTTTTCGCGAGGCCAAAACCATGCAGAACAATGGCCGACTGGGTAAAGCGCTGCTGCTAGCCAATCTGTATTATAACGACCCCGAAACCGCCCATGATACTATTCGGGCCTTTGTAGGCGTAACCGTGGCCGATACGTCGGCCACGCTGCCGGCGGGCTGGCGCTACCGTGCCCTGCCAGCTGGCCGCCGCACCATGCACGCCCGGCTGGCCGGAGTAAGCTTCATGCTGGCTCCTGGCAAGCTATATGCCGCCGCCGAGCAAGCCATTAAAGCCCAAAAGCTAATCAAGCAGCCGCTTTACCTAGAGCAGTTTGAGGGTGATGAAAGCAGTGAGCTGTGGGTAGGGGTGAAATAAAAGAGCCTGGCATATGTATGCCAGGCTCTTTTAGCATAGCAAGCTACTTAGCGCCCAACATAATAGGTGCCGCTAAAAGCCAGGTAGCTCAAGCCGAAGTTGGCTCCGAAAGTTGAGCTACTGTTGGTGCCGCTATAGAGAGCATTATTATCTACGTCGACCTTGCCGGTTGCGTGCGAGTAACCTATGCCACCTATGGAAGCACCAACGGAAAACTTAGGTACCGGAAAGAAAACTATGCTAGGTATAAGCCCTGCCGAGAACCCATTGCTGGTACTGTTGCTGCCCCCGTTGTTATCAGAGGTAGTTTTGGTAGTGCCGTGGTTATAACCCGCATTTAATGTGCCTGTAAGCCCGAAGTGGTCGGTGAGCATCTGGTAGTACTGTACAAAGGCTCCCAGATTGAGCTGGCTGTTGCGCTGCTCGTTGCCACCTATATAAGGGGTATCGTATGAGTAAGTGGTTTTGTAGATACCCTGTGAAAAGGATATCCCAACTGATAGGTTATCGGCTATGAAATAGCCAGCCATGGGGTTAATCGAAAAGCTATTGGTAGCAATATGCTGAGTAGTATTTATGTAGCTCGAACCGGTGTAGTAAGGGTAAGTGCTATCGGTACTTTGCTTCGAGTAGCCCACATTGCCACCTAGCTGCACGGTGCCGGCCTTAATAGCAGTTTGGGCGTAGCTCGTGGTCACTAGCAGGCAAAGCGCCAAGGTCGGAAAAAGCTTTTTCATGGAAGCGTAGAATGAATAAAAGGTGTGCTCATCTACGCGAGCAGGCAGTATAATATTGTGATGCTTGCCAAATGAAGTAAAAAAGCTGCCTTACCCTCACACAGCGCAAGGCAGCTTTCAGCAGTGTTGCAATCAGCTTGTGGCTCGGTACGAATCTGCTGCAAGCCTAGTGCACCCGATGGCCCCACGGCAGGGTAGATGCCACGTTCAGCGACCAGTACGAAAAATCGCCCGGCGCACCCAAGTCATTGCCAAAAACCTGTTGCGCGTAGCTAGCCTGCGAGGTCAGCCAAAACTCGCGCCCCACTTTCCAACTGCCGCTCAAACCCACTTCGGCCAGCGGATTCACCCGGAAGGCAACGGTGGCCGCGTGGCTTGTATCGCCATATTTGCCTTGGCTGTGCACTTGCTGGTCGCGGTCGACCACCCACACGGCTCCCGCGCCCAGGCCAGCCAGCCCCTCCACGCGCCAGCGCCGGCCGTTGAGCAGCTGGTAGCGGGCGCGGGCTGTAAGGCTGTGCAGGCTGTAGGCTGGCGCGGTAGCGGTGGTGCCAAAGCTGCTGATGCTGGCCCGGTTAGCGCTCATCATAAAGTAGCCAGTCACGCTCAGGCGCGGCCCTACTACGGCACCCAGTTCCAAAAAGCCACCACCCCGCGCCTGCCCCTGCTGGTCGAGCAGCAGCGTTGGCCCAAGCAGAAAGGCCACGCGGTTGGTGCGCTCGGTATAGGTTGTGGTATCGTGGTGGCAGCAGCAGTGGCAACGGCAGCTATGCGTTTGCTGAAGCAGCAGTGGGTACATGGCCGGGTTAAGCTGCGCCAGCGCCGGCCCGCTCAGCAATACGCCACAACAGACCAGCAAGGCAGAAATATACTTTTTCATGACGCGCAAACAGGATGAGGGTGAGACAGATACTAGATACAACTAAGTACTGCATCGTTGCCTGAATACTGCATGAGCGGGCATAAAAAAGCCGCTTGTCTCTACGACAAGCGGCCTCTCAAAAGTCGGGGTGGCAGGATTCGAACCTACGACCTCGTCGTCCCGAACGACGCGCGCTACCGGGCTGCGCTACACCCCGAAAAGTTGCGAAACTGATGGGGCAGATTCGCGTCGGGAAATTCCAATTCCTGAAAAAGTTGGCCTGAAAAAGCCCCCGACCCGAAGGTCGGGGGCTCAATCGTGGGGCAACTAGACCCTCGGTCGGAGTGGCAGGATTCGAACCTACGACCTCCAGCACCCCATGCTGGCGCGATACCAGGCTACGCTACACCCCGAGGGAATTGGAGGCACAAAGGTAAGAGAAATTTTCAGAAACACGCAAGCCAGCGCAAGTTTTTTTGCTTTGAAAAGGTTTTTTAAGCAGCTGGCAAGATTTTAGAGCGGCTACCGCAAAGAATCATAGCTAGTTGTAAACCGTAAAAAAAAGCCGCTGGTAGCAGGCGAATCAGTCGAGTGGTAAGCTACACGCGGCCTATCAAAGCAGCCCTTAAAAAGGAGCGCTACCTGAGCCTAAACTTGCCGAAAGTCAATTCGGAAAAAAGCCAACCGTTGTACCTTTACCCAAACTAAAAGTAAACCCATTATCATTGAATGCTATGAGATTTATTATCGTCTGCGCTGGTGCATTGTTGCTGGCCCCCCTCGCTGGTCAAGCCCAAACAAAGCCTAAACCCGCGCCCGCTAAGCCTGCCACTGCCAAACCGGCCGCCGCTAAGCCTGCGCCCACTTCTGCGGCAGCTACTCCGGCCCCTGCTGCTGCCGATGGGGAAGCGCCCGCGCAAGCGCCCATCGCACTGGCTCCCGTAACGCCCGCCGCCGACCCTAATGCGCTTAAAATCAAAGCTGACCTCAATCCGGTTAGCCACAAGCTTACCGTGCGTTGCGACGCAGTTGGCCCCACCCGCATTGAAATCAACGACAAGGAAGGCCGCCCGGTACTGACTAAAAACACGATGGTCGGCACCACGCCCGTGGTGCTCGACATCGCGACCCTGCCCGCTGGCCCGTATGTGGTGCGCTGCACTGCTGGCGTCAAAACCGGTATGCGCCGCGTGATGATAGGCGAATAGCCAACAACGTACTAAAAGGCGTCTGTCATGCTGAACGTAGTGCAGCATGACAGACGCCTTTTTATGACTCGTAGGAAGCTCTAATCACTCACCGCTTCCGTCTGCAACTGCCGCTCATACAGTGCCCGGTAAAGCCCCTCCGCCTCCGCCATAAGGGCGGCGTGGGTGCCATGCTGCACTATCTGGCCATCATCGAGCACCAGAATTTCATCAGCCAGCTTCACCGAGCTCACGCGGTGCGAGATAATGAGGCTGGTGCGATTCTTCATCACGCGCTGGAGGCTGTCGAGGATGGCATTCTCGGTCTTGGTATCGACGGCGGAAAGCGAGTCGTCGAGAATCAAAATTTTGGGTTCTTTCACCAGGGCGCGGGCCATGCTCACGCGCTGCTTCTGGCCGCCCGAGAGCGTGATGCCGCGCTCGCCCACCTTCGTGTCGAAGCCTTCGGGAAAGCGGATGATATTTTCGTACACGTCGGCATCGCGGGCAGCTTGGGCCATGCGGTCCTCATTGGGTTGGTCGAGGCCGAAGTTGATATTGTTGCGGATGCTGTCGGAGAACAGGAATACATCCTGCGGCACGTAGCCGATTTGCTCGCGCAGCGAGGTCAGCGCGTAGTCGCGCACATCTACGCCATCTACTTGAATATCACCGGCCGTTACGTCGTAGAGGCGGCAGAGCAGGGCGGCCACGGTGCTTTTGCCCGAGCCGGTATTGCCGATAATGGCCAGCGTGTGGCCAGGCTTGATGCGGAAGCTCACATCGCGCAGGGCCTTGATACCGGTATCGGGGTAGGTGAAGGAAACGTGGTCGAAGACGATTTCGCCCTTCATCTCCTGTACCACTTCGCGGCGCGAAACAATGTCGGTTTTCTCGTTCAAAAACTCGTTGATGCGCGCTTGCGACGCCTCGGCCCGCTGCACCAGTGAGGAAGTCCAGCCCAGGGCCGTAACCGGCCACGTCAGCAGGTTGACGTAGATGATAAACTCGGCAATGGTGCCCGTCGTGATGGTGCCATTGATGACTTCCTGCCCGCCAATCCAGACCGTCACAATCGTGCTAATGCCCACCACGAACATGATGAGCGGGAAAAACAGCGAGTTGACAAAATTGAGGCTGAGCGACTTATCTTTGTATTCGTTGGTGGCCACCGTGAAATTATCCAGCGAGTCCTGCTGCCGCACAAAGGATTTGAGTACCCGGATACCCGAAAACGCCTCTTGGGTGAAAGTCGTCATGGCTGCCAGGGCCTTTTGGATGTCGTCAGATTTCTTCTCAATCAGGTTGTTGATGTAGAAAATGGCGACCGACAGAATGGGCAGCGGCAGAATCGTGAGCAGCGTCAAGCGCACATTCACCATGAGCATGAGCGGCACCACGAGGATGAACAGCACCACCAATTGCAGGAAATACATGATGCCCGGCCCGAGGTACATGCGCACGCGGCCCACGTCTTCGGAGATGCGCGACATGAGGTCACCGGTGCTGTGGCGGCGGTAAAAGCTGAGCGGTAGTGACTGGTAATGCCGGTATATCTGGTTTTTCTGGTCGTTTTCGATGAGGCGCGACATCACGATGAGCGTCTGGCGCATGAAGAACAGAAAAATGCCCCGCAGCAAGGCAAGTGCGATAATCAACATGCCGTAAAACAGCACGTTGCGCCCAAAAACCTGGTAGATGCCCGCCTGCGTCTGGGTGCCCGCGTAGAGGTGAAATAGGTCGATGCCCTCATTCACCAAATCGAAGGAATACCGCACCAGCTGAGCCGGGAAAATCGTGAGCAAGGTGCTGAGAATCACGAATAATACCCCACCCAAAAAGTGCCACTTGTAGCGGTAGATGTGGAAGTTGACGGCGGCGAGCGAGCGGGTTGGCATAGGGTAGGAGGGAGGCGGCCAGACGGGCCACAACCGGAAAAAACTGGGTACTTTTGTAGCCGCAACGGTGTTACGGTAAACCGTAGCTTGGCCGCGTTCGTCTTATCGACTTGCGTTTGTCATCGGCCGTCTGTCATGCTGAGCTTGTCGAAGCATCATATCACGCCAGAGGTAGTATTCCGACCCTGATAAGATGCTTCGCAAGCTCAGCATGACAGTCGGGGTGGTATTGCTACCAGCTACCGCACCTTAACAAAGTTACACCTTACTCTTCCCTCCCTTTTTTCCCACCCAACCCCCAAATTTTTTTCCTATGATGCTCGACGCTCCCGTTGCCCAGGCATCGGTTTTCGACCAAGTGGCCGAATTCCAGCACGAACAAGTGGTGTATTGCCACGACCATGAGACTGGCCTTAAGGCCATTATCGGCATCCACAACACGGTGCTGGGCCCGGCCCTGGGCGGCACTCGCCTCTGGCACTACGCCACCGAGGCCGAAGCCCTGCACGACGTGCTGCGCCTGAGCCGCGGCATGACTTACAAAGCCGCCATCTCGGGCCTCAACCTGGGCGGTGGCAAAGCCGTGATTATCGGCGATGCCAAAAAGCTCAAGAATGAGGCGCTGCTCCGCAAGTTCGGCCGCTTCGTTAACAACCTGAACGGCAAGTATATCACGGCCGAGGATGTGAACATGACCACCAAGGACATGGAGTACATCCGCATGGAAACCAAGCACGTAGCTGGCCTGCCCGAGAGCATGGGCGGCTCCGGCGACCCGTCGCCCGTGACGGCCTACGGCGTGTACATGGGCATGAAGGCCGCCGCCAAAAAAGCCTATGGCTCGGACAGCCTCGCCGGCAAGCGCATTGCCGTGCAGGGCGTGGGCCACGTGGGCATGTATCTGCTTGAGCACCTGCAAAAAGAAGGTGCCAGCATTGTGCTCACCGACTATTACGAGGAGCGCGCCTACGAAGCCGCCGCCCGCTTCGGCGCGGTGGCCGTGGGCCTCGATGAAATCTACGACCAAGACGTGGATATCTACTCGCCCTGCGCCCTCGGCGCGACGGTGAACGATAAGACCATCGACCGCCTGAAGTGCCGCGTCATCGCCGGCTCGGCTAACAACCAGCTTGAAGATGAAACCGTGCACGGCCCCGAGCTAGTGCGCCGTGGCATCGTTTATGCCCCTGATTTCCTGATAAATGCTGGTGGCCTCATCAACGTTTACTCCGAAATAGTGGGCAGCAGCCGTCAGGGTGCCCTCACCCAAACCGAAAAAATCTACGACTACACCCTGCAAGTGCTTGAGAAAGCCGAACAGGAAAACACCCACCCGCAAGCTGCGGCCATCCGCCAGGCAGAGGAGCGCATCGCGTCGGTGGGTAAGGTAAAATCTACTTACTAATCAACCTAAATATGTCATGCTGAGCTTGCGAAGCATCTTATCACGCCAGAGGTAGTATTCCGACCCTGATAAGATGCTTCGCAAGCTCAGCATGACACTACGCTTATGCTAAACCGCCGCCTCCTCAGAATCAAGGTCATGCAGGCCCTCTACGCCTACCAACAGGCCGTAGCCGCCGACTTACAGCTGGCCCAGGACCGCATTGCGGCGGCGTTTGAGCCCGACCTCACCGCCGACGTAGCCCCCGACCGCCGCCTGCTCGAAGGCCAGCGCAAGCTAGGCGAAGCGCAGCTGCGCGAGTGGCACCGTACCGGCGAGCTGCCCGAAACCGGCTCTGACGACAAGGAAGTGGCCGCCGCCCTCAAAGCCGCCATCGACTACTACCAGCAGCTGGTGAAGAAGGAAGGCACCTTCTACGGTGGCCAACTGCTGCACGGGGCCGAAAGCATTCACGACCAGTACCTGCACCTGCTGAACCTGGCCCCGGCGCTGCTCGACATCATCACCGAGGACAACGAGCGTGAGGCCCGGCGCTTTACCGGCCCGCGCTTCGAGGCCGAGGGTACGGCGCGCTTGTTCCAGAACGCGGCTTTTGTCAAGCTGAAGGAGAACGAGCAACTGCTGCAAACCACCATCAAGCGCAAGCTGCAATGGACGGACTCGGAAGAAATAGAGGCATTGCGCGAAGCCTGGCAGAAGGAAATCAAGCCCGACGAAACCGTGCAGGCGTACCTGAACGGCAAGAACACCGGCCTGGCCGAAACCGACTACGATACGGATATGGAGCTGCTGCGCCACATCTACAAAGACTTCGTATTCAAAGGCGAAGCCTTGCCGCGCTACCTTGAAGGTAGCGACCTGAACTGGGAGGAAAACCGCCCCATCGTGCGCAACCTGGTGCTCAAGACCCTGAAAATGCTGCCCTACGCGGCCGACGAAAAGCAGGAGCTGATGAACCTGAGCGCCAACTGGCAAGACGACCGCGACTTCGCCGAAACCCTCTACAACCAGACGCTTGAAGACGACGCGAAATCAGAAAAGCTCATCGCCGACTCGGTGCAAAACTGGGACGTGGAGCGCGTGGCCCTGCTCGACAAGATTATCCTGAAAATGGCGCTCTGCGAAATGCAGCTTTTCCGGGGCATCCCGGTGAAAGTTACCATCAACGAATACATCGAAATCAGCAAGATTTACAGCACGCCCAAGAGCAAGCAGTTTGTCAACGGCATCCTCGACAAGCTGGCGCAGGACCTGGCCGCCAGCGGCGAGATTCGCAAATCGGGACGCGGGCTGCTGGACAACCAGTAGGAGGCCAATTGATTGGTAACAATTAATTATTGCCGTAGGAAATAGCGCGTTAGGATATTTTGCGCGCCGTTTTACCTTAGCTCCGTCGGTTTTTGCGTTATTTGTCTTGCACTTCCCATCCCACCTTTTTCCAACCTGGTTAAGCGCTTAGCAGTTAAGTAGCGCGGGGCGCTGGCCCCCTGTCCTTACTCGCTAATCCTTAATCCCTAATCTTTAAAACAATGGCTAGTAAAACAACCACCGGCCTGCTTTGCTTCACGGGTGGCATCCTTGCCGGTGCCGCCGCCGGCCTGCTCTACGCGCCCGAAACGGGCCGCGAAACGCGCTCTTGGCTTAGCTACCAACTCGAAAAATACCGCTCGGTGCTGGCCGACCTCACCGAAAGCCTCGTCACCAGCCGCGACAATACGCCGTCGTCGGCCCAGCGCGAAGGCCAGCGCGTAATACAAGACGCCAAGACCAAGGCTGAACAATTGCTCGGCGATGTCGACCAGCTAATCAGCCAAATAAACTCGCGCCGCACCACGAACTAGCGCCGCGAGTGCCATAAGTAAGACGAAGGAGCCTGATATTTGCCGGCAAGCAGCCAGCAGTATCAGGCTCCTTCGTTTGGTAGCCCCGGCTACTGTTCTACTTCTCATCCTCTCTTCATTTATCCACGCGCACCTTTTATGCACCTCGTAACGCTCATTCCCGGCGATGGTATCGGCCCGGAAATCACTCGCTCGGTCGTTGATATTTTTGCCGCTGCCCAGGTTCCGGTGCAGTGGGAAACCCACAACGCCGGCGAAACTGCCCTCGCCGAAAGCGGTAGCCTGCTGCCCCAGCCCCTGTTCGACTCGCTGGAGCGCACCCGCGTGGGCCTGAAAGGCCCCGTGACCACGCCCGTCGGCAAGGGCTTTAAGAGCGTGAACATCACCCTGCGCCAGAAGTACGACTTGTACCAAAACGTGCGCCCCGCCCAAACCACGCCCGGCATCAACACCCGCTTCGAAGGTATTGACTTAGTGCTGTTTCGCGAGAATACCGAAGGGCTGTACGCCGGCCTCGAAATGTATGATGAGCGCCTCGGTATCGCCGATTCTATCAGCCGCATCACGGTAGAGGGTTGCCGCAAAATTTGCCGCGCCGCCTTCGCCTACGCTTCCAAGCACGGCCGCAAGCACGTGACGATGGCCCACAAAGGCAACATCCTCAAAAACGCCGGCAAGCTGATGCTCGACGCTGCGAAGGCCGCCGCCGCCGAGTTTCCGGAGGTGACGTTCTACGATGACCGCATCATCGACAATATGTGCATGCAGCTGGTGGGCAAGCCCGAGCAGTTCGATGTTATTGTGACCACCAACCTGTTCGGCGATATTCTTTCCGACCTCTGCGCCGGCCTAGTGGGCGGCCTGGGCGTGGTGAGCGGCGCGAACATCGGCGACGATATGGCCATTTTTGAAGCCGTGCACGGCTCGGCTCCCGACATCGCGGGCCAGGGCAAAGCCAACCCCACCGCCCTGCTGCGCTCGGCGCTGATGATGCTGGAGCATCTGGGGGAGAAAGAGCATGCTGCGCGCATTGAAAAGGCGCTGAATGCCACGTTCCTCAATAAAGAGGAGTGCACGGGCGACCTGGGTGGCAAGGCTTCGACGGCAGAGTTTACCCAAGCCATTATCAATAAGTTGTAAGCGAGTTGTAGCGCGAACCTTCCAGTTCGCGCGCTCGCGCAGCGAGCATTCTGCGTGTGGTCTGTCCGGTCCCGAATGCTCGCTGCGCTCGCCCACGAACTGGAAAGTTCGCGGTACTGCCAATAAACGCCACCCGACCACAACCGGCCGGGTGGCGTATTTTTATGCCATGAAAAAAGTTAGTGTACTGCTGGCGCTTAGCTTGCTGGCTGCGAGCTGCAACCGCGACAAAGCCCCCGAAGCCGGCACCCAAGGCATGAACGCCGCCGCCGCCGATGCCGACGCCAAGGCCAACCCCACCATCGACAACCCCAACGTAGCCAGCGACACCGAGGCCCCCAACCCCGACGCGCCGGTGATGACCTTCGCCGAAAACCAGTTCGACTTCGGCGACATTAAGCCCGACGAAGTGGTGAAGCACACGTTCTCCTTCACCAACACCGGCAAAACGCCCCTACTCATTGCCGATGCCACCGCCTCGTGCGGCTGCACCACCCCCAGCTGGACCAAAGAGCCCATCGCCCCCGGTGCCAAAGGCACCCTCGATGTGCAGTTTGACAGCAAAGGCAAGCAGGGCCTCATCAGCAAACAAGTGAACGTGCGGGCCAATACCCAGCCCGGCACCACGACTATTTACATCAAAGGCAACGTGCTCACGAAGTAAGTAATGAAGTAGGTGCTTCGGGAAATACAGCTTGTAATAGCTTCATTCCTAACCTGCCTACTTATTTTCTCGCCTCATTACCTACTCACCCCAACGACAAATGGCTTTTCTAACTCTTCTCCTCCAAGCTGCACCGGGCGGCGGCATTATGCAGCTCGTGTTTCCGGTGGCTATCGGTCTGGTGCTGTACTTCTTCATGATTCGGCCGCAGCAGCGCAAAACGGCTGATGCCAAGGCCTTCCGCGAGTCACTGGTGAAAGGTACCCGCGTGGTAACTATTGGCGGCATTCACGGCCAGCTGGTGGAAGTGGGCCCCGAAACCGTGCTGCTCGAAGTAGAGCGCGGCCAGCGCCTGCGCCTCGACCGCTCGGCCATTGCCCGCGTGGCGGGCTCGGCCACTGCTACCGGCGAAACCGTAGCGGCCACTGCTGCCTAGTATGGCGGCCCCGGTACCTCGGCTTTGGCGCCGCCTGCTTAGTCCGCTGGCGGCGCAAGAACCCAGTTTTTACCGGGCAGTAATTGCGTGCTTTATCATCGCGGGCACGCTCTGGATGCTGCGCGGCCTCAGCAATACGCACGTGGCGGCGCTGCACTACCCCGTTAGTTGGCGCTATAACAGCCAGCGCTACCACCCGGCCCGGCCCTTGCCGCCGACCTTATTGATAGAGGTGCAAGGCAAAGGCTGGCGCTTGCTAAGCCGGGCGCTGGGCCTGAGCGACCCACCCGCCGAAGTGCGCCTGCGGCTGCCCGGCACGCCGCCGTTTCGGTCGCCGCTACGGCCACCGTTGCGGCGGGCGCTGGGCACCGTGCGGCTGGTGTCGCTGCCTGCCGATTCGGCCACGTATTATTTGGTGCCGGGCGCAGATTCTGTTTCAAGCAATGGGCAATGACAACTTACTCATTTAACTCATGCTGCGCATAGGTATCACTGGTGGCATTGGCTCAGGCAAGAGCGTAGTAGCGAAGGTATTCGCTGCCCTAGGTGTGCCCGTATACGACTCTGACAGCCGTGCCAAGTGGATAATGGCCAATGACCTCGTGTTGCGCGAGCAACTCTTGGCTGCCTTCGGCCCCGAAACCTATACTGCTGACGGCCTGCCAAATCGGACGCACCTGATAAAGCACGTCTTTGCAGATGCTACCCGAGTCGAGCAGCTCAATGCGCTGGTGCATCCGCGAGTAGGCCTTGATTTTGAAGCCTGGGCCGGGGCGCACGCCACCGCTGGCCAGCCCTACGTGCTCAAGGAAGCGGCTTTGCTTTACGAGTCCGGCTCCTACCGGCAACTCGACCACATCATTACAGTATTTGCTCCGCCCGAGGTGCGCCACGCCCGCGTGCTCCGCCGCGATAGCCACCGCACTGCCGCCGATGTGCAAGCCATTATGAGCCAGCAATTAAGCGACGAAGAGAAGCTGCACCGCGCCGATTACGTCGTGTATAACGATGATTCACAGCTCGTGCTGCCTCAAGTGCTGGCGCTGGATGCAGCTTTTCGGAGTGGTGAGATGGTGAACTAGTGAGCTGGTGAGTTTTTCTTTTTAAGCAAATTCCCAAACTCCCAAACTCACTAGTTCACCATCTCACCGAATGATGGGATACCGCTCAAACGGCCGGTCCACGAACAGCTTGCGATAGGTAGCGTGAGTTTTGACGATTTTCGAGCCGATACTGCGCGTCACGACGAGCATGCGAGGGTTGAAGTCGCCAATCCAGTTCATCTCGATATTGGCGTAGCCAGAATCCAGCACGGGTTGCTGGGTCGAGGCGATGAGAGCGTTTTCGACCCCTTTGCCTTGATGGTCGGGAATGACGCCGTAGATGATGCCGAGCATCTTCTTGTCGCGGCGGCGCATGTAGCGCCATTGCTCCCACACAAAGCGCAGCTTGCCCATAAGGTCGAGCGTTTTGCCGACGTGCTTGAAAATCTGGTTGAGTTCGGGGATATTGATGAAGAAACCCACTGCCTCACCTTTGTAGTAAGCAAAGGCCAGGATTTTTTCATCGAGCACGGGCTTCATTTCCTGCACAATCTTATGGGCCTGCTCCAGGGTCATGGCTTGTACGCCGGTGTGCTTGCCCCAAGCCAGGTTATAGACGTGGTGGAACTGCTCGGCCAGCTTCTCCGGCTCGGACTTACGAGCATGGGTGAAAACGTAGCCTTCGGCCGTCAGCTCGTCCAGCTTTTTCAGGAAGCTGGGGTGCAGCGGCGCATTTACCACCCGGTGGCAGGTGTATTGCTTGAAGTATATCTGAAAGCCGTAGTTCTCGAATAGCTTTTGATAATAAGCTGGGTGCCAGAACATGCCGTAGTTCGGCTCATGGTCGAAGCCATCGATGAGGACGCCCCAAAACCGGTCGCGGTCGCCAAAGTTGATGGGACCATCCACGGCCTGCACGCCCCGCGCCTGCACCCACTGGCAGGCTACGTCAAATAGCTCATTGGCCGCCGCCTGGTCGTCGATGCACTCAAAAAAGCCGAGGCCGCCGGCTGGCAGGTCAGTATCAGATTGGGTGGTGAGCGGGTTGATGAAGGCCGCGATGCGGCCGATAACCAGGCCGCTGGCATCAGTAAGCAGCCAACGGATAGCCTCGCCGCCCATCGCAAACAGCTTGTTTTTGGCGGGGTCGAAAACGGCTTCCAGCTCGTTATCGAGCGGATTGATGAAGGCAGGCACGGCCTGGTGCAAGCGGCGCGGCAGGTCGTAGAACTGCTGGCGCTGAGCGGCGGAGAGAACTTCTAGCAAAGGCATCTCAGCAAAGATAAACAGTGCTGACTGGGCCTGCGAAGGCAGCTAGCCATCTTATCAGCTAGCGCGGTTTTCAGGGTAAGGTAGCTGGCAATTTGGGCGGGCTGCCAACTTTTTGTCGGCAGCCCGCCCCATGCAGACTAATCTGGTATGATAGACGCCCTTTATGCTTGGGGCTACTTACCTGGTAGCCCATTTTCTGCTCTTACTACTTGCCAATCAATAGATAGTGATTTCGGGCGGGAGCTGCCGCTGAAAATGTCGCTGTAAAATGTCCTCAACTTTCTCGCGCGTCAGGGGCTTGCTTACCCAGTCGGCCACGGGCAGGCGGGACATGCGCTGCTGGTCGCGGGGGTTCACGGAGGTGGTGAGCACAATGATGACGGGCGGCGGCTTAGGCGGCTGCATGTAGGCTTCGAGAAACTCAATGCCGTCCATCACGGGCATGTGCACATCGAGGAGCACCAGCTCGGGGCACGCGTCGCCATCGGGCGGGTACTCCGCCAGCAGGCTAAGGGCTTCGGCCCCATTTTCGGCCACCAGGCAGTGGTCGGTTACGCCCAGGCTGAGCAGGAGCTGCTCGTGCAAAAAGTTAGTAGTGGGGTCGTCATCTACTAATAACACGCTGGTTATCTTGTTCATATACCTGCAAATGGAATGGCTTAGGCGAGGCCTTGGTTAGGAAAAGATACCGTAAACGTAGTGCCAATATCGGGCTGGCTGTGCACCGTAATGCTTCCTCCCGCATTTTCGAGCATGCGCTTAACCATGTACAGGCCCACGCCCGAGCCGGGCACGTGGGCATGCAGGCGGCGAAACATGCCAAAAAGCTTGCTTTGCTGCTCGTTCGTTAGACCCAGGCCATTGTCTTCCACCTCAATAATAGTGTTAGGCGAGGCGCTGTAACAGCGGATGGCTACTTCGAGCGGCCGGGCAGGATGGCGGTATTTGATGGCATTGCTGAGCAGATTGTAAATAATGCTGCGCAGATGCTGCGGTGCAAATGACACTGTCCCGCACGAGTCGAGGTTGACGCGCAGCAGGGCGTTTGCCTCTTCAAGCAGGGGCTCCAGGTCGAGGCGCACCGCTTCGACCAAAGCCGGCAGGTTGACTTCTTCGGCGGGCTGGGTGTGGGCGTGCTGTAGCTTGGCCAGGTCGGTGAGCTGCGCAATAGTGAGCTGGAAGCGCTCGATAGCTCCCTGCATCATGTCGAGCACGCGGGGTACCATGCCAGCCTGCCGCGCCTCGGTGGGCAGCTGCTTGCGCAGCAGCAGCAGCAAGCCTTCGATGTTGGCAATGGGCGATTTCAGGTCGTGCGAGGCCGTATAAATAAAATTGTCGAGGTCGACGTTGGTGCGCCTAAGCTGCTCGTTAGCCGTTTGCAGTTCGCTTATGCCTTGGTCTACCTGCTGGCGGGCCAGCACGCCGAGGGTCATGTCGGTGGCTACTATCACCACCGAAGAGTAATTGCCGTGGGCGTCGGCCAGCGGCTGGTATACAAAATTAAAATACATCGTTTCGGGCTTGCCGTGGCGCAGCAGCTGGGCAGGCTTTTCGTGGGCCACGTAGGGCTGGCCCGTGCGCCGCACCTCATCGAGCAGCTCCCGAAAGCCCTGGGTGGTTACCTCGGGCAGCAGCTCAAACAACGGCCGGTTGAGCACTTGGTCAGTGTCACGACCCCACAGCTCGCAAATGGTCGGATTGGCTACTGTCACTACATAGGTAGGGCCTTGTAGCAGGGCTAAAGCCACCGGAGCCTGCTCAAACACAGTTCGGAGCCGCGTATAGAGTTGGGCCAGCGCATTTTCGTGCTGGCGGCGGGCCAGCACCTGCACCGTTACGTTATAGCCAAAAACGGACACACCTAGCGTCCGATTGTTTTCGCGGTAAGCCTGGTAAGAAAAGTTAAAGTATTCGGTGTGAGGCTCCTGCCCATCAAGCGGTATTATCGTCAGGGGTACTTCGGTACCAATAAAGGTTTCGCCCGTGCGATACACTTGGTCTAGCAGCGTTGTGAAGCCTTGCTCCACTGCTTCGGGCAGGGCCTCGGCCAGAGTGCGATAACGCAGCACGCGGTCCGGAAACAGCTGCATGTATGCGTGGTTTACGTACTCGAACCGGTGCTCGGGACCCCACATAAGGGCCACGGCCGCAGGTGTTTGCTCAAACACCTGGTAAAAGGTTTCGCGCTCCTGGGCACGGCGCTCGGCCGCCAGCTGGGCTTCGGCCTGTAGGGCCTTTATACGCCGCTGGGCGCGCACTTGGGCCGTTACATCAAGCGCAAATACCAGCACTCCATCTACGCGGCCCTGCTCGTTGTGCCGGGCTTGGTACACGCAGTTGAAGAAGTGGTCTTCGGGCCGATGGCTGCCAGGAAGGGTCACGGGCAGCAGCACTTCGTGGCCCTCGTGCGTTACGCCCGTTTCGTACACCGCTCGCAGCCAATTATACATGGGCTGGTCGACCAGCTCGGGCGCAGCTTCGCGCAGAGGTTGGCCCACCAATGAGCGGTTCGGAAAAAACTGCTGGTAGTTGGGGTTCACCAGCTCGTACACCAGGTCGGGGCCATCGAGCACGCAGATGGCTGCCGGAGCCTGTTGAAAAAAGCGCGCCAAGCGCAGCCGTTGCCGCTCGGTTTCGGCGTAGGCGGCCTGGGCCTCGCGCACGCCCTTGTCCACGCGGCACTCCAGTTCCTGGTTAAGCTTGCGCAGTTGCTGCTGAGTACGCGCCAGCTCGTGGTTGTTGGCGAGCAGCTCTTCGTTGGCGGTGCGCAACTCTTCATTTAGCTCTTGCACGCGCAGGCGACTGCGCACTTGTTCACTCACTTCGTTTATCAATACCAGCACGCCCGTGATTTGCCCGTTGCCTTCGCGAAGCGGCTGATACACAAAGTTTAAATACGCCGGCTCTTTAACTTCAGGGCGGCTGAGCCGTGAGGCCAGCTCATAGGCAAAATGCGGCTGGCCTGTAGCCAGCACCTTAGCAAGTATCTCCTCAAACTCATATCCCTTTACCTCGGGCACGGCATCGAACAATGGCTGGCCAAGCACCTGTTTACGCGTGCGGTTCCAGAGCGTGCACATGGCCGGATTGGCTAACTCTACGATGTGCTCGGGGCCGCACAGCACCGCCACCGCCACCGAAGCCTGCTCAAAAAGCTGCCACTCGGCCCACTGGGTTTCGCGCTGGTGGCGGGCCAGCACTTGGCTGGTCACGTCGTTGGCAAATACCGAGAGGCGGGCGGGCTGGCCGTGCTCGGGGTGGGCCTGGTAAATAAAGTTGAAATAATGCTGCTGAGTGGGCTGCTCGCCGGGCTGTGCAATGTGCAGCGGCACCTCGACCCCGGTCTTAGGCGAGCCCGACTGATATACCTGCTCGAGGGCGCTAGTTACGTCCTGTGGCAGCACCTCAGCCACTGTGTGCCCCAGTAGCTCGCGGCCCGGAAATAGCTTGCCAAAAGCGGCGTTCACGTACTCGAATCGGTGCTCGGGGCCGTGTAGCAGCGCAATGGCAGCGGGTGTCTGGGCAAATGCCTGCCGGAGTACTTCGCCTTCGGGCGCAGCCGTTGGCTGGTCTGTTTCGGTAAAGCTTACTACCAGCTGCGCCTCGGTACGCTGCGCCACTACGTGCAGCGAGCAAGGCTGGCCGGTAGCCGTGTGGCCGGCAAGCGAGTAATATCCCGCCTCCCCCGACAAGAAGGTATCGCGGTAAAATGCAAAGCTTGTGGCATCGTGCGGGGCCAGCGTGCGGTACGATGCTGCCGGAAACTCGGGCAGCCCCAGCAGGCGCTGGGCCGCTGGGTTGAGGCGCTGGTAGGTGAAATCGATAAGTTGGGCCGGCTCGCTAAGGCCATATACTGGGCTGAGCTGGGCAATGCCGGTTTGCGACGTATCCAGCAAGGTTTGAAGCAGCGCATCCAGGCCAAGCTGCGCAGTAACTAACGGCGTGTTGGGAGCAGGCATGAGAATACGCAAAGAACTCGGAATAGCTGTACTATATGTACTATATATCGGCCAGAAAAGTTGAGCTTTACTTCCAGTAAAAGTCAGCGAATACTTGCCTAAAAAAGAGCTGGTTGGATTTGTAAGCAGGGCAATAACTAAGCTATTTGCTGTGCCTACCCGCCGGGCAGTCGAGGCAGCCAAACCAGCGCGGCACTTGAGCAGGTAAAGCGGCTAGTAAGTGTGCCCAGCCAAGCCAGCCCGCCCCAGCGGCTGAGGTTGACCTACCGATTGGTAAGAGCGTAGAAAATTCTAAAAAACAGCGTGATTACCCCTGCCGCCACGTAGGGCGATACGTAGGCGGTGGCCTGCGGCGGCGGCAACAGGTAGAGCAGCAGACCCGCCGCGAAAAACGGCGCAGTATAACAAGTGGCTAGCAGTTTAGAGAAGCAGCCGCAACGAGCGGTTAGTCCTCAGCTCGACCTTACTGCGCCGCACGCCATCGGTGAGCGCTTTGTGCAGGTGCCCGGCGGCTACGGCCACAACTGGGTACTAAACCAGGAAGCTGGCCAACACGCGGCCTCGTTCTACGACCCAGCCCCCGGCCGCACCCTAAATGTGACCACCGACCAGCCAGACGGGTAGTTATATACTGGTAACTTGTTGAATAGTAAACTGAAAGAAAAATTGGCTTCGTGTACAGCCAGCACGTGGGCTTCTGCCTCGAAACCCAATTCGCCCAACTAGCAGACGTTCCTCAGCACCGTACTCAAGCCGGATGAAACGTACCACACCATCATCACCTACAAGTTTGGGGTGCGGAAGTCTTAATACTTAAAAGCCTTGTAACCGAGCGTCATGCTGAACGCAGTAAAGCATGACGCTCGGTTTTGACATCTCTATAATTTAGGAGCAAAATAATGAAAAGCTTACCCCCGGCTAGCTCCATAAAAATTGCCGCCGTAGTCGCGAGTGCGGTCGCGCCAGATGCTGTGGTAGTGAATCTGGCTGTGGTACACAATACCGTTCTGGCACACAAACTCAATCCAGACGCTGGGGCCGTCGATGCGCACGTAGTCGCCGTTGCTGGTCAGGTTGCCGGTGCCGGCGTAGGCGATGTAGGTAGTAGCCAGCTGGCGCTGGTACGCGGCCAGTAGGCTAGCCGCTGTAGCGTCGTCCGAGTCGTTGACCCAGGGCGTCATCGCCTGCATTACCAGCGCTTGCTGGCTGCTGTTGAGCTGGCTGCACGGCAGGCCTGCTTTAGTGCCGGGAAATTTGCCATCCTGCCCAGGGCCAAGCAGCACGTCGCCAAAGCTCTGGCTGAGCTTGGCCTGCGTTTTTTGGGTGGCCGTCAGGCCCTGGAGCATGGCGAGCATGGTCGAAGCTTCGTTGCTCATCGGCGCATAGGTGGTGCCTTTGGGCAGCACTTTCGCATTAGCGGTGGTGAAGCTGAGTGGCTCCGTGCCTTCAAACTTGGGCGTGGCCCCGGTTACGAGGCCCTTGCCAAAGGTGATATTGGTAGCCAAATGGTGACCGCCAAACTGCAACATCCACGTGCCAGTAGTGGAAGGAGTGCCCAGAAAAGCAATGAAATACAGGCCGCTACCGTAGTCGTTGCCTCCCAGGCCAGGGGGCTTACCGTCGGGGCCGCGCCGCATGCCGGGGGGCGGTCCACTGATGCCTGGTGGCGGGCCACCGGGGCGCATACCAGGAGGCGGTCCACCCGGCCCACCGGGTTTGCCTGGCCCAAAGCCGGGGCCAGCGGGCGCGGTACTCAGATTGTCGTCGGCGGCTCGCAGTTGCTGAATCTCGTCGTAGCCTTCATTGCTGGTGGTGCCGGTAGCAGCCTGCACCACGGCTAGCGCCGCGTGGGCTTGAGTGCTGTCGAGGTCGCCGAGCTTCAGCCCCAGTCGGGGCACGAAGCTAATCGGGAAGTTGGACCAGCGCGCTGCGTTGCTGGCCGTAAAAGCGCACAGCAGAGTGTCGCGCTGGCTGGCGCTCAGCGTAGCCAGGAAGGCGTTGGCGGCTTTCACTACGTTGGCGGTAGTGGTCACGCTGGGTGTTTGCGTTGCGCTTGTCGTAGCGGTTGGCTGTTGCAGCGGGTGGGCCGCTGCCGAATACTGACCAGTATCTTGCTGGCAGGCCGTGGTGGCCAGCAGCGCCGCCGCTGAGGCAAAGCAGGTAAAGAGCTTCATGTACACAAAAGGCTGTTTCGTAGTTGATAAACAAAAAGCGAGGCAATAGCTATAAGCTTGCCAGCCAAGCGTTTTGCTTGTCTTTCTTATCATCAGGCAGGCTAGGTTGGACACTGGCCGCCGCTTCAGTAAGGCAAGATGCAGCTAGTTGCTTTCCTGCTGAAAATGAAGTGGACACAATCCTCTATTTCATCGGCCTACGTGAGCTATTTGCCTACTGGCCGCTGCCGTAGTGCGGGGCTGTGGCCAGCGAGCTATCTCCTCGTTTACTGCTTGCCGTGCAGTAAGTATTTGGTTTGCTTGATGCTATAGCCTACAGCCAATACCATACGGCCGGCGCTGGCCGGGTGGTCGGTGGCCATGGTGTACACGGGCAGCTGCACGCTGGCATTCACCGAGAAGTTTTTGTAGTACACATCGAGGCCGGGGCCGAGCAAGGCGTTGTTCATCTCGTGCTCGCCGGTGAGCTGGCCTTCGAGCATTTCGCCCTTGGTTTTTTCGTAGAAAAACTGCGCCGACGGATACACCTGCCAATTCTGACCCAGCGGCACGCGGTAGAACAAGCTGGCAAACACAGCCGTGCTGGGAGCCAGGCTGTTGCGGTAGGTATTCTCGCTGGTCATGCGGTAGCTGCCATTCACGCTCAGGCCCAGGCTGTGAAAGCCGCCAATGTAGTTGGCGTACACAAAGCCATCGGTGGTGCCGGTGCCCACCTGGTTGAGCAGCGGGTAGCGGCGGCCCTGGTCGTTCACGTGACTGTAGTTGCCGGTGGGCAGCTTCACGCCGCCCCCCACAATGAGGCGGCTCTGCACGCCAGCCTTTTCGATGGCTCGGATGAGGTGGTAGCCCGCAAACACCGTCACATCGCCTAGGCCCGAGG
>CAXUKA010000069.1:0-21561 GCA_964251335.1 uncultured Hymenobacter sp.
CATCGGCCAGGGTCACCATCTGGGGGTAATTGCCCACCGCCACTGGTTGGGTATTAACACCAAACTGCCCGTTGCCCAAGCTCGGCCAGATGGCCAGCACCCCCGGGGTCGTGTTGTTGGTAGCCGAGGTATTCAGGCTGGCCAGCACGGCATCGGGCAGGCCATCGCCCGTCATGTCGCCCACGGCCAGCGAGCAGTCGCTGCTCAGCGATATGTTGAGCGCTGGTTGCCGGGTCAGCACGCCCGTACCATCGTTGAGGGCAGTCACCAGCTGGGGCGGCAGCGCGTAGGTAACCATCACCACATCCAGGTCGCCGTCGTTGTCTACGTCGGCCAGCTGCTGCTGCGAGCTATTAGCCGCCACGGTAGCGATGCCCAGTGTAAAATTGCCGGTACCGTTGTTGAAAGCCACCCGAATGACCTGGTTGTAGCCATCGACGAACACGATATCCAGGTCGCCATCGGCATCCATGTCGCCCGTCCGCAGCAGTGAGGGCAGGCCGGTTGGGTTAAGAAAAGGCAGGCTGGGCGTGAAGGCACCTTGGCCGTTGTTGAGCCACACCTCAATGCGGGCAACGGTCGGGAAGCCGGGCTGGCCTTCGGCAATCAGCAGGTCGAGGTCACCGTCGCCATCCACGTCGGCCGTCGCCACTTCAGTGGGGTTGGCCGCCAGGGTCGGTAGGCTGCCGGTGCCGGCCACGAAGATACCGCTGCCGTTATTAAAGCGCAGCTCAATTACATCGGTCGTGTTGGTGGCCGACGTGCTTATTAAATCGAGGTCACCGTCGTTGTCGAGGTCGGCGCTGCGCAAGATGCGGCTGGCTCGGGCCGCTACGCTGGTGCTGCCCACGGCATCGTAGACGCCCTCGCCGGTGCCGCCCGTAGCCACCCGAAAGTCTACCACCCGGGGCTTAACCGAGCCGCCGGTGGTGCCGGTGAGCGCCGCCGGCAAACTCATTTGCACTCGTTCGCCCGGCGCAAAAGCCGGGTTGGGCGTCAGACTGAGGGTAGCTGTGCCGCCCCCACTCACCGCGCCCAGCTGCCGCCCCCGCCGCTGCGAGCCAAACACCCGCAGCGCCGAAGCCGACAGCGTGGTAATAGGGCTGGCAAAGGTGGCCTGCACTGCCGCCGTGGAACTCACCGACAAAGCGTTATTGGCCGGCACCGTAGCCGTGACCAGCACGGCCGGCACGGGCCCCGCCGTCACCACAAAAGTCTGGGTGGAGGTAGCCGAGCCGCCCGCCGTCGTCACGCTCAGCGGTCCCGTAGTGGCCCCGGCCGGCACCGTAGCCGTTATCTGTGAGTTGGAGTTAACTACGAAGCTGGCACTTATCCCATTGAAATACACGGCTGTGGTACTGCTAAGACTAGTGCCCGCCAGCCGGATGCCCACCGTGCCCACCGGCCCGGCAGCCGGCGAAAAGGAAGTTAGCATGGGTACGGCGGCGGGTGGAGCCAGCCCGTTGCGGCCTAGTATCACGCGGCCCCGGTAGCCATCGGCCGTCAGCAGGTCGAGGTCACCGTCGCCGTCTACGTCGCCCAGCGTCACGCCCAGCGTCGTGGGCTGGCCAAGCACCACGGCCAGTTCCAGGGCGCTGTATTGGGTGGTGAAACTGCCGGTGCCCGCATTTAGCAGCGTAATAACCTGGGCCCCCATGCCCTGCGCCACTACTATATCCAGGTCGCCGTCGGCATCTACGTCGCCGATGCGCAGGCCGGTGGGCGTGCTGCCGGGGGGTAGCGCTACCGTAGTCGTGCCGCTGAAGGTGCCCATGCCATTATTGAGGCGCAGGCTTACGGTGCCATCCGTCGCGTTAGTAGTCAATAGGTCTAGGTCGCCGTCGTTGTCCACGTCGGCCAGGCCCAAGTCAGATGGGGCCCCGCCCACGGCCACCGTCGTAGTGCCGCTGAATACGCCCAGGCCGCTATTGAGGCGAATACTCACCGAGTTGCCACCGCTGTTGCTGGTCAGCAGGTCTAGGTCGCCGTCGTTGTCCACGTCGGCGAGCTGCACAGTGGTAGGCTGCGAGCCCACGCTCACGGCGGTGGTGCTCGTAAAGGCAAGGGGCGCGTTGCCGGTAGCTCCGCCATTAAACCCGATGGTGACGGTGCCAGCCGTATAGTTGGCCGAGGCAAAGTCGAGGTCGCCATCGCCATCTACGTCGCCGGTAGTGATGCTTACCGGTCGCGCCCCCACCGGGACGAGCTGTCCGGCCAGGGGCGCTAGGCCAAAGATGCCTTGGCCATTATTCAGGGCAATGGCCACGGTGGCGTTGTCGGCATCGCCGGCCAGCAGGTCGAGATAGCCATCCTGGTTGATGTCGGCCAGGGTGGCCCCGCTGGGTGTTTGGCCCACCACCGTGTTGTAGTACGGGGCAAAATGGCCCTGCCCATCGTTGAGGTACGCGTACATACCAAATTGCCCCGAGGGGGTAAGTAGGTCGAGGTCGCCATCGCCGTCGATATCGCCCAGCAATTGGTCGCGCGTAGTAGTGCCTACGGTTTCGGTGGTGTCCAGAAAGAAACCCCGCCCAGTGCCACTCGTAGCGGCTGTAAAGGCATAAACCTGCCGGCTTGCCCCGTTTCCGGCCGCGTTAGTCAGGGTA
Organism: uncultured Hymenobacter sp.; assembly: GCA_964251335.1. Taxonomy (GTDB): domain Bacteria; phylum Bacteroidota; class Bacteroidia; order Cytophagales; family Hymenobacteraceae; genus Hymenobacter. Next base: position 2,607 of record CAXUKA010000069.1, read on the forward strand.
TTGGGAATGGTGACGCTTACTTGCTCGCCGGGTGCAAAAAGCTGGGTGGGTGCGAAACTCAGCGTAGTGGTGCCTCCCCCACTCAACGTACCCGGCTTCAGCCCACGGCCCTGGCTACCATATACGCGAAGGTTAATAGCCGAAGCGGCCGTGATAACTTGGCTGAATTGTACTGTGACGGGACCTGAACGCGGGCCGGCGGGCGCATGGCGGGCGGGCTGCCGACTCACTACCGTTGGGGCTTGCCCCCAGGCTGTCGAAGCCCCCAGGCTATTGAGCAACATTAAGCCAGTCATTATAAGCAGGCTTAAAGGGAACGTAAAATATTGCTTCATAAGCAAAGTAAAGAGATACATTTAGAAGCGGTAAAGCTACTATATAGAGGAGGAGTGGCTAGCTGGCTATTAGGGAAAATTAGAGAAATTAATCATTTAACTACACGAGACGGTGGCTGCACTCTGCTATGACACTTGACCTTCTGAGTTGAAGCGTTACCGGTAAAAAATGCACTTATTTTATGTATGCATATAACTATAATAGTGCTTTTCAGAGGGCTACTTTTCCGCAGGTTGCCCATTTCTAACTATGAGCATGACCTCCTCCCAATAAACTAGGCCACTGTAAAATAGAGAAAATCGGGCACTTGTCGTACCTTAAAACCCCAGACACTTGCCATGAAGAAGACCAAGTTTACCGAGGCTCAAATCGTGTTTGCCCTGCGTCCCGCCGACACGGGCGTAACCGTCGCGGAGGTGTGCCGCAAAATGGGCATCAGCGAGGCCACTTATTACAACTGGAAGAAAAAATACGGCGGTTTGGGCGTGCCCGAACTGCGGCGACTTAAGCAGCTAGAAGAAGAAAATCAGCATCTTAAACAGCTCGTGGCGGACCTAAGCCTCGACAAGCAGATGCTGCAGGATGTGCTCAAAAAAAGTTCTGAAGCCCGTGCAGCGTCGCCACGCGGCTCACCACCTTATCGACGCCTACCGCATCTCGGCTCGCCGGGCCTGCCGAGTGCTCAACTTACAACGCGCCAGCTTCGCTTATCAAGTACACCGGCGGGATGATACGGTCCTGCGCCAGCGCCTGCGCGAACTAGCGCAAGTGCGCGTTCGCTACGGCAGGCAGCGCCTCTACATCCTGCTACGCCGCGAGGGCTGGCCCGATAATCATAAGCGCGTACATCGCCTTTACTGCTTGGAAGGCTTAAACTTACGCAGCAAGCGTCCCCGACGTAATCGCGCCGCTGCCCATCGGCTAGAACGTTTCCCGTTGGGTCGGCTGCACCAGAGTTGGAGCATGGACTTTGTGGCGGATAACCTCTTCGATGGCCGTAAAATCCGCGCGCTGACTATAGTCGATAATTTTAGTCGCCAATGCCTGGCTATTCACGTCAGCCAGTCGTTAAAAGGAGAAGACGTCGTGGCCGTGATGCAACGCTTACACCAGCAATTAGGCGTGGTACCTGAGCGCATCCAGGTCGATAATGGCAGTGAGTTTAACAGCAAAGCGCTCGACCGCTGGGCCTACGACCAGCACGTCACCTTGGACTTCTCGCGGCCTGGCAAACCGACGGATAATCCGTACATTGAATCATTTAACGGCAGCTTCCGCGACGAGTGTCTCAACGTGCACTGGTTTCTGTCGCTGCCCGATGCGCAGGAGAAAATCGAGTACTGGCGTCAAGAATACAATGGCTTCCGACCGCACAGCTCGTTACAGAATTTAACGCCCGATGAGGTAGTGGCGGCCGCCACTACTGTCGAGCTTCAGAACGCCTGATGCTCCACTTTCAATCGGCTTAGTAAATGGGAGGAGGTCAGCCTCTGCCAGCAGTCCAGCAGTATGGGATGCACACCACTTATTGGGTAGTGCTCGTTAAACGGGATACGGCCATGACGTTCAGCTTGAGTTTAGAAGACGGGCCGTATGAGCACTTAGTCAAAGCTTACTATGCGCGTGTTGCCCCGGCCCTGGACTTGCTTCAAATACTGACGCAGTATGTGATTGCTAGCCCTCCAAAAAAGGACCGTTTTTTGGAGGATAGCGTACCGCTTATTGTCTGCATGAATACGTGTGCCAGACCATTGCAGCTTGGATAACTTAGGGCCCCGATGACTACCCCACACTTCCCCCCTATTCTCCACAACCTCTTGCCGCTTCGGTTTCGCACCTGGGTCGCGCTGTACGATGAGATTCCGGAGAGCCAGCGCCAGCAACCACACTTCCAGTTTTTTCAAGACCTAACCAAAAAACAGTTTGCCCGCGTGTATGGCTATCCCCAGCCGCCGCACCTCATTGGGAAGGCGCAATACGTTATTGACCGGGAATGGCTATTAGCCCGCATTGGGGAAGAGCTGCTTCCCACGCGCTTAACAAAGGCGCAGTTTAGGGAGCTCAACGATGCACTACGAAGTGCGCAGGGCTTACCCACTAGCGAGCGGCTTCGCGTTGGTGGAGGGCGCTTGGTAGATGGGTACAATTTCTACTCAAGGATCCGCAGGCGGTAAATCAAGAGGCAGCTGGGGAAGACAACCTCTAGTATCCGCAAGGTGCGCCTTGCGGAGCTAAGTTGCCAGCAATCCTTTCCGTTCTCTACTATTACGGCTAATTATGCAAGTGCAATCTTTTAAGTTGAGAGGCTATAAGCCGATCGTTGGCGTGGTGCTGAGGCAAGGAGCCGCGCGCGTGCTGGTGCAAAGCATCCCCACGGATTATACACTGGATGGCTATCGGCTGCTCGCTAACCGGGCGACACCCAGCAGTGGCGAAAGGGAGCAACAGCTTGCCTTGGTGTTGAAGTTGAAAGGCGCTTTGCCAGTGGACGTGCCCCCTTATCCGGTGGAAAGCGACTATGAGTTGTTCAACGTGCTGCGCGATACGCAGGAGTTGATTGCCATTTACCTGCGGGAAGAGTCCCTTTTGGTTGGTCGAGTCCATCAAGTAAACAGTGCCTCGCTTCGCTTACACCTGCTCAGCCCCAAAGGCCAGTGGCTGGACGTACACGTTTTTCGCTTTGCGCGCATTAAACTACTTGAAACGGGCACGGATTACCTGCGTTCGCTCCAATTGCTCGCGGCTCATAACGAGCGCGTACAAGCCGGGTGAGATTTCGGATAAGCTTATCAGCCTTCCAGAAAAGACCGTTTTGTGGAGGGTGGCTTCCGTAGCGCAGCCAGTAGCTAAAGCGTAACCAAGCAGTGAATGGCCGCTTACTGGTCGCCGGGTATGCTTGCAGGAAGCGGCCTGTTGTGGTTACTAACTCGGCTACCGCTCTTGTGGTCCCGACGCTCCCAATACCTTTGGGAAGGGTGTGCTGAAACAACGAGCCTACACCTTCTGCTTCCAGCACGCCTGCCGCATTCCGTCAACTTTCACTTCACCCTGCTCCTAGCTAATGGATAACTCAAACGGCTACGAAGGCCATGCGCAGCGTTTCCTTCGCGTGCGTGGAGGGGCTCGGCGGGGGGTAGGCACCACGACGGTTCGCCAGTGGGCGCGTAGCCTCTCGCCTGGGGCTACGGTGTTAGACCTGGGCTGCGGAACTGGACTACCGCTTTCTCAGGTCTTGCTGGAAGAGGGCCTGCGAGTGTACGGCCTTGATGCCTCCCCTACCCTGGTCCACGCGTTTCGGCAGAATTTTCCGGCTAGTCCGGTTAGCTGCGAAGCCGTCGAGCATTCCCCCTTTTTCGAGCGCCAGTTCGAGGCCATTCTTGCCTGGGGGCTCCTGTTTCTACTCCCCGCACCGGCACAAGCGCTGGTCCTGCAAAAAGCCGCGTACGCCTTGCTCACGGGTGGCAAGCTTTTGTTCACCGCTCCTAGTCAAGCCGTAACCTGGCAGGATGCGCTGACTGGACAAGAATCCTGCTCGCTTGGGGCAGCAACCTATACGGCGTTACTATCCGAGGCGGGCTTAATGCTAGTGGAAGAGTTCGACGACGAAGGCGCGAATCATTATTTCAGTACCGTTAAACAGTAGCGACCGTTTTCGAGAAGCGACCACGCCATCGCTATGGTCCCATGCGCAAGGGCGGCACACGCGACGCGGTAGTTTTCGCGCTTTGGTTAACAACACCCTAGGACCACGTATCGCATGAGCCCCTATAAAGCCCTGATTTTTGACTTAGGCAACGTCGTTTTTGACCTTTCTTTTGACCGAATTTTTCAGCATTGGGCGGCTGCGTCGAATAGACAGGCTGACGAGTTGAAAGCCACGTTTCAGTTCGACGAAGTAGTTGACCAATTCGAAAAAGCGGCTATTACCCCGCAAGAATTCCGCATTGCTGTTTCCCAAAAACTGAACTTGACGCTTAGCAGCCAGGTCTTTGACGCAGGCTGGGGTGCCTTATACCTGGAGACGTATCCGGAGATTGACAGCTTGCTAGCCCAGTTGAGCCAGCAGTATCACCTGGTAGCCTTGACGAATACCAATAGTATTCATAGCCCGGTTTGGAAAACGAAATATGCCCGCACCTTGCGCTACTTTCAACAGGTATTTAGCTCGCACGAACTCCAAGCCCGGAAGCCCGAGCCACCAGCCTACCAACGCGTGCTGGACTATCTGCAAGTAGCACCCCAGCAAGTCGTTTTTCTGGATGATAATCGGGACAATATACGAGGGGCCGCGCAGCTCGGGCTTGCCACTATTTTGGTTACCTCCTATGCGCAAATGGTCGCGAAGCTACAGGAAATAGGCGTACTAAGCTGCTAATATGTCATTTATGTTCAACTCCTTACGCCATCACTAGGGAGAGGTTGCTTCTGCAGGCAAAGTGCCCTGCGCGCGGTCGAGCAGGCGCTGGACCTGCTTTTGGGAGAAGGCCCCGCCCCGGCGCGCCGTAAAGCCGAGGGCATTTAACTCTCCTGCAATGCGCTCACAGCTGAGCCCCTGTGCCCGGCGAGCTAGAATGAGCGCCGTAGCTTGGCGAATCCCTCCATGCTCCCGCGCATTGCGCTGCCGAGTCGCTAAGCCTAACAGCCGGACGTCCTCGGTGAGATTGGCCGGCGTACCCAGCTGTGCGCCCCGCGCCTTCTTGGCTTTTAGCGCATCCTTGGTACGCTGGGAGATGGTCTCGCGCTCGTGCTGGGCAATGACGGCAAATAACCCTACCGTAAGGGTGTTGGCGTCGGGCATGTCGCAGCAAGCAAAATTCACCCCCGAGTCGCGTAGAGCCAGAATAAAGCCCGCATTCCTGGACAGTCGGTCGAGCTTGGCGATGAGCAGCACCCCACCCGCCTGACGCGCCGCAGCAATCGCCGTCAGCAGTTGCGGGCGCTGGTTCTTCTTGCCACTCTCCACTTCTACGTACTCCCCTACTGGCGCCGCTCCCTGTAGAAAGCTCCTCACCGCCGCCCGTTGGGCTTCGAGGCCCAGGCCGGAGTTGCCTTGCTTTTGGGTGGAGACACGGTAGTAGGCGAAGTAGGCCGGCACAGGGTTGAAAGAGCAGTTCTAGGCAAATTTACGCCATAAGACATTATAAGAACGGTCGTTGCTAAAATGTCTTTTCGGTCAACGCTGTCTTTTTTGGTTACTCAAACCACCTCACCTCATTGGCCGGGCTCGCCTATTTTGACAAGGGACGGCCTGGCTATCTTGTCTGCACGAACGTAAACGCTGCCTTTTTAATAAATACTTGCATTTCAAATGTTTGTCATGAAAACAAGTCGTTTCCTCGTAGTTATAGTAGCGACACTTGTGACGTTGTGTGGGTTCACCTTCACTGACCACCAACCGGACAGGTATTTCTTAATTGAGCATGTCGGTATAACGGACAAGATTATACCGACGGTTGTGCTCGCGGAGGCGAAAAGTCATTTTCCGACCATCCCAGCTATACCAGCTTATCTGTATTATAAATACGCGCTGCCTAATGTGTTGTATGCGAAATCTGAGGTCATTGTGCTAACTGCTAAAAAAAGCAAAGAGGTAGATGACTTTGGGTGTTTCAAAATTTCCATTGTCAGCGCTCAAAAAAAGGCTGTTTACTTCGTAGAAAGGAAAGAGGCGTTCAAGTTGTTCAGTAATCTCCGCACGTTATGTATTCAAGAAAAGGCAACTACTGAATTACCCATACTGCTGAATGAATTGAGAGGCAGAATCTCTTATTAGTTTTTGTGCGTAACCGCCTTCTTGCTACCTGAGCAAGCATAAGTACTTCAGACATCAGGCGTTGTGAATTGTACTTATACAATATCCGTTACCCTTTCTTAGCAGTCGACCGTTTTTTAGAGCCCTGGACAGAGTGCTTTAGTAATCTAGAACGCCATTTTTTTAGGGTGTTTCTTGATACCGTTTTTTGGATGGGATTTAGCTGGCGAATATCTGCGTTTGAAAGCGACGTTGGCCTTGGTTAAAAGTGTAGTCAAAATGTTAATCGGGGGCCTGCCAACGCCGGCTTTTGCTGGGGGTGCCGAAGCACCTTACACCGGCTTATCGCTATACTGCCATCGTGGTTAAAGGGGGCTTACGAGAGTTGGCACAGAAACCCCGCTCAGCCACTTCCAGTAGGCGCGTGGCCATCGCCCATCTGATTCTTACCCTCGAAATCTTAACCATATGCCTTAGCTTCGGACTGTCCAACAGAATCTTTGCGCTGGTCTATGACTTATTCCGTTCGCCCAGCGCCTGCCGGGCTCTTCCTACCTGATGCCGTACTTGATGCCCTAGGGGCCGGCCTGCTCCAGTTGGCACCGGTCTACGCCGACAACGACCCCGGTACCCTGGTAGCGCTAACCTACGAGGGCGTCAACGCTGTTGCCCAGCGGCTGTTTGGCTTGCCCGACCAGCCGACCGGCTTCTTCGGTACTACAGGTCCCCAGGAAACGGCCTTGTTCAGCTTCTGCCGCGCTACTTTCTGGTCGGGCGAGGCGGGCTACTTTGCCCCCGGCTACGTCGCCGCCGATGGGGCTCGCTGGCAGGTAGTGGCTCAGCGCCACGCGGCGCAGCTGCTGGTGAGCTTCACCCAGGGACCGGCACCTGCGACTGCTGTCGAGGCGCTACTCGAGCCGCAACCAGCGGCGCTGGCCGCCGACGAGCTAGTACGGAAGGAGGCCGTCTTGCGCCAGGTCTTGACGCAGACTCCGGTGGCGGTCTGCATTTTGCAAGGGCCGGAGCATCGGTTCGAGTACGTCAATCCCGCTTTCACTCGGCTTTTTGCTAATCGCTCACTGGTGGGACTACCCATCGTGGTGGGTTTGCCCGAAGCCGTTGCCCAGGGATTTATCGCCCGGCTCAACCACGTATACGCGACGGGCGAACCCTTCTTCGACCCCGAGCTGGCGCTGGCCATTACCCAGCCCGATGGGCAACCAACCCAAGAACAGTATGTTAACTTTACCTGCCAAGTCCACCCGCTCGCTGGGCATCCCGAGCGTCTCTCCATCTTCGCCATCGACGTGACGGCGCAAGTGCACGCCCGCCAGCAGCACGAGAGCCGCCGGCAAAACTGGCAGCGCATCGTGGAGCACAGTCCGGTCGCCATTGCCGAGCTGCGGGGGCCGGCATACGTGCTGGAACAGGCTAATGACGCCAGCTGGGTGCTCTGGGACCGCCATCCGGCCCAGGGGCTGCACCAGCCCTTTTTCAGCGTGCTGACCGAGTTGGCTGACCAGGGCCTGCGGCAGCGGCTGGATGAGGTGCTGGCTACCGGCGAGTCCTACGTGGCCCAGGCGCTACCTACGCTGCTGGACCGGGGCGGTCGCCTCGAAACTGTGTACCTCGACATTGTCGCCCAACCACTTTATGGGCGCTACGACCAGATTGAGGGCGTGATACTCGCGCTGGCCGACATGAGTGAGCAGATAGCAGCCCGCAGGCAAATTCAGAATTTGAATGAGGAGCTGCGCGCGGCCAATGAGGAGCTGCTGGCCAACAATGAAGAGTTGGCCCGAACGCAGTGCCAGCTGCAGCAGCTAAATGCCGAGCTGGAAACCCGCGTGGCAGCCGGTATCGCGGAAGCGCAGGTGGCTCGCGCCGAGGCCGAGCAGGAGCGCGAACGGCTGGAGCATTTCTTTCAGCAAGCCCCGGTTGCCATCTGCGTGCACGACGGGCCCGACCTCGTTTATGAACTACTCAACCCGAGCTATCAGGCCCTGTTTCCGGGCCGGCCGCTGCTGGGGCAGCCCCTACGGGAGGCGCTGCCCGAAATACTGGACCATCCCGTTTGGCAGCAGCTGCAACGGGTATATGCCACCGGCGAAACCCACGAAGAAGCCAGCCAGCTGATTCCATTGGCCCAGTATGCGGGCGGTCCCCTGCGGGATTGCTACCTGCGCTACGTGCTGCAAGCGCGCTACGATACCAGCGGTCGCATCGACGGGGTGCTGGCTATGGTTCTCGACATTACGGCCCAGGTGCGGGTGCAGCAGCAAGCCGAGCGCTTGCAGGAAGAAGTACTGGCGACGATGCAGCGCCGGGCGCAGGAGCGCGAGTCCTTCTACCAGATATTCGAGCAGACGCCGGCTGTCATCGCTCTGCTGCGCGGCCCCGAACAGCATTTTGAATACTTCAATCCCGCTTACCAGGCCCTGTTCCCGGGCCGGGCGCTGCGGGGCTTAACGGTGCTGGAGGCGCTCCCCGAAACCGGGCCGCAAGGCTTCGTGGCGCTGCTGGACCAGGTGTACCAGACGGGCGAAACCTTTGTGGGCACCGAAGTGCCGTTTGCCATCACCAATCCCGCTGGTGGGCCGCCGACGGAGAAGCGGATGAACTTCACCTACCAGGCTTACCGGGAAAGTGGGGCGATTGTGGGCGTCTCGGTTTTTGCCACCGACGTAACGGAGCAGGTGCTGGCTCGCCAGCAGCGCGAGGCGGGCCTGCGGCAACTACACACCATCTTCGAACAAGCCCCAGTGGCCCTGGCGTTGCTGCAAGGCCCGGAGTATATTATTGAGGTGGCCAACCCCACCATCTGCCAGATGTGGGGCCGCGAGCGGGCCGCCGTGCTGGGCCAGCCGTTGTTTGCGGCGTTGCCGGAGATAGTGGACCAGGGTTTTCCTCAACTGCTGGCCGAAGTGCGCCGCACGGGCATTCCATTTGTGGCCGAGGAGTACCCCGCACAGCTGCTACGGCACGGCCAGTTAGAAACGGCCTGTTTCCGGTTTGTGTACCAGCCCCTGCTCGATGCCACGGGCGGCGTGAAGGCCATCGCCATCGTGGCCACCGATGTGAGTGCGCTGGTTACCAGTCGCCAGCAGCTGGCCCATGCCAACGAGGAGCTACGCACAACCAATGCGCAGCTCACCCACACCAACACCGACCTAGACAACTTTATTTACACGGCCTCGCACGACCTTAAAGCCCCCATTGCCAACATCGAGAGCCTACTGCTGCTGCTGCGCAAGCAGCTACCGGCCGAGGCTCAGCAGGTGGGTCTGGTACCGCGGGTGCTGGGCATGATGCAAGAATCGGTCGAGCGTTTCCGCCTCACTATCGCTCAACTCACCGACCTCACGCAGGTGCAGCAGGTGCGCACCGAGCCCGCCCAGGCCGTGGACCTGGCCGCCGTTATCGAGGCCGTGCGCCTGGACCTAGCTCCTTTGCTGGAAGCGACTGGGGCGCAACTGACGGTGGATATCGCCGCGTGCGAGACGGTGCAGTTTGCGCCGCAGCACCTGCGCTCTATCGTCTATAACCTACTTAGCAATGCCGTCAAGTACCACCACCCCGACCGCGTGCCCCAAGTGCAGCTGCGCTGTCGCCCCACCGAAAAGCAGGCCGTACTGGAAGTGCAGGACAACGGCCTAGGCCTTAGCCAGTCGCAGCAAGCCAAACTCTTTAACCTGTTTCAGCGTCTGCATGTCCACGTGGAGGGCTCAGGTGTGGGCCTCTACATGGTCAAGCGCATCGTGGAGAATGCAGGCGGCACCATCACGGTGCACAGTGAGTTGGGAGTCGGCTCCACCTTTACCGTCTCTTTTCCCGCTTGAACACGGGTTCTCGTAACCTAGTCCGTTTCCTCCGCCCCTCCAGCCCCCTTTTACTCCGGTGGGGGCTGGCTGACTACGACGACCAAGCCATCGTGGCGCATCTGCTAAACCAGTATCTGGGCGACCACGGCGTGCCCACGGCGGCACAACTACATGTCTGCCAGAGCCTGGCAGACGCCTTGTATACGCTCGGGGCGCTGATGGCTACATATACCCTCGTGGCCAAATTGATTTAAGAAAATTCAATAACCGTCAGATTATCAGTTGGTTTATAATAGCACAAAAGGTGATAATGCGCTGAATGCTATTTTATACCATATTGATTATTAGTAGTTTATATGCTAGTAATGACACTAACACTACATCTGAACCGATTTATCATTACCTACCTAAGTTTTGACCCCGTTTTTGTAGGAGATTACCAGCTAGAAGGGCTTTCAATAATGAGTCAAACACCACTTCATACTTCATAATCGCAGCACACACAGTGTAAAATCAAGTGACCCCGTTTTTGTAGGAGATGAGTAATGTGAAAATTGTATTATATACCTCACTAACAGTTACTTATAAATGTATCTCCTACAAAAACGGGGTCAGCCACCCCGCCGCCTAGTTAAAAACTCAACTTAATGCTTGCTCATATCAAGCTGAAAAACAGTATTTTAAATAAAAACTACTCAAGAAACTAGTAGTTTACTTAGTTTACTTAGTTTATATAGTTTACGGGTCTCGTAACCACTTGTATTCCAAACAGCTACAAGCCCCATCTCCTACAAAAACGGGGTCAAGTCCCTACAAAAACGGGGTCAAGTCCCTACAAAAACGGGGTCAAACTGGCTTTTTCCTCCTACAAAAACGGGGTCAAGCTCCTACACTAATAAAAATTTGTAGGAGTTAGGTGTTTTACGGTATCTTTCGGCTACTTCCCAGCCCGAACATGTCTAGCACATCTATTCCAATACTCACCCCCCACCCATTGGTGGTGCAGCATAATGCGCTGGTGAATGCCCGTATTGACCTCAACACTATCGAAACCAGGCTTTTTGTAAGCCTGCTGAGCCGTGTGAGCCGCCAAGATGCTGGGTTTGCTCCTTGCCAGGTGCCAGTTCGCGAGATAATGGGCGGTACTGTGAGCAAAACCATGTATGACCAGGTGCGCAAGACCTTGAAGGAGTTTACTGGTCGCACTATTGTCATCGAGAAGTTGGATGAGACAGGCAAACCTCTCAAACGACCTGATTTTGTCGTACTACCCCTACTAGCCTATGCTGAGTACAAGCAGGGAGAGGGTTTGGTGGAAGCCCAGTTTAATGACCGGCTAATTCCTTACCTACTAGAGTTACGTGACAATTTCACGAAAGCCCAGCTAGCCGAACTCCTCAAGCTAAAGAGTGCTAGCTCCTACCGCATCTACTGGCTATTGCGTGAATATGCTGCCTTCGGTAAGCGGACCATGGGGCTAGTAGAATTGAAGGCTATTCTGGGCCTTGAGAAGGAGTATGACCGGTTCGATAATTTCAAAGCACGCGTGCTTGACCGCGCTCAACAGGAACTGGCCGATACAGATATGCCTTTTACCTATGAGTTGGTTCGGCAGGGCAAAGCTGTTAGTGAGATACGGTTTTTCTTTACACCGAATGGCCAGCAGCAGCCTATTCTATCTGCTCCAAAAACAGACGGTTGGGAGTCGGCGCTGCTAGCCGTTGGAGTAGCTAATAAGAGCCTAGCTAATGTCAAGACTCAATTGGCCGCAGGGTATTATGACGAAGGGTACATCTGGTTTGTGTTAGCTGCTGTGCGCAAGAAAGTGCAGGCTGGCAAAGTGAAGAAGGAGGCTGGTGCTGTATTTAAGGCCCTATCAGATGGCTATTTGCTAGCCGATTACCAGAAGTCTTTGGTTACTCCTGCGGTACCTGCTAAGCCCGTCTTCAAGCCAACCCCGGCGCGGAATAAACAGAAACTACTATCCGAATTAGATGATGTTCGCGGCAGCCTTCGCTGGCTTCGTGAGCCCTCCACTGAGGCAAAATACAATAATCCTGTTGATTACCAGCGCGACTTATCCACGGCAATCGCTAAGGAAATAGCACTAATAGAACAGATTGGCTAAAGTAATAAGATTAGATATTTATATTTAAAATTCTGATTATCAGTAATTAACTGTAAATAAGATGGTCCTGCCATATCAGATGGTTTTGCCATATTATATGGTAAGACCATCTAATATGGTAACGTTTTTAAAATGGTTCTATAGTACAATTTGTTGTAGTATTAAGCAGGTAGTAGAGCCAGCTAAAAATTTGGCAAAGTCAACCTCATTGCAGGTGCATAGCTTGCTGAATAGCGTAGACTTTAACAGCCCTCACTTAAATCAAGTAGCCAGTGCGGCGGTTCGGCCCTTAGTGCCAGGTCAGCGAGGTTAAGCCAAGTACCAGCGCGGTCGAGTACTATTGAATCGGAGGTGACAACTACATCAGTGGTCTCAGCCAGCACACTGTCGGGATTCATTACTACTTCGGCCGTCCAAAGCAATCCGAGGGCGGGTCCCAACTCGCGCAGCCGTGCTGCAAGCCGACCACTATTCGAAACCGGTTGGTCGAGCAACCACCGTACGGGGCCAGGCGTGATGCTTAGCAGCGCAGTGGCCGCTAGCCGAATGGCCCGGTCGGTTTCTTGCACCGCCCGGTAAGTACCGTGGATGCTCGATAGGTCGCGCAGGGCGTCATCACGGCCGCGCAGCACCACTCCCCCACTTAAAGCCGTTTCGAGGGTAATGATGAGGTTAAAGCCATCGATAGCTACTGGTCGGCCGTTGAGGTCGCCGGGTGGTAAGCGCGTGGCAGCTCGTTGGGCGCGCTGCTCATCGGTGCAAGCAACGCGGCCCACAGCCCAGCGTTGGCGTTCAGTGAGCGCGTAGCGGTCGCCCACAAGTTTCAAGGTGCTCGCCGGCGGATATCCACGCGTCAGCAGCCACGACAGCTCTTCGACGGCGCGGCGTAGTATTGGTATCCACTGGGGCTCAAATAGTCGTTCATCGGTCGGGTGTGGGCCACGGTGGCGAGTGTCGGCAGAGCGCATTATTGGGAGTAAGATGTAAGTGACAGCAAGTTGTGGGGTAAAGCACAGTACTTCCTAAATGGCTTCAATACCACACTCCTCCAACCGTACTTGCCATATCGTATGGCAAATATGGCTAAACCATACAATATGGTAAATACGGTTGTGATGTGTAGTACGGCACCGATGTATTATATGGCTAGGCCTGTCAGACTTGTTGATATGGAACAACCATACTTACTTTCGTTGCACATTCTGAATGTAGAATCCCTTATAACCCAATGGCCTGATGAAGAGAAAAAAGCCTCCTACGCTAGAGAAGCCCCCACTTCGTGTCATTGCTGTTGCCAATAGCAAGGGCGGTGTTGGTAAAACAACTACCAGTCTGAACATAGCTGGCGAGCTAGCAAATCGTGGCTACCAAGTACTGTTAGTTGACCTCGACCCGCAGGGTAATGCTACTGCTGCATTGACCCAAGAGGAGCTGAGCACCACCACAGGTCAGGTGCTTGTAGCAGGCGGTGGGCTGCTGGATGCAGTAGTACCCACTAGTATCGGCACACTTTGGTTGCTAGGTACCGGGCCTGAGTTACGAGCTTATGCCAAGCAGTTACCAGAGCAGCGAGAAGACTATCGCAACGTACTGCGCGATATTCTGGCAGCTGAGGCCGGTGGATTCGATTATGCAATTCTAGACTGTCCGCCTTCACTTGATACCGAAACGCTGCTGGCTTTATGCGCAGCAGGATTCTATGTGGTGCCAAGCCGTCCCGAACGATTCTCACTCGATGGGGTGAAGCGACTAGTTGGACTGGCTGACCGAGTGCAGGAGGCGATGAACCCCAGCCTACAATTACTGGGCATATTCTTTACACAATTTAATTCTAATAAGCCTAGCCGCTTGCATCAGGATATAGTAGCCGCCGCAACGCAGCTTTTTCCTGGCAAGATTCTGTCCGCAGTGCGCGATAATCAAGCGTTAGGCACCGCTCAGCGACTAGCCATACCGGCCCAACTGCATGCTCCTGAAGCAACCGGAGTGATTGATTACCGAGTGCTTACCGATGATTTAATAAGCGCGCTAGAATCTCACCTTACTACTTCTACTACCTAATGGCTACTTCTAAAACGCCTCCTAAGGCAGCGGCCGGCTCGCCACGAAATCTGGACGATTTACTGAGTAATGGGCCTCCACGTCCACCTCGTCCGCCTCAAGCTTCTGCTAGTGCTTCCCTCCCGGCAGTTCAGATTCCTGAAAGCACTTCAAAAGGGCAAGCAGCGCATAAAATGACATTCAACTTGACAGTTGAAAATGAGCGTGGGTTGAGTCAGCTTAGTTATTGGCGGCGCGGAAGCAAATCATCCAAGACTTGGATTTTAAACCAAGCATTAGCCGAGTATCTAGCTCGCTATCCCGATAGCCAGCGAGAGATACCTGCCGATGATGAATAAGCTGTTATTCTGTGCTTAGCCCTGAGAGGCCAGCTCAAATAGTCAGGAGGATTCTTCTTACAGAATCTACTTGCTCAACCAGCAAAATGTAGCTTTTTAGTCAGTATAGCTGGGGTAGGGGAGAGGGGGAAGCGAAAAGATGAGCTTTTAAAAGCCGGCCTCTTCCACCTAATGATGTACCATAGAAGGAAGCGTACAAACTAAGACCGGTTTGCAACTACTTTCTGCAAAAAGTTATCCTCCCCGCATGACTTGGTACAGCTGGAGTTTCGGGTGGTTAGCCGTGGCACTTTCCACCGGCGTACGGGCGCAGGTCCCGGTGGGCGAGGGTCTGCAAGGGGCTTATTACGAAGGCCACAACTTCGAGCGGTACGTTTCGACACGTCGTGATGCTACGCTCAACTTCGACTGGCACGGCCACCGCCCGATGGCCGGAGTGGCTTCTGAGCAGTTTTCCGTGCGCTGGTTGGGCTGGCTGGTACCACCGGTTACGGGGCACTACGTGTTGTACCTCAGCGTAGATGATGGCATACGCCTGTGGCTAGGCGAAAGCCAGCTACTCGACGATTGGCGGAGCCACGGGCAGAGTTACTATCAAGTCGCCATCACCCTCCGCGCCGGGGAAGCGTACCCGTTGCGGCTGGACTATTGCCAGGTGGACTCCTCCACCCGGGTACAGCTAGCCTGGAAACTGCCTGCTACGCCGGCCGGCTCAGGCCAGGGGCGCAGCCGGGGAGGCTCGCCAGCGGACAAAGGGGAAGCCGTCGTTATCCCGACGCGCTATTTATTTAGTTCCTTCCCTCGCCTTCCCCCGGTTTCCCAACCCGTAGCGGCTCCTTCTGCCAGTCCCCCACTTAAACCGGCCGGGCCGCCAGCGGCCACCACGAGCCTGCTGGTGGTGCAACCCACCGCCGGGACTATTCGAAAGCCTCGGCCACGCAGCTACTTATCCGCAGGGGTGAGCCGTCCCCTGAGTCCAAGCGCACCGCCAGTCGATTCGAACCGGGTAGCAGCGGTGGCTGCTAGCCTAACTAGGGGCAAAAGTGTGACGCTCCGGACGCTCTATTTCGAGCAGGGCAAAGCGTCCTTGCTGCCGGCTGTGCAAGTTAGCCTAGACACCCTGGCGCGGGTCTTAGCCAGCCTCCCGGCCCTGCGCCTCGAAGTGCAGGGCCATACCGACAACCAGGGCAACCCGATTATTAACCAGCGGCTTTCGCAGCAGCGCGCCGCGGCCGTGTGCACGTACCTAGCTACCCACGGCGTGGCGGCCAGCCGCTTGCGCGCGGTCGGGTACGGGGGCTCCCGACCGGTGGCCGACAATAGCCAGTTGAGTGAGCGGCCCGGCAACCGGCGCGTAGTATTGAAGCCACTAGGGCGCTAGTAACCAGGCTGCTTGGTCAAATTGAGGTGCTTTAGTAGAAACAGACAGTTTGAGGACTCAGCTACGCTCCGAAAGGTATACCTTTCGGCATCTGCCTTTCTCCATTCAACTACTGGCTTACCGTATAAGGCTCCGTTAGGCCACGTCACGAGTGCAACTCTCCGGGGCGCTGTAGGCCAAACAGGTGGTGCGTATCCGTGTCTAGACTGACTCGACAACCTAATTGACCTGAAAAGCCCTTCCTCTCCCTCAGGAGTCCGGGCTTGTTCATACCTTTCCACCCATGAAACCGATACTCCCCGCCCCCTCTTCTCCTCGCGGCGCTGCTTGGCTCAACGGCAGTATCTGGGCCATTATAGTAGCAACTTTTGCTTATATACTTGTCCTGCAAGACTACAAGCTTTCGCTCCCGTTGCTGTATGCCTTAGCGCTTATTGTCGTCGGCCTACTGGCGAATCTGCTGGTGTGCCTGTGGCTCGCTGTTACTGGCAAAGGGCGGCAAGCTAAACCATACCTCTTCGGTTGTATAGGGCTGGTAGCAGTGGGTGTAGGAGTAGGTATTTGGATATTCTTTTTTGACCCATCTGATGGCTGCTGAGTAGTAGAGGTGGTCTGGGTAGACCAAGCATGTTGGGTTCTTAACTGAACCAGCGAGCGACACCTTGCTGTATGTGGACGACCAGGCCCTGCGCAAGCGCATCGACGACCAGCTGGACAAATTCGAAAGCACGCATACCTTTGCCCGGGCCGTTTTTTACGGCCAAAACGGCCAGATTCCCTACGCCGGCAATGAAGAACAGCAAGTCGCCAATGCCTGCAAACGGCTGGTGCAAAACGTGATTGTGTGCTGGAACTGCCTCTATTCAAACCAGCACTTATTTTAGGTCCCGCCAGCCGAGCGCCAGTCGGTGGCGGACGCCATTGCGGCTAGGTCGCCCGTGAGCTGGCAACACATCAACCTGCACGGCGAATTTGACGTCTCAGATGAGGCACTCAAAGACTCCCTCCGCTTTGACATCGAAGCCCTCTTCGCCTTCAACTGGGAGCAGGCTCCAACCGATTAACTTTTGTACCAAACTTTTCACTAAGGCCACCGTTCTGGCAACTTCCTAAAAATTTTTATATATAGATAATTTAAATAATATTTCCCGCCCGGCTCTGCCAGGGCTAGGGCCGGGCGGCTTATCTTCCCCTTCCTTCTTTTCGCCTGCCCGCCATGTCTCTTCCGCCCGCCGACCCCGCCGCCCGCCAAGCCGCCGAGCGGCTGGGCCACTTGTTCGACGGCCTACGCGCGGCCGGCTTGGCGACTACCCCACCCAAGACCGCGCTATAGAGGAGTTGCTGGTGCGCGTGGCCTACTGCTGCTTTGCCGAGGATACGGGCATTTTTGCAGCAGGCCAGTTCCGCCACTTGCTGGAAACGCACACGCGCCCCGACGGCACCGACACCGCCGCCTGGCTGCACCAGCTGTTTCAAACCCTGAGCCAGCCGGCGGCCGCCCGTCCGCCCACGCTACCGCCTGAGTTGGCCACGCTGCCGCACCTGGGCGAGGCGCTCTTTGGCGAGGTGCTGCCCCTGCCCGCCTTCACGGCCGAGCTGCGCGAGCGGCTGCTGGCCTGCACGCACGGCCCCTGGGCGCACCTCTCGCCGCCCGTGTTCGGCGCGCTGTTTTACTCCCTGCACGACTCGTATCAGCGGCAGCACCTGGGCGAGCACTACACGCCGGAGGCCCAGGTCTTCAAGGTTATTGACCCTCTTTTTCTGGATGAACTGCGCCGGGACCTAGCTCAGGCCGGCCACGATGCCGCCCGCCTCGACCGCCTGCACGCCCGCCTGGCGGCCCTGCGACTGTTTGACCCCGCCTGCGGCACCGGCGCCTTTCTGGCGGTGGCCTACCGCGAGTTGCGCCTGCTGGAGCTGGAGTTGCTGCAAGCCCGCTTCGGCCAGGGCCTGCCTTCCGATGGTTTTGCTTCCTTGCCCCAGGTCCAGCTGAGCCAGTGCGCCGGCCTGGAGACCGACGCCTTTCTGGGCCGCCTGGCCGAACTGGTCCTGTGGCTGCTGGACCACCAGTTGAACCAGCGCCTCGCCGCCGCGTTTGGGTTACCCAACCACCGCCCGCCCCTGGCCGAAGCGCTGCACCTGGTGCGGGCCAACTCGCAGGAGGGCAATTGGGAAAGCGGGCTGCCGCCCGTCGATTACCTCTTTGGCAACTTCACTGCCAGCAGGCCGGGCGCCCAGTCGGGCTGGGGGCTGGGCCGGGCCGACTGGGGCCGGTCGCACTGGGGCGGCCCGGGGGGCGTGCTGCGGGTGGCGCGCTACCTGACGTATGCGACCGGCGCCCGCGCCGCGTTTTTGTTGCTCAAAGATGATATGCAGGGCGCACGTAATGCCAACTACTGGCAGCAAATGCAGCACGAGCACGGCGTACTTATCCAGTTTGCCCACCGCCCCTTTGCCAGCCGGCTTTTGCCCGATGGCCGGGCTGATGGAAGACAGTTGGCGGTGGTGGTAGGCATTGGCCGACAGGCCGCGCCGCTGAAACAGCTATTTGCCTACGATACGGCGGTAAGCGAGCCGCGTCTGACGCTGGTGCCCCATATTAATCACTACCTGCTGGCCGCCCCCGATGTCTGGTTTACTCGCCGGATGCAGCCCCTGGCCAACGTGCCCCCGCTAGCATTCGGCAGCTATCCGTCGGAAGAGAATTGCATGCTGCTGGACGAGGAAGAGTACCAGACGCTGCTGGCCTGTGAACCAGCGACCGCGCCCTACCTGAGCCGCGTGCTGCCGTTTACTTTTTTTCGGGAGAGCCGCGCCCTGTGGGGCGCAAACCTGCACGCGGTGCCGGCCGCCGCCTGGGCACACCTACCTGCGTTGCGGGCACTGAGCGACGCCGAGCACCAGGACCGCCTGGCCCACCGCCTGCAACTGCCACTCGAGACGATTGCGCTACTGCCTGAGCCGGTGCCTGCGGCCATTCCGACCGGCAATTATGTGGCGCTGCCCCTGGGTGTGCAGATAGATGCTGCCTATCTGTCGGCCGCTTACGTGGCCGCCCAGGTACTGCCCGGCGACAGGGTCGAGTACATTCCGCAGGCCACGCCTTATTTGTTTGGGATGGTCATCTCGGCCATGTTC
>CAXUKA010000070.1:0-21552 GCA_964251335.1 uncultured Hymenobacter sp.
GTTGGGTGGCTTTTTCCTTTAGCACCTGTGGCGAATCGTCTACAAAATTCGTGAAATCCGTGCCAATCACTGGTCTAGTAGCAGTACTCATTGGCTTCGATGAGCCCGGCGGCCACGCGGCGGCGGGCATCCTTCACGTTGAAGAGGTCGGGCTTGGTGAAGCGTTTCAGGCCCATGCTCATCAGGCGCTGCTCGTCGCCCTCGGTCATGCTGGCAATGGCTTCGCGGCCCGATTTTTCGACCAGGTCGATGGCATCGGAGAGGTACACGCGGGCCATGTCGAGCTGGCGGCTCAGGGCTTCTTCGCCTTTGGCGGCGATTTCCTTTTCTACGCGCAGCAGCGTGCTTTCGGCCACGTAGGTTTTGATGGCCATGTCGGCGATGTTCATCAGTACTTCCTGCTCTTTGGCGAGCGAGTTCATGTACTTCTGCACGGCCGTGCCGGCTACCATCAGCACGGCTTTTTTCATGTTGGCGATGGCTTTTTTCTCAGCGGCGAAGGCCGAGTCGTCGCTTTCGCCCATGCTCGGAATGCTCATCAGCTCCTGCTGCACGGCCTGGGCCGGGCCCATGAGGTCAAGCTCGCCTTTCAGCCCCTTTTTCAGAATCATGTCCACGGCCAGCATCCGGTTAATTTCGTTGGTGCCCTCGAAAATCCGGTTGATGCGCGAGTCGCGGTAGTTGCGGTCCATGGGGTAGTCGGCCGAGAAGCCGTAGCCACCATAAATCTGTACGCCCTCATCGGTCACGTAGTCAAGAACTTCTGAGCCTTCTACTTTCAGGATAGCGCACTCCACGGCAAATTCGCGGGCCGCGCCCAGCAGCGCCTCGTTGTGGCTCATGCCGCTGGCTATCAGCTCCTGCTCTTTGCGGTAGATGTCCTCACCAGCGCGGTAGATGGCCGACTCAGCAGCGTACATCCGAATGGCTTGCTGCGCCAGCTTGTAGCGAATCGCACCAAACTTCGAGATGGGCAGCTTGAACTGCACGCGCTCGTTGGCATATTTCACGCTCTGCGTGGCGGTAGCTTTGGCACCGCCCAGGCAGGCCGCAGCCAGCTTAATGCGGCCGATATTCAGCACGTTGAAGGCGATGAGGTGGCCTTTGCCAATCTCACCCAGCACGTTTTCCTTGGGCACCAGCGCATCGGTCAGAAACACCTGGCGAGTGCTGCTGCCCTTGATGCCCATTTTGTGCTCCTCGTTGCCCAGGCTCAGGCCGGGCGTGTTTTTGTCCACGATGAAGCCGGTGAACTGCTCCCCGTCAATCTTGGCAAACACGATAAACACGTCGGCAAATCCGGCGTTGGTAATCCACATTTTCTGGCCGTTCAGCACGTAATGCGTGCCTTCGGCATTCAGCACGGCTTTGGTCTTCGCGCCCAGCGCGTCCGAACCAGAGCCCGGTTCCGTCAGGCAATACGCGCCCATCAGGGTGCCGTCGGTGAGGCCGGGGATGTATTTCTGCTTCTGCTCATCGGTGCCGAAGTACAGAATCGGCAGCAGGGCAATGCCCGTGTGCGCCGCGAAAGCCACTGGAAACGAGTTGCCGCCGCCCACGCCTTCCGTCACGCGCAGCGCAGTCGGGAAGTCCATGTTCAGGCCTCCAAATTCTTCCGGCACGCTCACCCCAAACAGGCCGAGCTGGCCGGCTTTTTCCATCAGGCCGCGCATCAGGCCTTCCTCGTGGTTGTCGAGGCGCTCTACCAGCGGGTGCACTTCCGTCTGCACGAAGTCGAGGCAGGTCTGGTACATCATGTTCTGCTCCTCCGAGAAGTCGGCGGGCGTGAAAACGTCTTGCGCCTCCGTGGCTTTGATGATGAATTCACCACCTTTTACGGTGGGCTTGTTCGATACTTCCATGACGGTAGTTTAGGGTTGAGTGGGAGTTGAAACTGTTAGGCTAGCCGAGTAATTGGGCAACAAAGAAATGCCCGAATTAGTGTTGCAAGATAAGTAAAAAATGTTAGGCGTGCCGACTATTTAATGGAAAGAAAACCCCAAAAAAAGTGGGGTAGTCATTTTCAGCACCAAGGAATAGAAGAGCCGGCGCGCCTACAGCCATTTGTATGGCCCATGCCAAGCATCATCCAGCGGCCACACCTTCACAGCCGATACTTCTGGCTGCTGGTGAAGCCAAGCTTCTAAAGCTTCGCGGTCAGTGTCAGTAGTACTGGCGCGCTTGGCGCGGGTTACATAGAAGCTGTTCATACCTCCTCCAATAGACAGTTCTTGTGCATCCACGAAGTCAAATAGTTTGCCGAAGAAGGCATATTCAGCTTCGCTGGTAGTGGGAATATTCACCTCGAAATCGACGTGAAAGCCCATTTCCTGAAACTCTCGAAGCCGCAGCTTCTTACGTAGCCGCTTTTTCATAAGTATTACTGGGGTTTGTAGCAGCTAATAGGCAGGTCAAAACTTACCGTGACAGCTTTGCCATTCTGGCGACCAGGAGTGAACCTTGGGAAAGCACGAACTGCCGCAAGCATTGCACTGTCAAAGTTTGCCGAGTTACTACTAGTATGCATTTGTACATGGTAAACCCTACCATCAGGTCCCACTTCAAAATGCACAATTGGCCGCTTTCTTTCGCCTCTGATAGCCGCTACGGAGGGGTGAAAATTCTTGAAAAACTCGCTCACTATTGCGCCCATTCCCCCGCCACCCGGTAGCTCTGGCATCTGCTCTACATAGGTATATACCTTTTCCGGTTCAGCTTGCTGCTTCACTGAAACCAGAGGTGCAGAAGCATCTGGCGGCGAGCAGGCCACTAGCGGCCCGGCTAGTAAAAAGGTGATAGCAAGAGAAGAGCGCATGATAAAACGTGCTGGCGATGGACGGTCTTCTATCTATATTCCAAGCCCATAGGAATTATTAGCTGTACGCGCACAGGCTGGCTGTTGTGGTAGCCGGGTATCAAACAAGGCAAGGCATACACAGCATTCAAGATTGCATTGTCTATAACAGCGCTGCGAGTGCTATTCAATATCTTGACATCCTGCAAAGAACCATCTGTAGCGACTATAAACGAAAACCTGATTCTTGTTTCTGGTAGCTGACCTTCAAGAGCAACTGCTGGAACACGCAGCCGCCTTCTAATCGCATTATCAATCGCCTGCTGTCCGCCGCCACCCGGTAGCTGCGGCATCTGCTCTACGTAGGTATAGACCTTAGTGTCTGTTTGTGCTGGCTTAGCTTGAGGACAAGCCAGCAGCGAAACACTAGAAAACAAAACTGTCATGCTGAGCCCGCGAAGCATCCTCTCACGTTGGAGCGAATTGCTCTGACGGGATAAGATGCTTCGCAAGCTCAGCATGACAGACGTTTTTTGAAGGTGGCTATTTCAGCAACTCATAAATACCCGCCACGCCCTGGCCGCCGCCCACGCAGGCCGTGACCATGCCGTACTTCTTGCCGCGCTCGCGCAGTTCGTCAAACAGTTGAATCGAGAGCTTAGCGCCCGAGCAGCCCAGCGGATGGCCCAGCGCGATAGCGCCGCCGTTCACGTTGAGCTTGTCGGGGTCGATGCCCAACTCGCGCACCACAGCCAGCGACTGGCAGGCGAAGGCTTCGTTCAGCTCAATCAGGTCAATGTCTTCGAGTTTGAGGCCGGCTTGCTTGAGCACTTTCGGCACCGCCTTTATCGGTCCCATGCCCATGATGCGCGGCTCCACGCCCTCGCTGGCGTAGTTCACCATGCGGGCAATGGGTTCGAGGTTCAACTCCTTCACCATCTTCTCGCTCATCACCAGCACGAAGGCCGCACCGTCGGAAGTCTGCGACGAGTTGCCGGCCGTGACGGAGCCATTGGCGGCGAACACGGGGCGCAGGCGGGCCAGCGCTTCGAGCGACGTGTCGGCGCGCGGGCCTTCGTCGGTGTCCACCACGTAGGAGCGGGTTTTCTTTTTGCCGGTGGCCTGGTCGAGGTAAGTTTCTTCGACCGTTATCGGCACGATGCTGTTCTTGAACTTGCCGGCCGCGATGGCTTTGATGGCCTTCTGGTGCGAGTTGTAGCTGAACTCGTCCTGGTCCTGGCGCGAAATGTTGTAGTCCTTAGCCACAGCCTCGGCGGTGAGGCCCATGCCGATGTAATAATCGGGGTGCTGCACGGCGAGCTTGTAGTTGGGCGCGGTTTTCCAGCCCACGGTGGGCACCATGCTCATGCTCTCGGTGCCGCCCGCGATGATGCAATCGGCCATGCCGGCCGTGATTTTGCCCACCGCCATCGCGATGGTTTCCACGCCCGAGCCGCAGTAGCGGTTCACGATAAGGCCAGGCACGTTGATGGGAAGCGCCAGCAGCGAGATGAGGCGGCCCATTTGCAGGCCCTGCTCGGCCTCGGGCACGGCGTTGCCCACGATTACGTCATCGACCCGGCTCGGGTCGAGGGCGGGCACCGAGGCCACGAGGTGCTTGATAACGTCGGCCGCGAGGTCGTCGGGGCGCATGAAACGGAACACGCCCCGGGGGGCTTTGCCGACGGCCGTGCGATAGCCGGCCACGATATATGCTTGTTGGGTGGTCATGTTGTTCTGGCGTTAACCTTACCCCCTAGCCCCCTCTCCTTGGGGAGAGGGGGGACTAGTTTATAGCTTTAGTTAACTAGCTTTTAAAAGATTAAAAACCTAAATTCTATTAATCCCTAATGGACTAGCAACTAGCAGCTAGAAACTAGTCCCCCCTCTCCCCAAGGAGAGGGGGCTAGGGGGTGAGGTCGGCGTTAGTTGCGCAGCGGCTTGCCAGTAGTCAAAATCGACTGAATCCGCTCCAGCGTCTTGCGCTCGCCGCAGAGGCTCAGGAACGCCTCGCGCTCCAAATCCAGCAGGTATTGCTCGCTCACCTCAGTGGGGGAGGAGAGGTCGCCGCCGCACATCACGTAGGCCAGCTTGTTAGCAATTTTCTCGTCGTGCTCGGAGATATAGTTGCCCAGCTTCATAGCGTACACGCCGCTCATGAACATGCCCAGCGCGCCTCGGCCGTGGACCTTGATGTTGGTTTTCTGGGTCGGCTGCGAGTAACCAGCATCGGCCAACTCAATGGCCGCCGCCTTGGCCTGCGCAATCACGCGGTTAGAATTCACCACGATTTCGTCGCCCCGGCGCAGGTAGCCTAGGTCGAAGGCCTCGGCCGCCGAAGTCGAAACTTTGGCCGTGCTAATGGTCATGTACGTGTTGCGCAGCAGGTTGTACTCTGGCTCGCCGTCTTCGTACTTGAGGGCAGTGCGCAAGGTCATTTCCTTGGTGCCGCCGCCGCCCGGTATCAGGCCCACGCCAAACTCTACCAGGCCGATGTACGACTCAGCCGAAGCCACCACGCGGTCGCAGTGCAGGTTCAACTCGCAGCCGCCGCCCAGCGTGAGGCCGTGCGGCGTGCCCACCACCGGGATGCTGCTGTAGCGCATCCGCATCATAGCCTGCTGAAATTGCTGAATCATCATGTTCAGCTCGTCAAACTCCTGCTCCAGCGCTTGCATATACACGAGGCCCAGATTGGCCCCGGCCGAGAAATTCGGCGCATCGTTACCCACCACGAGGCCGCGGTAGCCGGCTTCGGCCATCTCCACGCCCTTCAGCAAACCTTGGATAACGTCGGTACCCAGCGAGTTCATCTTGGAGTGGAATTCCACGTTCAGAATACCATCGCCAAGGTCGATAACCGAAGCCCCGGCGTTCTTCCAAAGCACCTTGCCGCTGGCCCGTAAGTTGTCGAGAATAATAAAATTCTCCACGCCCGAAACCGGCTGGTACTGCTTGCTTTCCTTGTCATAGAATTTCCGAGCGCCGTTCTCCACCTTATAGAAGGTCGAGTTGCCAGCCGCCAGCATTTCGGCTACCCACGGCGCAACGGTGCGCCCAGCCGCCGTGGCCAGGTCAATGCCCGCCTGCACGCCCAGCGCGTCCCAGGTTTCAAACGGCCCCAACTCCCAGCCGAAGCCAGCGCGCAGCGCGTCGTCAATCTTATAGAGTTGGTCCGCAATTTCGGGCACGCGGTTGCTCACGTAAGCGAAGAGGCTACCGAAGCTCAGACGGTAAAACTCACCCGCCTTGTCCTTGCCCGCCACGAGTACCTTGAAACGGTCAGCCAGCTTGTCGATGGTTTTGGTCATCTCCAAGGTGGCAAACTTCACCTTCTGCGAAGGCTTGTATTCCAGCGTGTTCAGGTCCAGCGCATGGATTTCCGACTTGCCGCCTTCGCCTTTTACTTTCTTGTAGAAGCCCTGGCCGGTTTTGTCGCCCAGCCATTTGTTCTCGCCCATTTTCTTCACGAAGTCGGGCAGTACAAATACGTCTTTGGCCTCGTCGTCCGGCAGGCCTTGGGCCAAGCCGTTGGCTACGTTAATGGTTGTGTCCAAGCCTACCACGTCCGAAGTCCGCAGCGTGGCCGACTTGGCGTGGCCGATAACCGGGCCGGTCAGCTTGTCGGTTTCCTCTACCGTCAAGCCCAGCTTCTGCATGGTCTGCATAGCATCGAGCAAGGCGAACACGCCCACGCGGTTGGCGATGAAGCCGGGCGTGTCTTTGGCCGAAACGACAGTCTTGCCCAGGTACAGGTCGCCGTAGTGCAGCAGGAAATCCACCACTTCCGGCTTGGTTTCCGGCGTTGGAATGATTTCCAGCAGCTTCAGATAGCGCGGCGGGTTGAAGAAGTGCGTGCCCGCGAAGTTTTGCTTGAAATCCTCCGAGCGGCCCTCGGCCAGCAAGTGAATCGGGATGCCGCTGGTGTTGCTCGTGATAAGCGTGCCCTTCTTGCGGAACTGCTCCACGCGCTCGTAGAGGCTCTTTTTAATATCGAGCCGCTCTACTACCACCTCAATCACCCAGTCGCAGGTGGCAATGTCCTTGAGGTTATCATCGAAGTTGCCGGTCTTAATGCGGCTCACCTCACTCTTGCGGTAAAGTGGGGAGGGATTAGCCACCACGGCGGCCTGCAATGCGCTGTTTACGATGCGGTTGCGCACGGCGGGCGCGTCCAGCTTCAGGCCTCTCTTCTCCTCATCGGCCGTCAGTTCCTTGGGCGCGATATCGAGCAGCAGCACCTGCACACCGATGTTGGCAAAGTGGCAGGCAATGCGCGAGCCCATCACGCCCGAGCCCAGCACGGCAACTTTCTTGATTACTCGTTTCATAGAAATGTAGCGCGGACTTTCAGTCCGCGTTTGGTGGGAAATTCTATCAAAAGCCGCCTGTCATTGCGAGCGCCAGCGAAGCAATCGCATCAGGACGAGCCGTTTGGATGCGATTGCTTCGTCGTGCCTCCTCGCAATGGCAGAGCAGTTATTACGGCTGCACTTCCTTGCGGAGCGGCTTCAACTCAAAGTCGTCGAACAGCGTCTTGCCCTCAATCATGCTCGTAATCTGCCCGGCTACTTTGAAGAAGCTATCGAGCTGATTCTGCGGGATTTTCTCGCGAATTTTCAGGTTGAAATGCCGTACGGTCTGGCGCGAAACCTCTTTTTTCTCCAGCCCCAGTTCGGTGAGGAAAATGCGTACTGAGCGCTTGTCCTGCGTGTCGGCCTGCTTGTATATCAAACCCTTTTCCTCCATGCTCCGCAGAATGCGCGTGAGCGAGCGGGTTTCGAGGCCTAGCAACGGGGCGATTTTGGTGGCCGGCGTGCCTAGTTCCTGGTCGATATTCAGGAGCACGAAGCCGATGCTGGTGGTGATATCGTAGCGGGCCGCCTGCACGTTGTACATGCGCGAAATGGCGTGCCAGGCTACTTTTATGTTGTAATCGACGGTTTCTTCGGGTTTCATGCGGGCGGGGAAAGTGCGGTAAACTTACGAAGAAATTTGTTAGGCTTGCATACTAGTTCTGGCAAATAAAAACGCCCGTCATGCTGAGCTTGCGAAGCAGGGCGGGCGGGTTGCGTTAAGGTAGTAATCTCAACAAACCAGCCAAGATGCTTCGGCAAGCTCAGCGTGACAGACGTAGGAGAAGGTCAGTCAATTTTTAGTGTTGGGCGCGCTCGTGCGGCTCCTTGTCAGCCTTGGTGTACAAGTCCTCGATGATATCCTTGTTTTTCTCGGTTATCACCTTGCGCTTCACCTTCATAGTGGGCGTCATTTCGCCGCTTTCCACCGTCCAGTGCTCGGGCAGAAGTACTTCCCTCTTTACTTGCTCCCATTGTGCAAAGCCTTGGTTGTACTTCTTCACCAAGTCGTGGTAGAGCTTTAGCACTTTTTCGTCCTTCACCAAGTCAGCGTTTGACTTGACGGTTACGCCATTCTTCTCTGCCCATTTTTTCAGCTCATCAAAGGCCGGGATAATGAGCGCGGCCGGAAATTTCCGGTCGGCCCCCACTACCATCAGTTGCTCGATGAGCGGGTCTTCTTTCATCTTGTTCTCAATGACTTGCGGGGCAATATATTTGCCGCCGCTGGTCTTGAACATCTCCTTCTTGCGGTCGGTGATTTTCAGGAAGCGGCCATTCACAAACTCGCCGATGTCGCCGGTATGAAACCAGCCATCGGCATCTATCTCCTTAGCTGTGAGTTCGGGTTTATTGTAGTAGCCCTTCATCACGGAGGCCGAGCGGGTCAGAATCTCGCCATCCTCAGCGATTTTTACCTCCATGTTGTCAATTAATGGCCCCACGGTGCCGATAGCATTGTTCTCCGGCTCGTAGCCGTTTACGGCAATCACCGGCGAAGTTTCGGTAAGGCCGTAGCCCTCCATCACTCGAATCTGGGCGGCCCAGAATACGCGGGCTAGGCGCGGCTGCAAGGCCCCGCCGCCGCTCACGATGCAGCGCAGGTTGCCGCCCAGCGCCTCGCGCCACTTATTGAAAATGAGCTTGTTGGCTAGTGCTAGTTCGGTATTATAGATGAAGCCTTGGTTTTTCTGCGGGTCGAATTTTAAGCCCAAATCCAAGGCCCAGAAGAAGAGCTTGTGCTTGATGCCGGTTTGCTCGTGGCCTTTGGCTACGATGCGGTCGTACACTTTTTCGAGCAGGCGCGGCACGGTAGTGAAGATGCTCGGGTGCACCTCGCGCAGATTATCGGCAATGGTTTCCATGCTCTCGGCGTAGTAGATGCTCACGCCGTGAATCATGTATAAGTACGTCACCATGCGCTCGAAAATGTGACACAAGGGCAAGAAGCTCAAGGCCTTGTCGTCCTTGCCCACGGGTACGTAGCGCGCCGAACTGTGGCAGTTGCTTAGCAGGTTATTGTGGCTGAGCATCACGCCTTTGGGCTGGCCGGTGGTGCCGCTGGTGTAGATGAGCGTCAGCAAATCGTCGGGCTGCACGGCGGCTTTCAGCGGCTCCAGGTCGGCGGGGTTTCCTTGCTTGCCTAGCTCCAGCAGCTCGCTGAAATGGCGGGCACCTTCCACTTTATCGAAGGTGAAGACATTGGCGGCCGGAATATCCAGCTCGGCAGTGGCTTCTTTTACCTTGTCATACAAGTGCTTGTCGCTCACAAACACGGCCCGCACGCCGGCATCGGTGAAAATGTAGCGGTAGTCCTCGACCGTGATGCTGGGGTACATCGGCACGCTGGTGCCACCAATTTGGGCAATACCAAAGTCGGCGAGCAGCCACTCGGGCCGGTTCATGCTGATAATGGCGACTTTATCGTCTTTCTTGAGGCCCAATTTCAGCAAGCCGAGACTGACCAGGTTAACCTGGTCGAGCACCTGCTGGCTACTGAGGGGCTCGTACTCACCGGTTATCTTGGCGGCGAGGGCATCAGCTTTAGGAAATTTCTCAATCTGATTGGCTAGAATATCAAAAGAGCGGCGGATATCCATAAAAGAGCAGCGAAGAGCGAGCGGTGTGGGAATAAGGCGCTAAGAAAACAGGTTTTTTCTCGAAATCCTTCCGAGAGTTGGTAGGCATAACGAATAAACGGCCAATCTGGCCCAGCCAAGGCGTAAATTTGGCCGCGCCCGCTGCGCTCACGAATGAATCTGGCCCTATTTTTTGACCCGCTACCCGACGAGCTGACTGCCCCCTCGGCCGCGCCTACCACCGTGGCGGCCTACGTCACGCGCTTTGCCGAAGCTTTTCCCGACTGGCGTACCGCCGACCTCGCTATTATCGGCCTCAATGAGTGGCGCGGTACCGCCGCTGGCGCGCCCGTCGGCGGCCAGCACGGAGCCAACCGCGTGCGCGAGCGTTTCTACAGTTTGCAGCGAGGCACTGGCCCGCTACGCTTTGTCGATTTGGGCAACCTGCGCCCCGGCCTCAGCCTCGAAGACACCTACCAGCGCCTGCGCGAAATAGTGCGCGCCCTGCTAGAATCCAACACAATACCTATTTTATTGGGTGGCGGCCATGACCTCGACTATGGCCAGTTTCTGGCCTACGAGCCGCAGCACGAGGCCACGCCGGCCATCAATTTTGCGGTTATTGACTCGCGGCCCGATATGTCGTTGCCCATGCCGGGCATGCCCGCCGAGGACAGCCACCTGCGCCGCCTGCTGCTACATCACCCCAATTTTGTGTTCAGCTGCGCGCATCTGGGTCACCAGGAATACCTCACGCCGCCCGATATTCTGGCCGCCTTCGAAAAGCTGCACTTCGAAATTATGAGCGTGGGCAAGCTGCGCGGCGACCGCAGCCAGGCCGAGCCGGCCCTGCGCCAGGCCAATTTTGTGAGCTTCGACATCGCGGCCATTCGCTGGCAGGATGCACCCGGATACTACCCAGCCAGCCCGTTCGGCCTTGGTAATGAAGATGCTGCGCAACTCTGTTGGTATGCGGGGCACAATGAGCAGCTCACCTCCATCGGCCTCTACGGCTACCGGCCCGACCACGACCCGCACGGCCTGGCAGCGGCCACGCTGGCCACTATGCTCTGGTATTTTATTGAGGGCTACTACCACCGCAGCCCCGAAACGGGCTTCGGTACGTATCGCTTTCTTACCTACACGCTGGTGCTGCCCGGCAATGGCAAAGGCGAGCCTTCGGAGCTGGTATTCTACAAATCGCGCCGCGTCAATGATGTGCCGAAGTGGTGGATGGAAGTGGAAAGCATGACTTCGCCGCACGTAAAGCGCATTGTGCCCTGCACCCACCAAGATTATTTGAAAGCTGCCCAAGGCGACTTGCCGCAGCGCTGGATTCGAGCGCAAGCGCTGCTAGGGTAATTTTATAATCGACTGCCATGCTGACGGAGGAAGCATCTTGTCAGGTTAGAATATAGTCTATAACAAACCCAGCAAGGTGCTTCTTTCGTCAGCATGACGGGAGAAATTTAGCATGACCGAAGAAGTAAAAACCTACACCAAAAGCCAGCTCGCCCTGCGCAACGGCCAGGACCGCGACGAAATTTGGGTGGCCTACCAAGGCAATATTTACGACGTGACCCGCTCGCGCCTCTGGCAGCGCGGCAACCACTACGAGCACTGGGCCGGCCAGGACCTCACCCGCGAGCTGGATGAGGATGCGCCACACCTGGCCACCGTATTTGATAAATTTTCCATTATTGGGCGGCTGGTGTAGGGTAAGCTTTAGCTTGCCTTTGCTACTACTACGTTCTCTTGCTTGCGTATTGGCAAGCTAAAGCTTACCCTATATGACTACCGAACAAGCCTCGCACTACGAAAACCTCGAACAATGGCCCACGACGGACATCCTCGTGAGCATGAACCACGAAGACCGCACCGTGCCGGTGGCCGTGAGTAAAGCCCTGCCGCAGCTCGAAAAGCTAGTCGAAGCCACCGTGGCGCGGCTGCGCGCCGGGGGCCGGCTGTTTTACATCGGGGCGGGTACGAGCGGGCGGCTGGGCGTGGTCGATGCCTCGGAGTGCCCGCCTACGTTTGGCGTGCCGGCCGGGCTGGTGGTGGGCATCATGGCCGGGGGCGATGGGGCCATTCGCCAAGCCGTGGAAGGCGCGGAGGACAACGCTACACAGGCGTGGGTTGATTTACAGCAGTTTAACGCCGAGCCAAACGACGTGCTGGTGGGTATCGCCGCCTCGGGGCGCACGCCCTACGTGATAGGCGGCCTGCAAGCGGCGCGGGCGGCAGGCCTCGCCACTGGCTGCGTGGTGTGCAACGCTGGCTCGGCCGTGGCGGCGGCCTGCGAATTTCCGGTCGAAGTCGTGACCGGGCCGGAGTTTGTGACGGGCAGCACGCGCCTGAAGGCTGGCACTGCCCAAAAATTGGTGCTCAACATGCTCACCACGGCTACGTTTATCCGCTTGGGTCGGGTAAAGGGCAATAAAATGGTCGATATGCAGCTCAGCAATGAAAAGCTCGTGGACCGGGGCCAACGCATGCTGATGGACGAGCTTGGCATTGCCCAGCCCGAGGCGGCCGAGCTGCTGCGCCAGCACGGCTCGGTGCGGGCCGTGCTGCTGGCCCAGCAAGGGTAAGCAAAGCCAATGCGCCAGCGGTTTACTACGTGGGTCCTTATCGCCAGCCTAGTGCAGCTTGGGTTGCTGGCAGGCTTTTACACTAACCCGGCCAGCCGCATGGTGGCAGTAGTCTATGTGGCGGTAC
Source organism: uncultured Hymenobacter sp. (assembly GCA_964251335.1). GTDB lineage: Bacteria > Bacteroidota > Bacteroidia > Cytophagales > Hymenobacteraceae > Hymenobacter. The sequence continues at coordinate 12,447 of CAXUKA010000070.1, forward strand.
TAGTCGCAAATAGCGGGTTGCTGCTGGTTTTGGCCTATCGGGCCTTCCAGCGGCTGAGGCCAGTGGTAGCAATAGTGGCTGCGCTGTTGGCTTTTCCAGGCTTGTTTCTTATGGTAGTGGGATTAGCCATGTGGAGTAAGCAATTTTAACTTTAATAAGAGCTGAAAATCAACTGGTAGCTAGTAAGTACTGCATGCTTCCCGAACGATTCGGACGCAGGGCCGTTGTGGCAGGAGGGCCGGCCCTAGCTAGCGCGGTCCTTTTACCATGCACACCATCGAGCCCTACTATAACTGGATTGACCAATACTCAGCTGCCGAAGACGAGCGCTCGCCGCTGTTCGGAGCCGAGTATAGCCTCGACACATTCAGCAATACTATTTACGGCTACTATATTCATCCCCAATGGGATAGTCTGGAGTCGGATACGTTGTTCCTCAAAATTCTGTGGGCCGACTATGATGAGGGCGTGGCCGTGCTGGAGTTTATCGGCGAGTGGAACGATGCCATCGAAAACGATATCATGAGCCTCAAGCGCAACATCCTCGATGTGCTGCTGCACGAGGGTATCAAGCGCTTCATCCTCATCGGCGAAAACGTGTTCAACTTTCATGGCTCCGACGACAGCTATTATGAGGAGTGGTTTGAGGAAGTAGAAGATGGCTGGATTGCGGGCGTGAACTTCCAGGACCACGTGCGCCGCGAAATGAGCCAATACAACCTCGACCAGTACATCAACTTTGGTGGCGACCTCGACGACCTGCCCTGGCGCACCTACGAGCCGCGCCGATTGGTCGAAACGGTGGATGGCCTGCTGCGCCGCCGCTTGAATTAGAAAAGTAAATCACACAAAAAAAGCCCGCATTAGCGGGCCTTTTTTATGGTCTGATAGTCGGGGAAAACTAGTTTTTAGTTTTCGTTTTTTTGCCCGATTTGGTGTCGTCGTCACCGTCGCGGTCGCCTTCAGCGCCGGCGGCATCGGTGACCACACGGCGGCGCTCAGCTACGGTGCCTTTGTAGACTTGGGGCTGCTTGGCTGCCTTGGCGGCTTTGCGCTCAGCCTTAGTCATGGGAGCGGAGGGTTGGGCAGTCTGGGCAGAGGCTTCAACAGCGGCAATGGCCAGTACTGCAAGCAGAAGAAATTGTTTCATTGCGATTGGTTGGGGGAGAAAAAGGGGATGCGGGGATGGAAGGGGTTAAACGACTACCGTTAAAAATAGAATTGGAGTTTCCGTTTTTTTAATTGAAATCTGCGGTAAATCTACGTGATATCAAGTTTCATTCCAATAATTCAGCTAGATATAAGATGAATGGAACTCACTGATGAGCTTTTTTGGTATTAACTATTTGTATTTAAGTAAATTAGTTGATGATAAATTATGGAGTTTTGTTGTGGTAAGTGCTAAGCTAGCCCTTGGTGCTAGTCATTCTTAGTCTCTAGCGGAGCAAGCAGGCGAGGCATACCTTGCTGGGCGGCTTGCTGCTCGGAGGTTTCGAGATGCAGAGGGCGGTTGGCCGTGGCATCGTTGAGGAGCTCGGTAAGGGCGTCGCGCTGCTGCTGGGCAACAGTTTTCATGCGCCGGAAGTGGTCGGCCATCACGGGGTCGAAGCTGTAGCTATAGGTAAGCGCCCGGTCAAACTCGCTCCATAAGTTCAATACCAGCTCGGCTTGCGCCCGAAACAAGGGATTGGGCTTGCCCTGCTGCGCCTGCCCGATAAGGTAGGCCGATGGCTGCTGGGCCGCCCAAAAGCGGCGCGCAATGGCTTGGTACTGGCTCAGGTGCTGCGCGTTGGCCTTTTCGGTGGCGGGCACTCGGGTCAGCGCTTGCTCTACGCGCTGCTCGGTGTCGAAGGTGGGCAGTGGCGGGGCCGAAATAGCCGTTTCGAGCGGAGCCACGGGCTTGGCCTTGGCCGGGGCAGCCGGGGCAGCGTGATGCCAGCCACCCTTGCCCCAAAAGCCCAGCCCCGCCACCAGCAGCACTGCCGCCCCGGCACCCAGCCACCGCCAGGCCACTGGCCGGCGTGGGACCTCTTGGTCATACTCGGTAGCGATGAACTGCGGCTCTTGTGGTAAGGCGGCCGCTGGGTAGCGGCGGCGTAGCTCGCGCCGGGCGGCCTCTACCAACTCGGCTTGGTAGAAGGTAGGGTTGTCGACAAAAAAGCGCAACTCAGCATCCGTCTTGAGGCGCAGCGTATCGGAAGAAGTAGCCATAGCGAGCAGTAGGAGAGAAGCTTAGTAGTTCTGGGCTATTGTAGATGTACCTGAAGCGGCTTGGGCTCGCGCAGCAACGGAGCCAGCAGTTTTTGCACAGCGGGCTGGTTGGCCAGGGTGGTGGCATCGGGGTGCGGCGGGCGCTGGGCGGCACAGTCGGCCTGCATATCGGCCAGGGCAGCTTCTTGGTACTGCTCGGCTTGCTGCATGCGCGTGACGTGGTCGGTCATGGTGGGGGGCATGGTTGGGCGCTGGCTCAGGGCTTCGCGTAGCACGCGCCAATGGCTTTGGGTGGTGGCCAGCTGCTGCTCAAACACGGACACGTTGGGCGGGCCATTGGGTGCCTGCGCTTGCTTGAGCAAATATTCCGTCGAGTACTCGGCCAGCCAAAAGCGCCGCGTGAACTGCTGGTAGCGGCGCATTACATCGGGCTCGGCTTTGCGCTCGGCGGGCGGCAGCAAGGCCAATTGCCGCAGGATGGGGCTTTCCACATCGAACTTGGGCAGGGGCGTGGCCACGGCCGTTTCGAGCTTGAGCGAATCGGCTGGAGCAGTGTGCTTGGCCACCTGCTCGGCAGGGGCCGCCGGCTGGCACTGCGTGCTGAGCGTGCCCAGCGCTGCCAGCGCCAGCCACCGCAGTCCGGCCGTGGTTTTGGAGAAAAAAGAACGAGTAAAAAAAGCCATGCGCAAAGAAGGTCAAGAACTGGGCCGGTTAATCGGCCCGGCCAAATTGGCAACAAAACCGCAGACTGCCTGCATCTCAACCAGCGGCGCTGCCCTGCGTACACTCTTGCACCATCATTTTGCAGCCTTTTCCCATGTCTACTACCCGCTCCGAACAAGACCAGGCTACCCAGCCCACCCAGTCTGACCAATACCAGCCTATCGGCCGCCAAGAGGCCCCCACCAACCCCGATGCCCTCTACGGTGGTAACGCCGACGACAACTCGGGCAGCGGCGGCAACGCCCGCCCCACCGAGCCCGGCGTGCCCGCCAATAATGCTGATGGCACCGTCGAAAGCGCCGACCAGCACGAAGGCAGTATCAAAGGCGGTGGCGTTAGTGGTGGCACCGGTACCAGCGGCACCAGCATCGGCGAGGTTACGTTATAGGTGAGTTGGTGAAATAGTGAGTTTTTTACTACGTACACTCGCTATTTCACCGCTCACGAACTCACCATTTCACCACTCACAATCTCACCAATGGTTACCCCAAATCCCGCCCCCGACTCCGGCCGCCCGTCCGATATTGAAGACGCCAAGCTGCCCAGCACGGGTGGCTCTATCACCAACCCTGACGCCGACCGCGACCCCAACGCCAGCGGCGACCCTGAAACCGTGACCCAATCTGACCTCGCTAGCAGCGATGGTGCGGGCATCCGGGGCGACTACGGCGACGCCGAGCAAACCACCGGCCTCGAAGGTGGCGAAGAAACGCCGGCCGATGCTACTCCCGACCGCGCTACCGATAACCCTACTAATGCCGCCAATGAAGGCGAGCAAGTGGTATAGATTCTCCTCTTCGAGTTTACTTAGAAGCGCCGCTGTGACGAGAGTTGCAGCGGCGCTTCTAAGTATAAGGATTTGAGGAAACCGGGAAGAATGTGGGGCGCAACCCTTTCTTTGACGTATGAAAACTATAGTTTTATGGGTGGTCTTGTTGCTGCCGCTGGCGGTGCTGGGGCAAGTCCGGCCCACGCCCGCTGCGCACGCCCAAAGCGTAGCCGAGTTTCAGCAAAAGCTCAACCACGAGTTTAGCGACCCGGCCGAGTCGCCGCTGTCGGCAGAAGAGCGGGCTGCTTTCAAAAGCTTGCCCTATTACCCGGTCGATTATCGGTACTGCATGGTAGCCAAGCTGGTGCGTGATTCTACGGCACTGCCCTTTGCCATGCCCACCAGCACCAGCCGGCTGCCCCTGTACCGCAAATATGGCGAGCTGCGCTTCGAGCTAAATGGCCAGCCCCAGCGCCTCACCCTATACCAAAACCTAGACCTGCTGCAAAAGCCGGGCTTCGCCGACTACCTCTTCCTGCCTTTCACCGACCTCACCAACGGCCACGGCAGCTACGGCGGCGGGCGCTATATCGACTTGCGGGTGCCGCCGGCTGGTACCCGCACGCTTATTCTCGATTTCAACCAGGCCTACAACCCTTCGTGCGCCTATAGCCACCGCTACTCGTGCCCCGTGCCACCCGCCGAAAACCGGCTGGCGGTGGCCATTCTGGCCGGCGTGCAGCACGACCACTAAGGTCTGGCGTAGGTCCGCTGGGCTGGCCGCCCCCGCCCAGCGGGCGTAACTTGCAGCCTGACTTTTGCTGCCTACCTGCCGTTGATGCGTTCCTCTGTTCTGTTTTACTGGGTTTTACTTACCGCTTTTTTACTGAATTACCCGGCTGTGCTTCAGGCGCAGGCGGCGCTGGCGCTGCCCAGCGTGCGGCCTACCCGCCCGGCCGTGCTGCTCGAAGACTTGCAGGCTGCCGACGCTCCGGTGCCGCCCAAGCGCGAGCTGCGGGCCTTCTGGATAGCTACCGTGGCCAATATTGACTGGCCTACCCAGCGCGGCATGGCCCCGGAGGTGTACCGCCGCGAGTACCGCCGCCTGCTCGATGCCGGCCAGCGTGCTGGTCTCAACGCGGTATTTGTGCAAATTCGGCCCGTGTCGGATGCCTTCTACAAGTCTGATTTAGAGCCCTGGAGCAAATACCTCACCGGCCGCCAGGGCAAGGCGCCTATCGAGGGCGATGACCCACTGCCGTTCCTCATTTCGGAGGCGCACCGCCACGGCATGGAGTTCCACGCCTGGTTCAATCCCTACCGCGCCACCATGGACTCAGTGACGCGCACGCTGGCCCCCAATCACCCACTCAAGCAGCATCCCGAGTGGTTTATCAAGTACTCGCAGCAGTACCTCTACAACCCCGGCCTGCCCGAAGTGCGCGCCCACATCAAGCGCGTGATTATGGATGTGGTGCGGCGGTATGATATTGATGGCGTGCATTTTGACGACTATTTCTATCCGTATCCCGAGCCGGGCCAGGTATTTCACGATGAGCAGGCATTTGCTGCCCAAAACCCCGACAACCTGAGCCTGGCCGACTGGCGGCGGCAAAACGTGAATACGCTCATCCACGACCTGCACGACAGTATTTTGACTGCCAAGCGCTGGGTGAAATTCGGCATTTCGCCCTTCGGTGTGTGGATGAATAAATCGTCTCATCCTGATGGTTCCGATACCCGCGCCGGACAGCCATCGTATTCTAATCTTTATGCTGACTCAAGGCTTTGGCTGCGTGAGGGTTGGATAGACTACGTTGTGCCGCAGCTGTACTGGAGCACCAAATTCCGGCTGGTGCCCTACGCCACGATATTGGAGTGGTGGACCCGCAACCGCTTCGACCGCCACCTCTACATTGGGCACGGTATGTACCGCATGCGCGAAAGCACCCGCTCCGACACCGCCTGGCGCAACCCGCGCGAGCTGCCCACCCAGGTGCGCCTCAACCGCAGTTACCCCGACGATGTGCAGGGCAGCGTGTACTTCTCGGCCAACTCGCTGCTAAACAACCCACTGCATACCACCGATTCGCTACGCCTCGACCTCTACCGCGCCCCGGCGCTGGTGCCCGTCATGCCCTGGCTCGATAGCTTGGCCCCGCGCCCGGTGCGCGAAATGGTGCTCAACCGTACCCGCGCCGTAGCTACCCTCACTTGGGTGCCCGACCCTGTGCCCGCCCCCGATGGCGACTTGGCGGCCTACTACGTGCTCTACCGCTTCGAGCGCGGCCAAGCCATGTCGCCCGCCGACCCGCGCCACATTCTGGCTGTGGTGCGGCCTACCGGCCTGGGCCAGCCCGCCACTTTTGCCGATACTACGGCCCGCCCTGGCACGGCCTATTCGTATTTCCTCACGGCCGTCGACCGCCTGCACAACGAGAGCGTGCCGCTACGTGTGTTTTCCGAAGGCAAGCTGCCCGTAGAGGTATTGGCCGCTGCGCCCATCAATATGCCCGCCAACGCGCATCGCCCGTCGCCTGTGGTGGCGGCAGCGCCCAAGCCGGCGGCTCGTCCGGTGTCGCCGGTGCCTGCCGAAATAGCTCGCGCCGAAGCTGCCAAAGTGAAAGTCAAAACCAAGGAGCCAGTGAAAAAGCGGCGCGGCTTTTTCGCTCGGTTGTTTGGGCGGAGGTAGAAGCGGAAAGTTAAAAATTAAAAATGGAGAATTAAAAATGGTGGCCGTCCAACGATTCCATTTTTAATTCTCCATTTTTAATTTTTAATTCCCCTCAGCCCACCCATGCCCAACGCTACGCCTGCATCCCCCAGCCGCCTCATTAGCCTTGATGTATTTCGAGGGCTCACCGTTATGGGTATGGTCGTGGTGAATAACCCCGGCGACTGGGGCCACATTTACCCGCCCTTCGAGCACGCCGAATGGAACGGCTGCACGCCTACCGACCTGGTTTTCCCGTTCTTCCTCTTCATCGTAGGCGTGAGCTTGGCTTACGCCCTGGCTGGCGTGAAGCAGCGCGGCGAGCCGCAAGGGGCAGTGTTGGCGCAGGTGCTGCGGCGGGCGGCCGTGTTATTTGGGTTGGGATTGCTGATGTCGCTTTACCCGCGCTTCGATTTCTCGGTGGTGCGCATTATGGGGGTGTTGCAACGCATCGCGCTGGTGTATCTGGGATGCAGCGTTATTTACCTGAAAACCAGCTGGCGCACACAGGTAGTGTTGCTGATAGTTTTTCTGATAAGCTACGCTGTATTACTTCAGCTAGTGCCCGTGCCCGACTTCGGCCCCGCCAATCTGGAACCGACCACCAACCTCGGCGCCTGGCTCGACCGCACTATTTTCACCGAGCCCCACCTCTGGAAGCAGTCGCGCACCTGGGACCCTGAAGGTCTGCTCGGCACCCTACCTGCCTTGGGCACCGGCCTGCTGGGCGTGCTAGCCGCGCAGTGGCTGCGCCGCCCCGAGGCTACTGCCGCTACCAAAGTGCTGGGGCTGGTAGCCGCTGGCATCCTGGCCGTACTGGCGGGCTTGCTCTGGAATAGCTGGTTTCCTATTAATAAAGCCTTGTGGACCAGCTCCTACGTGCTACTCACGGGTGGGCTGGCGCTGTTGGTGCTAGCCGCGCTATACTGGCTCTGCGATGTGCGCGGCTACCGGCGCTGGGCCACCCTGGCCGTGCCGTTTGGGGTTAATGCTATTACCGTATTTGTGGGCTCGGGGTTGCTTTCGCGCACCTTTGGGCTATTCAAGCTGACCTTACCAAGCGGTGGGGTAGGAGGCCTCAAAGAGTGGCTGTATGGCTGGTACATTGCCCCGTTTTTCAGCGACCCGCGCACGGCGTCCTTATTCGGGGCAGTGGTATGTTTGCTTATCTGGCTGGTGGTGCTGAGCTTGCTTTATCGCCGCCAATGGGTTTGGAAAGCCTAAGTAAGCCATCGTATTGCATAAATGCATCTATGCTGCATTTTGCTTGAAGAAGCTATTGCAACATGGATGCGGTTTATATAAGTGCTTGGTGGATAGTAAGCTGCAAGTTCATCAAGGTCCGGGCTGTCATTCCAGCACTAAAGCTAATTCTCATTACTTTATGAAAATCCTCATTATCGGCGGCGGCAATATGGGCCTTACTTACGCCCGCAGCTTTGTGCGTGCCCACGTTACCTCGCGCCTCGATTTGCGCTTGCTGGCTCGCTCGCCCGAGCGCGTGGCGGCCCTGGCCGCTCACGAAATCGGCACCGCCTGGGGTAAGCCTGAAGAATGCGTGCCCGGCGTCAATATCATCATTCTGGCCGTGAAGCCGCAGGACTCGGGTGCGCTGTTTGAGCAATTGCGCGGGCTGGTGCAGCCGCAGCAAGTTATCATCAGCATCATGGCTGGCGTGCAGATAAAGACGCTACGCGAGGCGCTGGGCACGCCCAAAGTCATCCGGGCCATGCCCAACCTGCCCGCCCAGATTGGCATGGGTATGACCGCCTTCACCAGCACCGATGAAGTGACACGCGCCGAGCTGGTGCAGGTGCAAAACCTGCTGAGCACCACCGGCAAAACCGTGTACGTGGAAGACGAAGCCGCTATCGACGCCAGCACCGCCATATCGGGCAGCGGCCCGGCCTACGTGTACTACTGCATGGAAGCCCTCATGGCCGCCGCTGCCCAGATGGGCTTTGCCCCCGCCGAGGCCGAGCTGCTTGTCAGCCAGACGTTTCGGGGGGCTGTAGAGCTCTATAGCCAGGCTGGCCTCAGCTGCCAGGATTGGATAGCCCGCGTAGCTTCCAAGGGCGGCACCACCGAGGCGGCCCTGCGCGCCTTCGGCGCAGGGGCCGTGCGCGAAGGCCTCATGGCTGGGGCCACCGCCGCCCGCGACCGCGCCGAGGAGCTGGGCAAATGGTGAGCGGGTGTCATTGTAAAAAAGGTGATAGAGCAACCTTCCCTTCGGGCTTAGACTACAACTAGCTTGTGGGGCCAACGTGAAGAAAAAGCTGCTTCGTCGTTCTTCCGCGCAATGACAATTATTCCCTACCAGTATCTTGACTACTTGCTAGATGAAAAAAACAGCTCTACTCGCCGGTGCTACGGGCTTAGTTGGCAGCGCCTTGCTGCCTATGCTGCTAGCCTCGGAGCGCTACGCCAAAGTGATAGTAGTAGGCCGCCGCCCAGTAGCCGTGCAGCATCCCAAGCTCACGCAGGTAGTCACCGACCTCGGCCAGCTCGAAGCCGAGCGCCTGCGCCTCATTGCCGACGATGTGTACTGCTGCCTGGGCACCACGCGGCAGCAAGCAGGCTCGAAAGAAGCGTTTTTTGAAGTCGATTTTCTGTACGTAGTGAAGCTGGCGGCCATAACGGCGGCCAACTTTGCGGCGCAGTTTCTGGTGGTGTCGGCCATCGGGGCGGAT